>JBHPCZ010000024.1:0-39290 GCA_042573625.1 Thermodesulfobacteriota bacterium
ATATTCAGCAAGGCCATTGAAGATTCCACCGTAACATCCGATTATTTCTGCGGATCAAAATTTTTAACCCGCAGTTTAAAGTGCTTGAGCGCGTCTTGATCACCGCCGCGATCATATCGCAGGCGAATATACAGATCGATAATATCACGGGTTCTTTTTTCGAGATCTTTTCTTGCCGAGCTCACCATCCGGGCGTAATCCAGAGGACCCTGTTCGGGTCTTCGGGGAAACCCCGCCTTTCCAAGTTTTGTACAAAAGGCCGTATATATTTGTTGAACGGCGTCTCGTTTTCGGGAGGCTTTTTTAAAAACAATAAAAAAATAACAGGATAAAATAAATAGCCCGGCGAGGGAAACGGCCAGAAGCATTGCTTTGGCCGAGCCTTTCCATGATCCGATTTCTATGCCGATTTTTGAGAGGATCGTTTTCTGCCGGCTGTATGAATACCCCATCACCCATCGGTTCCAATAGTTGTTTAGTGCGTCCCACCCCAATGCAATGGTTTTCCACCCCTTGATTGCCATCCCGAGGTGATGAGATGTGGACAGGCTTCTGATATCTTCAGGCGTAAGTGCCGCCGACATGCCCTGGTCGATTCTTTCCGGCGCCACGGCGGATGTGGGGTCTACCCTTGTCCATCCTTTTGACTCGATCCATACTTCCGACCAGGCATGGGCATCGGATTGCCGGACAATCAGATAATCTCCATACGGGTTAATCTCGCCGCCCAGGTATCCGGCAACGACACGGGATGGAATATTCGCGGCGCGCATGAGAAAAGTAAAGGCCGAAGCATAATGCCCGCAATATCCCTTTCGGGTTCTGAACAGGAAATCATCAACCGGATCTTTATCGAGAAGGGGCGGATTCAGGGTGTATGAAAAATCATTTTTCCCAAAGAACGCGAGCGCACGCGCTATTATTTCTTCCGGTGTCCCCCCCTCAGAAACCCATTTTTGGGCCAGGGCTAGCGCTTTTCGATTTCCATTAACAGGAAGATCCAGTGCCTTTCTTTCCCATGATTTCAACTGCCCGGTATCGTGAACACTGCCGGATTGAATGGTATACTGAACTCTATTTTTGAGCTTTTGATTTGCCATCAGAATCTGATCGCCCTTCATCGTTGCAAAGGCAGGTTTCGACACCGGAAGATCCAGGGCAAAAAGCCATTTTTCTCCATGAGGTTCTAATGTGAGGGTATATTCGACGACATTTTCACGGGTAAGCGGCGGCAGCCGATCGGGGACCTGTATGCCCCGGGTCCAGGTTCTGCCGTTAAAGTTCCAAAAAACGATACCCCGCCAGTAAAGACGATCCGGTTCAGGGGTGTCTCCCGTGAATTCCGCCCGAAAAGCGGTGATGTTGCTGCGAACGAGGTTTGCTATGTTTCCCGGTGTCAGTTGATCCGTAAAACCGGTTACCCCTGTTTGTTTCTGCTTTATTGCAAACAGGCTGCCCTGGATCCTGGGAAAAAGAAAAAAAAGGACGATCATTAACGGCAGCGCCTGTACCATGATCAATGATGACAGACGCAAATTGGCCTTGAGGCTGTTCCGGGGATGGTTGATATGGATGAGAACCGCCGTTATCAACAGCACACACACGAAAAGATACAAGGTCATGGGCAATGAATTGACGTATAAAAGGTTGGTGATGACCAAAAAATAGATTAGAAAAAGGGTCACCATTTTATCTCTGTGGGTACGGATTTCCATCGGTTTCAAGCCCAATAGTATAGAGAGAAGTCCGGCCCCCGTGTCGAGGCTGAAGGCAAAGCCAAAGGTCATCAGGCCGCCCGAAACACCACCCAAGGTTAGGATGGCTAATGCGGTTCGGTTTGGCCGGCGAAAATGATGTTTTATCGACAGAAAGACATATCCCCACAGCCCCAGGCACCAAAGCACGATCCATACAGGGAGCCGCATCATGTGCGGCGAAATGGCGATGAAGAGAACACCGAGAATCGGCAGAATATTTGTTTTGCCCGTATTGTTCATGAGTTGCCTGTCGGAAAGGCATACAGTGCCAGTGCCTTTAAACATTTTTGCCTGTGCGCTTCACCCCGATCCGGATCGATTGTTTTTCCAGGCAGCTTGAGCCCGTAGGCAATGTTAAGCCGGTGTGCTTTAATCACCATGTCGCACAAGCGGGATAGTTTGCGTTCCGTGTTGGGTTCTTTGACGGCACGCCAGTCCAGTGTAGTGGAAGATCCGATCTGCCCCACGAATTCTTTGGTAAAAAGGCCCTGCCCTCGCGAGTAGGCTTTCCAGGAGACGTGCTGAAGGGGGTCTCCCGGCTTATAGGATCTGAGTCCCTGAAAATCTTCGACACCGGGGCCGCCTTGCCGGCCTTCTTCGTGGTTTGAGGGTGAATCATATAACGGTTCGAAAGGGCCGTGAAGGGGTTTTGGAAACACCAGACATTGCGTGTCCAGATGCAGCCGGGACCACGCCCGAAAAAGTCCCAGGGGATATTGGGTGGAAATTCGAAGGCTTCCCGGCTTGAAAAATCCCCTTTGTTCGGTAACACCCGAAACGTCAATCCAGTTATCCGAATCAGCGGCAAGATCTTTATTCGTTTCCTCGCCGTTTAAGAGCGCGAACTCAACAACCGCCCGGGAAGGGGCGTCTGTTCGGACGTGGAATTTGAAAACCGCCCGTTCTCCGGCAAACACCGGCTTTACGGTAACCGAGCGTACCTGAATTCCTGAAAGGTTCCGGTACGTATATAAAAGGGACACGATGAACATGCCGCTCAAAAGAAAAGTGAGCATAAATCCAAGGTTGTTTTTATAGTTTACGGAACCGACCAGCAAGGCAAAGAGGACGAGGATAAACATCCAGCCGTACCGATTCGGAAGAATATAGACCCGTTTTCTGGTCAAGGTCTGGGGTAACTTAACGGAAGGTGTTGCTGAGAATTTTTTTCGGATTCGTTTGAAGCGAAAACCTCTCATTATGGAATGGGAATCTCCATCATCAGCGCGGTTAGCCTGTCTCTGGGAATCTCTGCGAGATCACCCCGGGAACGGAGCCTGTGACCGACGACCCAGGGCATCACTTTTTGCACATCTTCGGGCAGTGCATGGTCTCTGCCCTGGAGAAACGCGCTGGATTTGGCTGCCCGCAAAAGGGCGAGCCCGGCTCTTGGAGAGAGTCCGATGGAAAAGTAAGGGGCCGTTCGTGTAAAGTTCAAAAGGTCCTGAACGTATTCCAAGAGTGCATCCGATGTATGGACTTTGGTGATCGCCTTTTGGATTAACAACACTTTTTCGGATGAAAGGCATTGATCGAGGTTGAAAAGCGTGCTTTTGACCTCTCCCTGTTTTAATAGCTGTTTTTCGGCCGCCCGATCCGGGTAGTCAAGATTGATACGCATCAGAAAACGGTCCAGCTGGGATTCGGGAAGGGGAAAGGTTCCGGACTGTTCAATGGGGTTCTGGGTGGCAATAATGAAAAACGGTTTCTCCAGAGACCGGGTCTTGCCTTCTATGGTGACCTGACGCTCTTCCATTGCTTCAAGCAGGGCGCTTTGTGTCTTGGGCGTTGCCCGGTTAATCTCATCCGCAAGGAGCACTTGTGTAAATATCGGGCCCGGATGAAAAACAAAACTGCTGTCCTTTTTATCGAAAATCGAGACGCCCAGGATGTCTCCCGGAAGCATGTCGCTGGTGCACTGGATGCGCCGGAAATTGAGTCCCAGACATCTTGACAGCACCTTGGCCAGGGTGGTTTTGCCGATTCCGGGGATATCCTCAATCAGCAGGTGTCCTCCGGCAAACAAGCAGGTCAGTGCCAGGCTGATCTGTTCCTGTTTGCCCAGAATGACCTTGCTGATCTGGTCGACAATATTTTGAAATTGTATTTTCACAGTTTTGAACGGTTTGATCCTTTGTTTAAAAGAAACGGTTTTTAATCAGAAAAGTAAGAAGAAAATGCCGAATGTCAATTTGTCGTGTTTGGCGTACGGTCACGGGATTCGTTAACGATGTTAACCCGGACTTTTCCAGGCGCCTGCTGACGCCCACCGGGCGGATCTGGGACCTGGTGCTTACCGATAAAGGGGTGAAAGACAGTCGGGAAGAGGTGCTGGAGATCGAGCAGATTTTTGGCAAGTGGAAGGTGGTACGAAAATAAACAGAGGTTCGGGCCTGCACAAGAAACTGTGCACACTGCACAAAAAATTGTGCATGAAACAGTTCGAATTTTCTGAAATGTTTAAGATATGAGGAGATTAATGTCCGGCATGGCTTTTGATACTTATAAGGCTTTCATACAATGCGGATGATAAGAATTAAATAAACGGATAGATAACAAGGGGCACTTAAATGGCATCGCTGGTTCCTGTGGAAGTCATTACAAGTAAAATTTACCTCATCCGCGGTATAAAGGTGATGCTGGACAGGGATCTGGCGGAGCTGTACGGTGTTGAAACAAAAATTCTAAAAAGGGCAGTTAGACGTAATGTTGACCGATTTCCCAATGATTTTATGTTTGAATTGTCCAAAAAAGAGATGGAGGATTGGAGGTGCCAATTTGGCACCTCCAATGGAGATAAAATGGGCTTAAGATATAAACCCATGGCTTTTACAGAGCATGGTGTACTAATGCTTTCTTCTGTCTTAAGGAGCAAAAGGGCCGTTCAAGTAAATATACAAATAATGCGAGCTTTTACGCAACTTCGAAAAATGCTTTCCACTCATGAGGATCTTAAGCGGAAAATCGAATCCATGGAGAAAAAGTATGATCAGCAGTTCCAGATCGTTTTCGATGCCATCAAACAATTTCTGGAAACTGAACAAACACCCAAGAAGAAAATTGGTTTTACGGTAAAAGAAAAACAAAGAGCCTATGACAAAAAGATGAAAACGAGCAAATAAATACATGGGGACTTCGACACCTCATCCGACACCACTTCTGACCCGTTGCTGATTACCTGTTCCTGCCTGAACCTGTTCTGAATTTCTGCCTGATACTCGACACCGCCTTTTGAGCCATTGTTTTTACATTTGAAGATCCACTTTTTTGAAAGCGAAAAGCTTACGTGAAATAAGTGAAAAGGAAGAACAGGTAAAGGGGAATCAGCCCTGAAAGAGTCAAGAGCGGACCTGACCTTTTATCCTAGGTTTCAAATCCCACGATTTCTATGATATTATTCTCTTATCAAAGGTTTGGATGCGACTGTGATATGCAGATGATATTGCAGGAATCGTTGTGAGGATTTATCCGATTGTGGTACTCATGAGGTATCAAAGGAATTGAGGGGTTCTATGCCGCCTTGATAAATTGCAGATATCACCAAGCATGCCAGTTCAACAATCCATATCGTGATGTTGAATATTGAGGTGCTATAGAAGTTCGAGATTTGTAATTGTAAAAGTATCTGACCGTCCAATTTTTATCAACCTGTCAAGTCAAGTCTGTCCTGTCACAATTAAGAAGATAATATCAAGCCCAAGCAAAAGCAGAGTCTTTATGTCAGGTCATCAAAACAAACACAACCATTACCGAATTGTAATTTGAAAGAAATTGTGTTGTAATTATCATGTGATATACAATTTTTTCACGCTATTTGGCTATACTTGTTAGTTAAATCAAAAATTGGAATAAAAATGGCCCTGTAACCAGGCCTTTTGGTGATCTTATATGTTTGTTCGAATATCTGTTTCTCATTAAAAATGTCTTTCTGATCTATAAATAATTTCGAGGAAATTGTGCACATGCGTTTACTTATAGTGGAAGATGATTCCAAAATAGCTTCTTTTATTATAAATGGATTTAGACAGGCAGGTTTTGCCGTTGACCATGCTGCAGATGGGAAAGAAGGTCTCCAGTTGGCCCTCGCTGTTACTTATGATGTGGCAATTGTTGATATCATGCTGCCTGAATTGGATGGACTTGGCCTCATTGGGGAGCTCAGACGCCAAGGTGTCAACACACCTGTGTTGATATTAAGCGCCAAACGTTCGCTGGGTGACCGAATCAAAGGGATACAAAAAGGTGGGGACGATTATCTTGTTAAACCCTTTTCTTTTTCCGAACTATTGGTGCGGGTGCAGGCGCTGATTCGTAGATCGAGCGGAATGGTCGAACCTTCCAGTCTAACATACGGTGATTTTTCCTTAGATCTGCTGAAGCGGGAAGTCATACGGTCTGACAAAAAGATCGAATTACAACCTCGTGAGTTTGCCCTGCTGGAATATCTAATGCGCAATCCTGAGAGGGTTGTTTCCAAAACCATGATATTGGAACATATCTGGGATTTCCATTTTGATCCCCAGACAAACGTGGTGGATGTTCTGGTTTGCAGATTGAGAAGCAAGGTTGAAAAGGGTTTTCCCCAAAAAATGATTCATACTATCCGCGGCGTTGGTTATGTTTTTAAAGATCCTTCCAAAGACATATAAATCAAGCGGCTTCCGACTATCTGTCTGGTACTCAGCCTTTTTTATTTTAAGTTCGACCCTGCTTCTAATTGTCGCCTATTTCTTTCTATCATCAGCACTCAAAAAACAAGATCGAGAAGAAATATTATCAGAGCTAAACGAACTTGAATCAAATTATGATCTCGGAGGTCTGACGTCGCTTGAAAAGAAAGTGGCGGAATACAACAAGTTCCACAGAAAAAAGCCTTTCTTTATCCGCATTGCTGAGAGCTCGAACCGTACCCTTTATATCTCTTCACCAAATTTATGGAAAGAATTTGATCTAAATCTAATCGAAAAATTTACTTTAAATGATAACAAATCATGGATCCAACTGCCAGCAACTGAAGATGATTACAATCTTATCATAACTTCAAGCCGTTTGCATGATGGACGTTGGCTTCAGGTGGGCATCAGCACTGAGGATCTTGAAGGGATTCTGGAGCGTTTTCGGAAGACCTTTTTGATAGTTATGTTTCCTTTGGTTTTATTAGGACTTTTAGGCGGGTGGTTTCTTGCAGACCGGACTTTGAGGCCCATCCGTCATATTATCCAGACCGTTCAGTCTATAGAAATCGGCAAGATGAAGGCTCGTGTTCAGAGATCCAACACCGGCGACGAATTGGATGAACTATCCCGACTCTTTAACGAAATGCTGAACAAAATCAGTTCACTTATTGACGGCATGAAGGGTTCGTTGGATAATGTGGCGCATGACCTACGCACTCCCATGACCAGATTACGCAATATTGCAGAGAAGGCGTTACAGGTGGACCAAAATGTTGATCTTTACAGGGAAGCACTGTCAGATTGCATTGAAGAATCAGATCGTATCCTCAACATGTTAGTCATACTCATGGATATTTCCGAAGCAGAAACCGGGATACTAAGCCTTGATCGAAAATTTGTGAATATTTCCTCATTGCTGGCCAGAGTAGTCGATATGTACGAGTATGTGGCTGAAGAAAAAGGGGTGAAGCTTAATGTAAATGCTCCTGATGAGTTGTATACAACTGTTGATTCCAACCGGCTGAGCCAGGCCCTGGCAAACCTTTTAGATAATGCCATCAAATATACCGCTTCCGGTGGGCAAGTTAAAATTGAATCTTACCAGAACAGAGGAGAGTTTGTCATCTGCATAAAGGATACCGGTGTTGGCATTTTAAAAAAAGATCTTTCCCAAATATGGAATCGCTTGTTTAGGAGTGATCACAGCCGCTCCCAAAAAGGACTTGGACTCGGCCTGAGCCTGGTCAAGGCAATAATTAGTGCCCACAACGGCCGGATTGATGTTATAAGTGATCCTGGAAAAGGGTCAACCTTCACAATTTCCCTTCCCTCAATTCAATAAAACACCAAAAAAATCACTTCTTATTAGGGTCCCAAAAATTTCAAAATTGTAATCTTCGGGAAAGGCTTTCGCAATTCAAGTGTGTTATTTTTATATTGTTCCAAAGAAAGGCGGAAGCCAAAATGGTCATGATTTAAACTTTAATTGAGAGGAAGAATTCAAATTAATTGGGAGAAAATTAAGGGAGGTTTAGTGGGCGCTGTTGGTGGCGCAATTGTATTGGCTGTTCTTGGCTTAGATGGACCATGGGAAGTTTCGTCGGCGGGGTATTTGTTGTGACGGCAAGTATCGCATGGATCGGGCTGATGCTTTATTACCAAAAAAGTTAAGAAAGGAGGACAGAAAATGAAATCAGACTATGTAAAAATCGCTGTTGTAGCTATTGTCGCCGTGGGCGTAATAACCACCATTGGTTATTACTTGCATAACGCAGGTGTAGTCTAATATCGAAATCTATCATAAGCATTGCTCGACTGTAATCTTTAAAAAGTGACGTCGAGCAATGCTTATTACAGGCAAAGGGAAGAATAATGTCAAACAGAGATCGAGTTTATGCTTTATTATCGGAAAAAAGGCAGAATAACAATGCAAGATTTTGAAACGCTACACACTAAAATAAAAACCCGCTTAGTAATGCCAAGTGAGGAAGGAAGCCTTTAATTCAGACGACTTCCACTCCGTGAGGTTGAAGTCATCAGCTCGGTTCAAACATAGCATAAACTACTTTCTTTAAATCCACATTTTCCCAAAAACTATACTCCTGCAATCTCAACGGAAAAACTTCAACCATACTCAAATCTTGCATTTTGCATGGACCGACTAATTCTTAAAGACCTTCCCGCCCATATTAATAACTTCAAATCTAATACTTTCAGTAAAACAAAAATGTCGGAAAAAGGTATTTTTGATGATGATATCACATAATCATATCGATTGGATCGAAGGTGTGTAATAGCAAGTATCGTCGAAACTACCATTTAGTGATATGGTATTGGGTTATCACAAAACAACTGAGGCACTTGATATCTGCATCTAATTGCAGTTATCACCACCAAAACAACCGTATAATCAATCCCTTTATCTTAATGACGTACCTGTTCTTATCTATCCAAATCGACGATCACCCTACCTTTTTGCTTTCCTGCTAAAATGCGATCTATTTCGATATCCAAATCTTCAAGTGCGCATACGGAAGTCTGTCGATCTAGAACAGACAGTTTCCATTCTTTGGCTATTTTTTCCCATGTTCTACAACGAAATTCCATAGGGCAACTCTGTGAGGCAATACCAACAAGCGTAATACCCCTCAATATGAAAGGGTAGACATTAATATGCAAATCAGGCGAAGCCACGTTGCCGCATGAGGTAACGACGCCATTGGGCGTCATATGCCTTTTTAAGATAGCTTCTACTTATTCCCCTTGAACACCCTTCCCCCCTCCCTGCCGGTTCTCCAGTGACGCCCGGATAAATTCCCTGAACAGCGGGTGGGGCTCCATTGGGCGGGATTTGAACTCCGGGTGGAATTGGCATCCGAGGAACCACGGATGATCTTTGACCTCAATGATCTCAACCAGTTCACCATCCGGTGAAACACCACTGACAACCAATCCGTTATCCTCAAGCTTCTCCTTGTACACGTTGTTGAATTCGTATCTGTGACGATGCCGCTCTGAAATATCATCCACGGCATAGGCTTTGTGGGCAAGTGTCCCTTTCTCTAAACGGCAGGGGTAGGCGCCAAGGCGCATGGTCGCCCCCTTGTTGGAGTGAACATCCCGTTTTTGATACGTTCCGGTTTTGTCATCGTACCACTCCAACATCAGGTATATGACAGGATATGAAGTTTCAGGGTCAAATTCCGCACTGTTGGCACCGTCCATACCCGCAACAGCGCGCGCGTATTCAATAACGGCAATCTGCATGCCGAGGCAAATACCAAAATACGGGACCCTGTTTTCCCTGGCGTATCTTGCGGCGCAAATCTTACCTTCAATTCCCCGGGATCCAAATCCACCCGGCACCAGAATCCCATCGGCATCAGCAAGAATTTTCCCGCAGTTATTATCCTCTATCTTTTCCGAGTCAATGAAGACGAGATCAACCCGGCAATTATTGGTGATTCCGCCGTGGCCAAGTGCCTCGTTTAAACTCTTGTAAGACTCTGTGAGATCTATATATTTTCCGACAATTGCGATGGTTACGGAATGCTCGGGTGATTTGACATTCCGGACGAGTTCCTCCCAGGCGTCGAGCTTGGGTGCTCGTGTCCATATATTGAGCATCTCCACAATTTTGTTATCCAGGCCCTCCTTGTTGAATATCAGGGGCACTTCGTATATACAATCCACATCTTTGGCCGTGATCACCGCGTCTTCACTGACATTACAAAAAAGGGCGATTTTGGACTTGATACTATTCGTCAGGTATCTGTCTGTTCGACACAAAAGTATATCCGGCTGAATACCGATGCTTCGAAGCTCCTTAACGCTGTGCTGCGTCGGCTTGGTCTTAACCTCCCCGGCAGTAGCAATATACGGGACCAGCGTGAGGTGAATATAAACCGAATTATTTTTTCCCGTGTCAGCCTTGAACTGGCGGATGGCTTCGAGAAAAGGGAGGCTCTCTATGTCGCCGATGGTCCCCCCAATCTCCACAATAACGACGTCCACGCCATCGGCCACGAGCCTTATGCTGTTTTTAATCTCATCCGTAATGTGCGGAATGACCTGGACAGTACCCCCGAGGTAATCGCCCCTCCGCTCCTTGGTAATAACCGAGTGATAAATTTTTCCGGTGGTGAAGTTGTTATCCAGGCCCAGCTTTGCGCTGGTGAAGCGTTCATAATGACCGAGATCCAGATCGGTTTCCGCTCCGTCATCGGTGACAAAAACCTCGCCGTGCTGAAAAGGGTTCATTGTTCCTGGGTCAACATTGATATATGGATCGAGTTTCTGGATCGTAACCGTTAACCCGCGGCATTCGAGAAGCGCGCCAATCGCTGCGGAAGCCAGCCCTTTGCCGAGTGATGAGAGGACCCCACCAGTAACAAAGATATACTTCGTGTTGTTCGCCATATATGTTCACTCCAGATTCAATTAAACGCTTCGAGAATTCCACATCATATTGAAATTAAGTATTATATTTGTTATTCTTCTGGCAGCGTATATACTAAGCGCAGAATTATGGCTCGTGGTATTTTTAGCTTTTGGCTATGCGCCATGTCCCATGCAGTTATGCCCTTCGTTCTATTGTTCCACTATTCCAATTGTGAGCGAACCAAGCTAAATAGAAGCTATCCTAAGCTTAGTCCCCCAATATTACTAATTCGGACTACCGTCTTTCCAGGCAGTCTTTGGACAACAATTCGTCGAATTCCACCGGATAGCATCCATCAAAGCATGCCTTGCAGAAATTGTTTTCCGGATTTTTAACGCCGGTAGACGTTAAAAGTCCGTCAAGGCTGAGATAAGAAAGGGAATCGAGCCCTAAAAAATCTTTCAGCTCACTAACAGACTTGCTTGACGCAATCAGCTCCCCTCTTGTTGAAAAATCGATACCATAATGACAGGGAAAACGATGCGGCGGACCTGCCACCCGCATGTGAATCCGTTTGACACCCATACCCCGCAACGCTTTAACCCTTGTTTTAACCGTAGTTCCTCTGATAATGGAATCTTCAATAATGATGATCTCCCGTCCCTTTAAAAGCTCCATGACCGGGTTCAGTTTTACCTTCACGCCAAAGTCGCGCATGCTCTGGGTAGGTTGAATAAATGTTCTTCCAACATAGTGATTCCGGATCATGGCCATTTCAAACGGGATACCGGAGGCTTCTGAAAAACCCAATGCCGCATAAGTTCCCGAGTCCGGAAAAGGCATCACCAGGTCTGCATCAACCGGTGATTCTTGAGCAAGACGCCGACCGTGCGCCTTCCGTGTCAGGTAAACATTCTGTCCGAATATTGTGCTGTCCGGCCTCGCAAAATAGATGAGCTCAAAAATACAAAAAGATCGATGGGATGCAGCGGGCAAATGAATGCTTTTGATACCGTCCTCATCTATAATAACGATCTCTCCCGGATCAAGCTCCCGTATGAATTCAGCCTCAACAAGATCAAGGGCGCAGGTTTCGGATGCCAGCACATAGTGGCCATTTAGCTTTCCCAGGCATAAGGGTCTGAAACCGTTCGGATCCTTGATCCCGATGACTTCGCCCCTGCTTGTCAGTACAATAAATGAAAACGCCCCTTTCATTGTGGATACAGTATCAACCAGGGCTTGTTCAAAACCTTTCTTCAGGTTGCTGACTAAGAGATGAAGCAAGACCTCACTGTCCATGGTTGTTTGAAAAATTGAACCCGCTTCTTCAAGTTCGTTTTTCAGATGAAGGGCATTGACAAGGTTTCCGTTATGGGCCACGGCGTACGATTTTTTTCGGTGATAAACGACAAACGGCTGAGCATTGGATAGTATTGAGCTCCCGGTAGTGGAATATCGCACATGTCCGATGGCGCTTCCACCGCTTAACTGCTTCAGGTGTCTTGCTTTAAAAACATCCGGGACAAGACCCATACCCTTATGATCAACAATACTTTTATCCCGGGTAATGGCGATTCCAGCGCTTTCCTGGCCCCTGTGTTGAAGTGCATACAGACCGAAATAAGTCAGCCTTGCACTTTCAGGGTGTTCGTAAATTCCGAATATTCCACATGCCTCGCGAGGCTTGTCTAAATAATCCATCATACTACCTTGCTTAATTGCCATTTTTCTTGAGATATCTTTCCGAGCATTCAATTATGGAAGCGGCGAGTAACGCTGATCTTTGTGAGAGGCTCTCTTTGACCATATATTCATCCTTACTGTGGTCTTTCGCACCAACTGGACCCATACCATCAAGGACAGGAACATTTTGCTCGGCAATGATGTTGGCGTCGGAAACGCCATATCTGAATTCCTCTTTTATCGGAAAGCCCAGGCTTTCCGCCACCTCTTTTGTCGTTCGAAATAATTTTCTGTTGGTGCCGTTTTGTTCCATGGGGAGTCTACTGCTGATAATTTGCAGATCGCATGTTGTCCCCGGTATATTTGGTTTTTCAATAATTTCCTCTATCTGTTTTTTCAAAAACGGATAGCCGGACTGCCGGTAGAACCTTAAATCGACAAAAGCAGTTGCGCGATCCGGAACCGAATTGGGCCCGATACCGCCCTCAATTTTTCCCGCATTTACTGTGATCCCCCTCTCAAAATCATTGAGAGATTCGATTTCGATTATTTTGTGAGCAAGTTCCAGAATGGCGCTGGTTTTGTTTTTGTCTGCAAAAGCGGCATGGCCGGCTTTGCCGATGACATTAAGCTTGATAACAAGATTCCCTTTCCGGCCGGTGACGACTTCTCCCTCCAGGCCGCCGTTTTCCAGAACAAAGGCGCAAGCGCTTTTATTGGCCTCATCCTTGATGATTGTCCTGGAGTTGGGTGAACCGATCTCCTCATCGGAGTTGAAAATAAATGTTATGGGTATTTTTTTTAAGAGTCCGATTGAATCCAAAGTTTTTAGCGCAAAGATCCCCGCCACCAAACCCCCTTTCATATCAATCACACCTGGACCGTAACATTTGGCAGAGTCTTCTTTATACCAATTAAAATCGGTGTCTTTGGGGAATACGGTGTCCATATGTCCCACTAAAAGTATCTGTTTCTCGGAATACTCTTCACATAGGGATTTAACAACGAGGTGATTTCCGAATTCGGTTTGCTCAATCACCCGGCACGAGGTGCCGTTGGATTGGAAAAAGGTTTTTATCAGGTTGGAAACACGGTCCACTCCTTTTTTGTTATGGCTGCCGCTCTGAATCAGGACCATTTTTTCAAGGAGGGAAAACATGTCTGTTGTATGCGTTTTAATATAGGAAATAACGCGGGATTCTATATTCATCATTACCTCGCAAATGAAAAATTCGGGTTAGCGTATTTTTCAGGGTCTGCATCCGGATATTTTATTTCTTCATCGTTCCAGGGTTTTTTCAATATGAGATCAGTTCCGTTGCGATTGATAACATTGTCTCTGTGGAGCGGAATTTTTCCACCGGCCGTAGCGATGTATCTCGGGATGGCATCTCCGGTGATGTTGCCGTACATGCTTTCCACGATATATCGACCCTTTTCAACAGGAACTCTAAAATGAGCAAACTGGGGATTTCGATAGCTGCAGTTGAAGACATAATAAGGCCGGACATAACTTTCGTGGATGGTTTCACACAGTTTCCACATTTTTACTTTTGTGTCATTGATGCCTTTTAGAAGCACCGCCTGGTTGAGTACAGCGCTGACGCTTTTAGATATCTGCTTGAAGGCATCTCTGGAAAGCGGGGTGATTTCCTGTGCGGTATTGATCTGTGTAACCACCCTTACCGGCTTGACATCATTGCTCTCTCCCAAAATTTCCAGAAGCTCAGTATCGACCCGCCAGGGCACGGTTACCGGGATCCGCGTACCCAAGCGTTTCATCTTTACGTGATCGATGTTGTCCAGGTTGTTTAATAGTTTTTTAATTATTCTGTTGGGTAGAACAAATGCATCACCACCGGTGATGAGGACATCTCGGATGCGCGGGTTGTTCCGAATATAATCCAGAGCCTCTTCATAGGCGCTGTCAGTGTAGATATGGTCTTTTTTGCCGATGTGGGCGATGCGAAGGCAGTGGGTGCAGTACATAGCGCACATGTTGGTTGCCTTTATGGTCAGCACCCGTGGATAGAACTGGTCGATAAGCCTTGCCGGCGAATGGTCGGCAGCGACCGGTGGTATTTCTATGCCGACATTGTCAATCATCTCGCCGGTGGGTAAAGACTGGAGTAGAACAGGGTCGTTTGTCTTTCCCGGCTGGATCAGACTGGCATAGTAGGGTGTCAGTCGCATCCGAAAGGTTTTTGTCACCTTTCCGATCTCCCCGATAACTTCGGCAGGCAGATTAATGATTTTCGACAGTTTCTCTACGGAATCGATACAGTGTTTAAGTTGTCCTGAATAGGAGTTCCAATTTTCGTTATCAATATTCAGAATGGATTTTATTCGGTCGATGTTTTCGCATATTTTATCCCATAGTTCGATGCCGCTGGGAGCTTCCGTGTCTTTCGTTGTGAGATAGTTTTCAATCCGTTTGTTTGCTTTTTCTACAATCAAAAGGGCTTCGTTGACCCTCCCGCCCACTGTAACACCGTGTTCATCTATTTTTTTATGTTTTTCACAGAGAAACGTCAGTGCCTCTCTGGAAATGCCAAAATCATCTGGACGAAGGCCCACAGTGTTTTTTATTTCCTTGAGTCTGGTAAAAAGGCGAGTGATCGGGGATGTCAATTCAGTACTGTTGGATTGCTCAAGAAGTTCCTTTACTTCATTGGCCAGGTCAGTCGAGTACGTTGAAGTCCCATTTGTCGGGGTAAAAAGATCCTCCAACAGACCTCGGGTGAAATGATCCAGTTGTGTTTCTTCTTCTTTTCTATAGTTCATATAGGTGTCTCCTGTAGAGTTTCACTGATTGTTAACGAGATGGTTTTTTGGCCCAGTTGGAGTCCCTGTTGGACACCTATCTGGTCATGACCCAATGCGACGACACGGCCCAGAAAAGAACCCTGGGCCACAATGAAGTCATTCCCAATGTGCTCCAGTATTAGAAAGTCTTTGTGCAAGAGATTTTCGGCCACTTTCCGAAATGCTTCACGCTCATGTGAACCTTGGGGGATATAGCCTTCAGTGAAGATCATGTCGTCGATTTTATAATTATAGGTTCCCCAGTTTATGTTCTTTACATTGTTTTTCATCTCGATGGTATTTCCAGGGAATCTGCCTTCGGTCACCGCATAGAATTCCAGTTCTGGGAGCATGGGTGAACCGGGAGGAAGTGATTGTTCCAGTGTGCAGCAAAATTCCATTGTTGTCCCCTGTTTCCTCGCGTTGACTTCGAGGAAAAAAACCTCGCCTTCATCGTCTACCAGGAAATCACAACCGTAAATGCCTCTGTATCCCTCTTTGGCCAACCATATTCCAACTTTACGTGTGTATTTTTCCAATGTAACGACGGTTTCTTCTGAAAGCCGGGTTGGAAAAGTAGAACCGGCAAACCGTGTGCCGTTTTCGATGCGCTGGTCCGCGACTCCCGCAATATATATGTCATTTTCATTGGCAACCACGGCCAGAACCGTAGGGTCGAAATTGTGCGGGATGTTCCGGCTGATAATGTAGGTTGCATTCTGTTCAAGGAATCTAACAGAAATATCATGGGGGTTGTGGGCAATAATGCTGTTTGTTCCAGCAGCGCTGTATTCCAAACTGACAAAAATACCGTCTTCCCATTGGTGCCAGAGCTCATTCGTCGTTATTTTCAGGTCATCCAGTCCATTGCAGATGCAAAAGTCCACTACATTAACGTGGTCTTTTAGACTGATGTATTGGTATGTTTTGCTGTTGAGTTTTCTGGCAATTTTGCTGTCCGGACCCAGAAGAGCAACACCCGGAATAGCGTCCAGCGTCATTTCCGGCATGCTCTCATACATGTAGATGTAGAGGTTGTTCTGTCTTAGAAGAAGTCTATGAACGAGATCTTTAACGTGCTGACTTTCTGAGACGCTGGTTAAAAAAGTGCTTGCCGGAATTCTACAACTGACATTACGATCATAGAGAGTGCAGTACTCTCCTGCCAATGGATTAACGACGATCAAATTGTTATAGTTATACTGTTCAAATACGTCGGGCACAATTGAGATGAAATCGAACCGACGGTTATGAATGTTCGAAAGCGCTTCTTTGAGAAAGATATTTAGACCGTAATTTTTCAGTTCGCCGATATACAAAAAGTAACAGACGTTATCCTGCAATTGATAATTGGAGAAATAAATCTCAGACATGATAAATACGAATAAAAAGTGAGAAAAGCGAACAACCGGTTTAAAAGACCTTACTCGGTTTTCGCTTTTTGAAGTTTTAGTGTTCTATGTAAGCCTCAATTCATAGGTGTTATTGAAAAAAGGAAAAGCTAAATCCTGATAACAACCTTCACACAATACGCTGTCTCGGTCTCCTACCCACTTGTTCGGAGAGCTTAATTTCCGGTTGCAATTTGAGCATTTCGCTTTTTCAATATCAGTAGCGCTGTCTTTTGCTTGTTCAAAATAATCTCTTTTTGTTGTCATTTTTTAACCATTTAGTTTGGATTTAAAGCGTATACCAAGCAATGAATACAGAATCGAAAAGAGGAGAGAAAAATCAGATTAATGTTTTAACAACTTTTTAGAAAAATAGGCCGAAGTAATCCATTGGAAGGTAATAACTGTAAGTATGTCAATTCGGATCTGATCTCCCCCGCCAACCGAAACTCGATTGTGGAGAGTTCTTGTAAGAGCTCTTTGGGTTCCCGGTCTTGGAAAGATTCTTCTCGGCAGATTGTCTGTTACCTGATTTCTCAATTTATACAATTGTGCCTGTTCAAACTCCTCTGAAATCCAAATGGAATCTTGTTAATCATACAAACTGGGAAATCTCATAAGTGATAGAATCTGTTTTGGAATCCTCAATTTCAAGATATGCTGTCTCGCCGGCGACCATTTCTTGCTTAATCTGCCGGAGAAACGTTCCGAATAGATCGTCCTGCCCGTTCTGGGAAAGATCTACTTTTACCCGTACCGCCTGATCGTTGTCAATCAATGCAATTTTGATGCTCATGATGTACCTCCTTGGTTGATGTTGCCATTATTTATTTTTTTGCGCTTAAGGCATAATGGCGTTTCCCCAGTAAAGTACTGTGTTGCTATGCTTCCTCTCTGTAGCGATTAAAAATATGTTAGTACTACTAAAAATTAAATATAAAAGTTAGTATTTATTAATAATTACAACTATTTAAGCGTACTTTAAAATCATATTGATGTCAAGTTTTTTTCAAATCTTTTTCGTAAGGGCATGGAAATCGAAAAACAGGCGTTTAACGCCTCATAGGATATTGGTTCTAATTATAGTACAAAAGGATGCACGAGATCTTCTGAGAACTTGAAAATATTGATAAAAGATATAATTGGAAAAGGGACTTTGGTAAGAATCGGGCTCGAATTACATGCGAGACCAAGGGGAGGTGTCCATATTGCCGGCTTACATAATACCCGCAAAATGATCAGAAAGATTATAAACGGGAGTATTATCGATTCTTCGTAACTACTTGATCTTTATCCAGAGCAACCTGGCTGTACTTGGGCCAGGATTTTTCCACTGGGAGGGTATCTCGGAGGTCAGATAAATCACATCCCCTGAACGGGCGTTATGCACGGATTTATCAAGTTTCACTTGAAGCTTCCCTGATAACAAATAGCCGATTTCCTCTCCCTTATGGATGAAAAAATGCGAAGACAGGGATTTTTTAGGCGGAATTTCAAGAAGGTAGGGTTCAGCTTTGAGTTTGAAATCCACAGGTGTCAGTAGCTTTGCCTGAATATTTCTTTCCGGCAAATTCGGGAGTTTTATATCCACCGCTTCCCCAGCAGGAAAAATCATCCGGTTGGTTATATCCACGGATTCGCTAAAAAAGGAACCTAATGCAACAGCCAAAACTTCTGCCATTTTAAGAAGTGCGGGCAAGGATGGATATATAAGGTTGCTCTCCACTTGGGAAATAGTGCTCGGTGTCACACCGACAAGTTTTGCCAGTTCGGTTTGGGAGAGGCCACGCTTTGTTCGAAATTCTCTCAAACGCTTTCCCAGGTCAAACCATTCGGTTGAGCGTTTTTCTGAATCAAATCTAATTTTTAAATCTTTGCTCCAGTAATTGAAGGGTTTGTTCAATGTATCCAAGTCGCGCTTTTCAGCTTTCAAAATGGTCAAAGACGTTTTGCCTCTTTTGACGGATAAGTCAATGGCAACCTGTGCGATTTGATTGATCTGGGCCCTGAGCCGCTGAGAGTGGGCGCGTTTTTCGATTATCCAGTAAGCAATGGTGTTCAATTCGTACAGCCGTGGGCAGGAGTGCGAATAAAAATTGATAAGATTTTCTTCGCCGCCCCACAATTCCTGCATGCCGGTCAGGCTTTCAAAGACAAATCGGACGTCACCGACCAAGGTTCCATGGATACCGTAAAGGGCATCCATCACCTGATCGATTTGCCGAGGGGCGTCCACCCTGATGATCTGGCAGGGCCACTTGGATTTTTTATTCTCGTAAAACTTGAGAAAAACTTTAGAACCCGAGCCTTTCCCGTAAGTAAAGCAATCTAAAATAGTTAACTGTTTGTTTTTGGCAAGCGTCCCCAGCTTTTCCAGAAGGTTTTTCGGAGAACGGTCAAAGCTGACGTAGATAAGGGGTCTGTTTTGTGCCTGGGAGGCTTGAATGAAGTTCAGACAGTATACGGTGGCCAGACTGCCGGCATCATCATACCAGACGACGTTATCTCCGATATAGAGCCCGTCGATCAGGTGGTCTAGTTGGCTGACGCCTGATGCGACTCGTAATTTTTTTGAAGGCATTGAGTCCTCGCTTTTTTATAAAAAAATGCGCAATTCCAAAACGAAAGTGCCGTTTTATGGCCATTTACACCTTTCGAGCACCGACTTCAGCACACTTTGCCGGATTCTAAAAACGTGTTTTTAGCATAGTATCTCCGTCCTGCTTGATAATAGAAGAAGTAAAATCGAATATAAATAGAATATGGGTTTGTGTCAATTGAAGGAAATATAAATATTCTATCGGTGGTCTCATGAAGTATGCGAACTATATTATCAGCGCTGTTGTCATCTTTTCTGCAGGCCCAACCTCAACTAACAAATCTTGAGCAAATTCCGGCCACAGGATACCAATTCTTTACGATGTAGAGACAACACATTGTGGTCCATTCTCGATACTGAGAATCCAGATACCTTGCAAAAAGTCCATATATCTAATGATTACAATCTGATGTGATACTAAAAACCTATCTATCACTCAGTTTCAATATTTTAATGAAAACCTGGTCATCCCGTCAACACAATATCTTATACAATTTTGTTTCCTTCCAAGCCGGTTTTAAATTCACGGTGCTTTAATCAGGCTCCTCAATAGTTCTTTTATTCATACGACTAAGTTTTTTTGCGTTTATCCAACTATAGTTTTACAGCTAAAGAGACGGCAGGAGCGTTTTCCCATAAACCTCAAACCAAAAGGAGGTAGAGCTATGAAAGTTTCAAATGCTGCAAAACTTTGTCTGGAGTATCACAAATCTCATTCTAAAGAAAATACGGTCAGGGCGTATAAGCTGGTACTTAACCAACTCTGTGAGGAATTTGGGTCCGAGAACCTTGAGGATATAACCACCGAAAGGGTTCTCTCTTTCCTGAACCGGACCACAGAGGGGAGAAAGCGACAAACCAAAAAAACTCGTTACTCCCATTTATTGGCATTTTTCAACTTTTTTAAAAATCACATAGATCCGGAATTCCGGAATCCTTGCGACACCCCCATGTTGAAAAAGCTATTCAGGGCCAAACCTTCTTATAACTGGAACATTATCGAGAAAGAAACCGTCGATGAGGTTATTTTTAGAACATCGAAGCCGAGAAACCGGCTGATGCTGGAGCTGATGGCAAGGGGCGGGATGAGGATCAGTGAGGTGCTGAAGCTCACCCCTTCAGATATTCATGAGCGAAGGCTAACCCTAAAAGATCCCAAAAGCGGCAGGGAACATGAATTCATTTTCATCCCCCAGAGGCTCGCCGACAGGCTTAAAGATTACATCAGGGAAAAAGACATTCAATCCCATCAGCGCATTTTTCCGATTTGTTATGAAGCTGCAAGGGAAATGGTTGCCAAAGCAGGTAGTGTGGTGGGAATTCATCTCAGGCCACATGATCTGAGACGCCATGCAGCTACTTATGCGAGTCGCTCAGGTGTGCCCATCGAAATCGTATCGAAGGTCATATTGCGACATTCAAATCTATCAACGACCGAGCGATATCTTGGCAAGATTAGCGATGTAGAAGCAATAAAATGGATTGATACTCTGTATGCTTAGCCGGAAAAATTCAGGGTGAATGGGCAGTTTCTTCACCCTGATAATTCCTGAGATAGTCAACCTTAAGCTGAAAATATCCTCAATCTCAAAAACCTTTGATATGTCTGACCTGTATGAATTTCGGTACGTAGTTGACAAGCTTGAATAAATCCCTTTCCGGTTATTTGCTAACAACATTATTCACTTTCGATGATCCGGGCGCCCTGTTTAAATGGTTCTCACCCACTGAAATCGGCGAATGCCTCAATTAAACAGGGCTCCGCGTTTGACGGAGTAAACCCCGGATAATAGACTGGCAGAATTTAACAGGGCAGGCAGAGTCGCCACAATAAATAAAAACCCCTCAATTCATTTCAGTGAAAAGAGGGGGCTTTGGCCGAATTCGGCAAGGGGGGGCAAACCCAACCTCATGGTTTATGCGAAATTTTTACTTGGCCTGCCCGAAAGTGAACGCACTGCGTTCAGAATTTTGAAGAACGAGTTCCATCATAGATAGTATTTCTGGATCGAATGAAAAGAATTTAGCGGTCTAAATATTTTTTGAGCCTGCGATAGAAGTTTTCATGGGTTCCAAATGCATACAGGTAGAGATGATTTTCCACAACTTCGTAAGCAAGAAAGGCGTGTTCTTGGAGGGATTGGAATTTGTATACCCTAATTCCGCTTAAATCACCGCTTTTAAGGTGGCCTGTTTCCGGCGCTTTTACAAGTGTTCGAACCGCTTTATCCAAATCTCTGATTCGATTCTTGTGCAACTTCTTTTTTTGTTTGGCGAAAAGCGGTGATTGAGTGATCTCTGTGATTGCTTTCATTCACCCTCATCAAAAACATACGGCGTTCCCATGCCGGTGCGTATTTGTTCTTTTCCAAGAAGAAGGTCCTGGATGAAAGGCAACGGCAAGTCGGGATTTTCCTCTACGATTTGACCAATCTGTGCCCAGTATTCGATTTGACCGGCAATGGATCTTTTAAATATTTTTGACTTAGCACGGGCTTGTGCGATGAGTTCGTCGGATATTTTAACGGCTGTCGGCATAATGATGCTCCTTTTTGAACCTAAAAACTGCATCAATTGTTATCGAAAGTTGAATGTTATTGGTTGCATAATATTGCATTTAGGTCGTATTTGCAACTAAAAGTTTCTATTGAGTGCTATTCACAAACACGGATTTCATTAAAATGAATTCCCCCTTTGTATTTCGTTGATATATATATACTTTTACTTTCTTAACGAGATTGCGACGATTTAATCGAGTTGATCCAAAATGATTTTATTGCTTATTGATGGTTAAAGACTACCATAATGTTTTAAAATCCAGCATATTTTTACGATACCATGGTTCTCCGTTATTGCTTTAAATCAATTCTGCTCAAATGGAATCATCCCCTGGGTGTTGAACAAGTATATTGACATTGATCCCGCCCGTTTGATAGCTTTTGGTACAAACTGTCACCTATCGATCTGAAGCAATTTGTTAAATAATGATATGTTTTTATAGATAATAAAAAGACCTCTCGAAAATTCTGCAATATTCGGGCTAAACCACAAACCAACTTTAATTGAGGAGATGTTATGAAGAAGCGATTCTGCCTCACGATAATCGTCGTCATGTGGATTCTGGCACATCTGGCTGCGCCGGCAGTCAGTGAGGATCTTGTTAGCGATGCGACCAATGAATGTCTTGAGTGTCATGCATCGATTCATCCGGGCATCGTGGAAGACTGGCGAAACAGCCGCCACGCCCAAACAACACCCAAAAAGGCCATGGCAATACAGGGACCGGCCAAAAAGGTTTCGAGCAAATCCGTTCCTGAATCCCTGCAAAACCAGGCTGTCGGGTGCGCTGAATGCCATACCCTCAGACCCGAAGCGCATGCGGATACATTCGATCATAATGAGTATCGGATTCATGTGGTTGTCAGCCCGGGTGATTGTGCCACCTGCCATGTGACGGAAAGAACACAGTTCGACAAAAACCTGATGTCGCACGCCGTGAATAACCTGGCGGGAAATCCGCTTTACCAGGATCTGCAGCGAACCATTCTGGGCGAAACCCACATCGCTGGAGGCAAAATCGGTTTCAGTCCAGCCAATGACCTCACCCGTGCGGACGCCTGTTTTTACTGCCACGGCACCCGGCTGGAGGTGACCGGCACGGAAACCCGCGATACCGACGCGGGCGAACTCGAATTCCCGATCATCAAAGGTTGGCCCAACCAGGGCGTGGGCCGTGTAAACCTGGACGGCAGCCGGGGCGCCTGCTCGGCCTGCCATACCCGCCATCAATTCTCCATCGAGATGGCCCGCAAACCCTATACCTGCAAGGAGTGCCATTCAGGGCCCGACGTGCCCGCGTTCAAGGTGTACGCCGCCAGCAAACACGGGAATATCTTTTCAGGGATGAACAGCACCTGGAATTTTAAGGCGGTACCCTGGACCGTTGGCAAAGATTTTACGGCTCCGACCTGCGCCGCGTGTCATGTCAGTCTGCTGGTCAATACCGACGGTGAGACAATTAACGAACGGTCCCACCAGATGAACGATCGGCTGGAGAGGCGTATTTTCGGACTTATATACGCGCACCCGTACCCCAAGGACCCGGACACCACAAAGATTCGCAACAAGGACGGTCTTTCGCTGCCCACAGACTTTGAGGGTGGATTGGCCCAGGACTATCTGATCGGACTCGATGAACAAAAAATTCGGCGGGAGACCATGCAGAACACCTGTCTGAGCTGCCACGACACCTCGTGGGTCAAGAGTCACTTTGAACGGTTGGACAACACCATCCAGACTTCCAATGCCAAGGTCCTGACTGCCACCGGCCTGGTGAGCAGTGCCTGGACAAAAGGATACGCCCAGGGGCCGGGCCAAAAGGGGAGTCCGTTTGACGAATTCATCGAACGACGCTGGAGCGATGTCTGGCTGCTGTATGCCAACAATGTAAGGTTTGTGTCGGCCATGGCCGGCGGCGGCGACTACGGCGTGTACGAAGACGGCCGCTACCATCTGACCAATGCACTTCTGGAGATGCAGAGCTGGCTGGAAACGCGGGACATGGTTTCAGCTGAAAAGAAGAAATGAAAAAAGGGTATGGCGCAGACCCGCGCCATACCCTTTGGTTATTACCTGAATTTTTCAAGGTATTAGGTTGTCCTGCTCAGGCACACATTCAGCTCCTTTAGACGTAACTCCAAACCTGCGAGTTCGTTGGTCAAGGAATCTCTATATCTTTCCAGATTTTCCTTTTCCTCAGCCGGTGTGATAAAACGCCTTGCCAAAGATCCGCAACCGCAACTACAGCACCCGCAGGTGCATGACAGGGCATGCCCCTCCAACATCCTGGAAGTTGTCTCAACCTGACACATTCTTCATCACCTCCTTTCTTAAGTATATACGCACTTACTTAAATAATTGCGCAAAAAATATATGAATCTATCTTTATCTGCGCTCTTGATGACCTTCCTGGCAACCACAGGTACAGACTCGATTGAGCCGCTTGCGACATGCTTCCATAGCCTCTTCATTCAAAGAGTATCGGATGAAATAACCCTGTCGCTCATTGCTGACAAAGCCGGCCGCTTTTAGCACACGAAGGTGCTGGGAAACAGCGCTGGGCGTAATGCCCAGCGCTTCAGCCAGGACATTAACAGTTATGGGGCCGCTTTTGAGCCTCTCGACAATCTCAATGCGTTTATCTACGGAAAGAATCTTAAAAAGTTCAGCTGACTGTTTCATACCGGCATCCTGTTAAGAATTTAAGCATATACTAAATTAATATTTTTGTTCAGTCAAGCACTTTTTTATGAATCATCTCCAAAAGAGTTGGAGCGATCCTAAGGATTCAAGGGGTCAAGGATTCAGGGATTCAAGTGAAATACTTAACAATTATAAAGCCTGGTCTGTTCGCGCAATGGGTGATCCTATATTAAAACAACCCTTTTCCTTATACTTGTGTATTTTGAAAAAATCTTAAGTAAAATAATGATCTTACGGGTTGAGCGGAAAGCGATGAAGGATGAAAAAGTTAACGAATTATGCGGATATCCATTTTCGTATCAGAGGAATCACCTTGTTCTGCCAACGGTCTGAAACCCTTACTTTAATGAAATGTTTGAACAGGTTGTCTACGAGTTGAATCGCCTGGCCATACAGGTAGATTTTTTCGAGAACAGCGCCTTCTATATCTTCCGCTGTTTCAATCGGACCGGAAAAAGGGGTTTTAAAGCTGGAGAGGTTTAAGCTTTCTCCCTTGATTGTAAATCGCCATTCCTGATCGCCGGATTTGAAGCAGAGATTTAATTCAATGACGACCGCGCCTTTTCGCAAGGCCAGGATTCCCTCTTCGAGATTTGCATCATCACCCTTAATCGTAATACTTTCAATGGTTTGACGACGCCGGTTTTCCAGGACAATTCGATTTCCGATCTCCAGAGATGACAGTTCAGGGGAGAGGTTTTTCAAGTCCCCGGGGTCATTTTCGATGATAAACCACAACCATGTTAAAAACTCATCACCGAGGAATTTAAAACGATTATATGCGACAGCAACATCCAGCATCGATTACTCCGTAAATTTGGCGGGAGACAGTTTGTCCAAAACATCAAGCTCCGAATTTGACAGCCCGGCTGTAAGCTGAGCGGCGGTGTATGGAAAAAGTCGTATCAGCGTCAGCTTCAGAGATTTCGAAAACAATGATTCGAGTTCTTCGTTGGCGGATTTCAAATTTGAAAAGAACCATAACGACCTATCCTCATAATCCCATAAAACATCATAAATATTGGGCGTTGCCGGAATTCGAAGGCTCAATATGTTGATAACATGGTCTTTTATCATCTGTTTTTCACTTTTAGACAGATGCCTGCGGCCGATTACTTTTGTTTTTTTAGCCACCTCAATGGAAAAATATTTTTGAATTATTTTTGACGGGATGGATTTCTTGTCGATTCGAAGCGAAAAAAGCAGATAGGTGCCAAAAACAAATGAAGAACCCTCAAAATTAGGCTGATATGGTTTGTTAAATGAAGTCCACCCGGCAGTTATCTCAGAAGCATGATCATCTATTTCTGAAATCGAATTTTTTTTAAGTGCCGCGGTTACCGTTTCAATGACCGGTTTCTCCAGCTCGCCTTCAACTCTGTAACGCGTAACGGAAATAGATGATGACAACAACCCCATTGAAATGTTCCCCATATTATTTAGGTTTATAAGACGGGTCCATATAGCCTTTATGCTCAGGTTACACAAGAAAAATATACAGTTTCCGTCCAGAAATGGACCTTTTTCCGATGAGCGGTGTTCTCCGCGGGTTTCCGCCTGCGGCGTACCCAGATGATGTACGCCTCGACGAAAACCCTTGCTTGTCCCGCCATAGCCCTTTTTTCGGGCGAAGGCGGATGCGGCCTTGATCATCGAAAAAAAATTTCTCATTTCTGAATCGGAAACACCCGGCATTCAAATCTATTTGTTGCAGAGGGGTTATCGGTCAAACATGATGATATCCGGAAAAATCGCGATGGTCTTGATGAATGGTAAAGCAGTATTTTGTGGTAATTCGGGGGCGTTCATGAGATGATATCCTACCGAAGGAGGGTTGAGGAGAAAAATGGTTCAGATCGATTCAGAGTCAATTGAATATCCTGTGGAACACATCAAATTGCACATCGATGATCCGGGTTTGAATTTTTCAAAGGCAAAGGAATGGGCCAAGGAAAAAGCCGGAGAACTTTGCAAGGACTCGATGATGCTGTCCTGGTACAGTGGAAAAACTGGCGAGTTTTATCCCAGGTTCGAGTGTGGTACCGGGGACAAGCCGCCGTGGATTGTGTTTGCCGAGGCCAGAGGTGGAAATCTATTCATCGATATTAATGATGGGGAGTATGTTTTTATCTTCCTCAAGCTATAATTAATAGACTTATGAAAAAAAACATTCTGTTGATTGCGATGGTCATAAGCGTTTGCTTGTTCATGCTTCAGTGTAGATCCATTCCAATTAAGGAAGGTGTATTTTTCCCCTTTCTGACTAAAATTTCGCCAAAAGACGAATTAAAGTTAACACCGGCGCAGCAATACGCGGGAGAAGTTCTTTCCTACTTAATGCCCCTGATTCTCGGCCAGATCGGCAATTCAAATTCTAAAAATGACTGGGCAACAAAAGGGCTTGATGAAAAGCTTGACTTTAAAAACATATCGGAAAGAATGACGAGTTCGGATAAAAGCAAGACAGGTTTGCTCGTATTTGACCAGAGTATTCTGGGACTGACGGAGGTTCTTTATTATTATGATAAAAAGTTGAATTTGCACAAAGGTGATTCACGCTATAGAAGTATTTATCCTTCACCGGAGCTCATCGCCATCAGATTGATGTTGCTGCAAAAAATTCATCGCAATGAAAAGATAAATCTGGAATCTTTTATCAAGCGAGAGAAGGTGTTAACCCATCCAGATGTGATGCCGACCAAAGAAGATCTTGAAGCGATAAACCTCAATGCTGCCGAAATGCAACTGTTAAAAGATGTCTTTCAAAGTGAGCGACATTTATACAGTTATTTAAAAAGTCATTTCTTAATCAAAGCGTTTAATAACATCGGTGTTATTGAAACAGACCCTTTTGCAGAAAAAATAATCCAAAAAGCGAATTATGAGAAGTATTCGTGCAGGTATTTCGGTGGGTCCTGGAGCGATGATTCAATAAAAATTTCATTTTTACCATCCATGATAAAGGAATTTGATTATGGGGATTCTCGTCACGGTTTGTACAGTTATGGATTTAAACCCACTAAGCATTTAAGCGAG
The DNA here is from genome assembly GCA_042573625.1 of Thermodesulfobacteriota bacterium. GTDB lineage: Bacteria > Desulfobacterota > Desulfobacteria > Desulfobacterales > UBA11574 > JBHPCZ01. Next base: position 27,594 of record JBHPCZ010000024.1, read on the forward strand.
ATAATGAATACGCTGAAACAAGAGATACTGGATAAAACAGAGTCTCTGATTTTCAAAGAAATCAATAAAGAGAAGATGAAAATCGGGAAAAAGAAATGGGAGGCACTATGGAAAAAAATAGTCAAAGAAAAGATAACTTTCTATAATGAAGACGAAAGACCACTTGTTATATATCCGGATAATGCCCGGCAGGTGATTCAGGATGTCTGCCCGGAAGCTGATTTTAGCGTCATTGTTATGGACAAAGATATTTACCTTTCAGTTTTTATTGACAGGGACAAAGACATTTACCCCCATACCAATCGGTTTTATATAGATATCACGGACATTAAATATTCCCAGACCGATGATGAAACAGATCGAATCAGTGAATTCATTTATTCAAAACTCAAAGATTATCTTGAAGAGATCATGAGGATTAAAGGATAGCGCCCAACCCGGATATTTCACGCGCCTGATGCGTTCATTTGCAAGGCATTCAGGGGAGCTGCTGTAGTATGCTACCGCAAGCCCCTTATAACGAGGCAAATGGGCGCATCAGGCAGCGCCCAAAGGGTGAAAAATTTTCAGCTATAAAAAAAGGTCGGCGTACAAAGTGTGCCTTCGGAAAAATATTTATTATTTGACTTAACATTTTGATTTTATTTTATATTATAAATTTGCTGAAAAATTTTCATGAAATGTTCGGGCTAACGATCTGATTGCCATATTCCTTAAAGGGAGATGAGATGGATTTTTTCCAACCGCAGATTCTGGGACGGACCGGGCTCAAGGTCGGACGACTGGGACTTGGGGCCGGTTACGGCGCTCCTGCAGCCGCTTTTGAAGAAGCATTTGAGAGGGGGTGTAATTATTTCTACTGGGTGTCCCGTAAGGACGGCATGCGTGAGGCGATCAAGAATATCTGCCGCCAGGGAAAGCGGGATCAATTGATCATCGCCGTCCAGAGCTATTCGCGTTCAGCGTTTCTTATGGAATTTTCGTTTAAAAAGGCACTGAAATCCTTATCCCTGGATCATGTGGATATCTTTATATTGGGCTGGCACAACAAAGCGCCCTCCCAACGGCTTATTGACAGGGCTTTGAACATGAAAGAGAAGGGGTTTTTTCGATTTTTAGGCCTCTCCGGGCACAACCGATCTCTTTTCCCGGCGTTGACCCGGCAAGGGATTTTCGACCTTTTCCACCTTCGCTACAACGCTGCACATCGGGGTGCGGAAGAAGAAGCGTTCCCTGATATGAAAGGGGACGAAAGGCCGGGCATTGTTTCATACACGGCCACTCGATGGGGGCAATTGCTCAATCCTAAAAAAATGCCGCCAGGGGAGGTCCCGCCGTCTGCTCCCGATTGCTACAGATTTGTTCTTTCCAACCCGGCAGTTGATCTGTGCTTGTGCGGCCCCAGGGATTTAAATCAGATGCGAGAGGCATTCCAGATCCTGGATTCGGGTCCGTTAGACCCTAAAGAAATGGAGCGGTTGAAAAAGATCGGGGATTTTGTTCGCTCAAAAAAATCATTCTTTTAAAAACCGAACGGAGTGATGATGCATAATTCGTTTCTGTCAGACCTTACCAATCCGGTGCAACCGATCCCCGGTGGCGGCGCGGTTGCAGCATACACAGGGGCCGTTGGCCTTGCGCTTCTTGAAAAAATCGTTCGAATAGAGATGCGGCGCGACCCAAGCGTTTCAGCGGATCATTCATGGGAGGAATTGCTCGCTCAAATATCAGTTTTGAGCAAGAACCTCTATCGGCTTCGGGATGAGGACGGAAAAAGTTATATGCGGCTTGCAAAAGTAAAAGCCTCCGGCAGCGGAGAGACGGAAGTTTCGGCTGCCCTTCAGCAAGCGATTGACTGTCCCATGAAAATCATGGAACAGGTCGATACCGCTTTGCGCTGTGTTTCGCAGGTTTCGGAACATTGTAAAAAACACCTTCTTTCAGATCTTCAGGTGGTTTCTGAACTCCTTGGGGCGGCAGGCCGCGGTGCTTTTCACATTGCTCAGGCAAACTTGCCTCTCATGACGGATCCGGCCCTGAAGGCTGACTATCAAAGCAGGCTTGCCGAGCTCAATGACAGTTGTTGCGAAGCTTTAAAGCTGCTGGAAACGTTGATTCTGAAAATATGATCGAGGAGGCCGAACATGCAAAAACCGGAAATTACCGTTTACGGCGCCCACTGGTGCCCTGATTGTCGCCAGAGCAAACAGTTTCTGGGTGAACACCAGATCCCCTACAACTGGGTGAATATCGAGGAAGACTCAGCGGCTGAAGAATTCGTGATCAGAACAAACAACGGGAAGCGTATCATTCCAACCATTACTTTTCCCGACGAATCCTTTCTGGTGGAGCCCAGCAACGCTGAACTTGCTGCCAAACTGGGATTGAAGACCACAGCCAGTCGCAGTCATTATGACTTGATCGTTCTGGGCGGCGGGCCGGCCGGGCTGACGGCCGCCCTCTACACGGCGCGCGAATACATAGACACATTGGTCATTGAACGTGCTGCCTTTGGCGGTCAGGCTGCGGGAACGGAGAAACTGGACAACATGCCCGGATTCCCGGATGGCGTGGCCGGCATCGAGCTTTCAAAACGTTTGCGCCAGCAGGCAGAACGATTCGGGGTGGAACTGTTACAGGCCCAGGAAGTCATGGAAATTCGCAGCAATCAAAATTATCACTATGTGAAAACCCATGACGGTCAGGAGTACAGTGCCTGCACTGTGCTCATCGCCACCGGCAGCCGCTATATGCGTTTGAACGTGCCTGGTGAAAACGAATACCTGGGCGCGGGGGTGCATTTTTGTGCCACATGTGACGGTCCATTTTATAAGGGAAAGCGGGTTGCGGTGATCGGCGGCGGGAACAGTGCTGCCGAAGAGAGTCTGCTGCTCACCAAATTTGCAGAGCATGTGACGATCCTAGTTCGCGGCGAACAATTCAAGGCCACAAAGATCATTCAGGAGAGCGTCTTTGGCAACTCTAAAATCGATGTACAGTGGCATACGGAGGTAAAGGAATTTATAGGAAAACACTCTAAACTTACAAAACTTCGCTTGATGAACAATCAGACCGGTTCAGAAGGTGAACTGTCGGTAGACGGCGCATTTATTTTTATCGGTTTGACGCCAAACACCGGATTTCTTGAAGGAAGCGGAGTACTCCTGAATCAGTGGGGATTTGTGGTGACCGGCCACGATTTGCTGCATATTGGTAAAAAACCACCCGGTTACGATGATCGCGACCCACATATACTGGAAACAAGCGTACCGGGGATATTTGCTGCAGGCGATGCCCGAAACAAAAGCACGAAACAGGTGGCCAGCGCAGCGGGTGAGGGAACCAGCGCCGCACTAATGATTCGGGAATATTTGAAAACCGTATAGTCGGTATGCGACTTGAAAAATCAAGGCGCCAAAAATCGCTCAACTTAGGTTAAAGATTATTGGATATTTCACCCGAATCAGGCATTTAAAAAGGAAATGTTAAGAGAGGAGGCTTCATTATGGCAAAATCAATAGTTTTAATCACGGCAGAGCCGGGAAAAGACCGGGAAGTTGCGAATAAAGTCAAGGAGATTGAAGGTGTGGGAAATGTCTACCTGGCCGCCGGTCGTTATGATGTGGTGGCCGAGGTTCAGGCACCGGATGACGCCACTATGCTCTCTCTGACATACGACAAGATCAGAGTTATTGGCGGTATCAGAGACACCCACACCATGTTCTGTCTGCCGGTATAACCTTATACTTTCTCTTTTCCGTCTAACTGGCGCGGATCTTTGCTCGACCATTAAACATGTCCAGGAGATCCGACAGGAGACGTTCGTTCATCGATTTTGAGCCGGCCCAAATCTCGGGAGGGTCATTAGAAGAAACATAAGATGAAGATACCATGATTGAACAATACGCTTTTGGAAATATCGTCGTCAATGGTGTGAGTTACATCAATGATATTAAAATTCTCCAGGGGAATGTTGTGTCTGAATGGTGGAGAAAACGCGGTCATTTTGTTGAAGCCGATGACATTCAGGATATTTTAAAATCAAAACCCGACATTCTGGTAATTGGTAAGGGTCAACCGGGCCAGATGAAATCGACCGATGCATTGCGAAAATTTCTTAAAAACCGTGATATTGAATTGATTGAAGAGAAAACATCTGAAGCTGTAGAGACGTTCAACCGTCTCTTTAAAGAAGGAAAGAATGTCGCCGCCGGCTTTCATCTGTCTTGTTAGCCTGGATATTTCGTGAGAATTTCTCAGCAAACTTCTTTTATATAATAAAATTTTTAAATTATAGTGAATAACAGCGTCAATTTTCCTGAATGCCTTGCAAATGAACGCTTCAGGTGCGTGAAAAATCCGGGTTAGGGAGCTTCATTTAAAATTACTTCTTATCCAAATCATTCTGACTCCACCAGAAATCATTGTTTTCAACAGGATCATAATATCGCCATTCCCCGTTAACAAAAATCTTCGGTGCCAGTTTTATTTCATCGCGACCGCACCGCATCAAGCGGTCCATTGTCATCGCCCATCCAACAACAAAACTGTGTTTATGGATCGCTTGTTTGCTGTATTCCGAACAGGAAGGATACATGGGGCATTCTCCGCGCCTGACAGCGGAAAGATGGTTTAACGGTCCCCGGTATATTTCAAGTATGGACGAATATAACCCCTCGCTTTTACGCGTCTTTTTTTTCACACCATCCGAATGGCTGCAGGACAAAAACAGGCAGGCAAATACAATGGAAACCACAATAGTCGGAATTTTTTGAATCGTTTTCATTTTAGTTTCTTTACGGCATCCACAACCACCTGAACGGCCTTATCAATCTCTGACGCAGTGGTCATCCGGCCCACGCTGAACCTTAAAGTGCCTTTGGCCCAATCCAGCGGAACACCCATGGCTTCAAGCACGTGGGATACTTCCACCGTGTCTGAGTGGCAGGCCGCCCCTGCAGACGCCGCCACCTCCAGCCCGATCTCTTCCAGCACTCTGTTGGCTTCCAATCCTTTAAACGAAAGATTCAGGGTGTTCGGCAAACGTTTGTCCGGATGGCCGTTCAGTTTTACCTGTTCCAATTCACGACCCAGCCCCTCATGCAGCCGGTCCCGCAGTAGCTTCATCTGTTTCATGTTTTCTTCAAGTTCGCGGCCGGCAATCTCACAGGCTTTTCCCAGACCCACGATCTCCAGTACGTTTTCGGTTCCGGCCCGCCAACCTTTTTCCTGACCGGCACCGTGGCAGAATTTTTCAGGTTTCAAAGGCTGCCGAATGTAGAGAGCGCCGACACCTTTGGGCGCGTAGACTTTATGTCCCGCAATGGACAGGAGATCAACGCCCAGTTCATCCACCCTCGTTGAAATTTTACCAACGGATTGAGCCGCGTCGGTGTGCATCACAATTTCGCGTTCCTTGGCTATTTTCAAAATCGCAGATATTGGCTGGATCGTTCCCACTTCGTTATTGGTGTGCATAATGGTAATCAGGATGGTTTCAGACCGGATGGCCTGTTCTATATCGGAAAGACTGACCATCCCCTGGCCGTCAACCGGGAGATAAGTGGTTTCAAATCCAAAAACCTTGAGATAACGGCAAACCTCGAGAACCGCGGGATGCTCGATCACGCTGGTAATAATATGATTACCCTTGCTTCGCATTGTACGAGCAATGCCTGCGATGGCATGATTATTGGATTCGGTTCCGCCGCTGGTGAATACGATTTCAGCTGGACTGCAATCGAGCAGATCTGCAACCTGTCGGCGTGCGGCTTCCACGGCTCGCTTGGGTGCAATCCCATACCAGTGTGAGCTCGAAGGATTGCCGAATTCTGTTTCCAAAAACGGCCTCATGGCATCGATAACTTCCGGATCATGCGGTGTCGTGGCGTTATAGTCAAGATATATGGGTTGACCCATTTGTGTTATGTTTCCCTCTAAAAATGTTTTCCAAAAAAACCGAACATTATCGATTCGTAGCCATCCGGGGGATAGTTCCACTTCTTGCCATATACATGAACCCGCCGGGTTTCCCCTTCGGTATTATACACCTTGCCGCCTTCAAGGAGCCAGGCCAGCAGCCCGCCGGTCAAATTGTAGATGGTTATTCCTTTTGATTCCATTTCTTTTGCAAACAGGCCGCTGCGATAACTGATGGTACAGTAGCCTATAACTGTCATATCTTTATATCTCATGAAATGTTGCAGGAATTCTTCTTTCGTCAGGGCATGGGGAAGCATCGATATTTTCATCTCCGCGGGTTTTCGGGTATCGACAAAGATCACCTGCTTTTCTTGCATTATCTTCATGGCCTGACGCGGTGAGATGTCCTGGATCATGGGGAAATCTTTTTTTTTATATTTGCGATACATTTCATAGACGATCTCTATTTTTTGGGCGTCCGGCAGTTTGGTTTCACTTTCTGCAACTTGAGAAATCAAACATGCCAGCAAAACGCACAGACCGATTTTGAATTTTTTATAATCTCTCATCAGAGTCCATTTGAATATTTTACAGCACTTGGATTAGAGATTTAGATTGCACGCTAATTGAACGAAAGTCAAGGGTGCCCCTATCATCAAATCGATTCATCGGGTTGCCTGTTCGAAAAAAGCAAACCCTGGTTTACCTTCCGATTGGGAGCAATTCACAGCGTTTGTTGTTTTCAATATATTCCTCTGTCATTTCGATCTTTTTTGTGGCAGAATATCTCCTCATAAACGACCTAAGACCTGACCAACAACTCGATTAAGGACCGACATATGGAACAAAAAAAACTTAAAAGTCTCTATTTTGTAGTGGCTTTTCTCCTAATGCTGATACTCTTCTATACTTTTCATAGACCGGTAATGGTTTTTATAGGAGAATGGATTGTTCACGACGAAACGCCGGTGAAATCCGACGCGGTGGTCGTGTTAAGTACCGGTATTGAAATATATCCCCGGCTTATTCAAGCCGCAGATTTATACAGAAAAGGGTATGCAGACAGTGTGGTCATCAATGGAAACCGGAAGAGCGAAACATTGATATGGCTTGAAGAAAAAGGGTTTCAGGGCTGTTGTCCCTGGTATGAGGCTTCTATGCGCGTACTTGCGCTGCTTGGGGTTCCTAGAGAACGGGTCATAACTGTCAGTGCCAAGGATGCCTATGACACCGTCAGCGAGGCAGAAGTAGTGGGAAGCAAGATTATAAAAACAGGTATTCAAAGTGTCATCATTTCGACGAGTAAATATCATACGCGCAGAGCCGGCTATATATGGAACCATCTTTATCAAGACCGGCTTAAGATTCGAACCGCTGCGGCCACCAGTGACCCGTATTCACCGAATGGGTGGTGGAAATCGGGGCGCCAGATCCGCTGGCTTCTGGCAGAATACGGGGCCTGGCTCTACTATTTCTGGAAACGTTTCCGTGACAGACCCTGAAGCATCGACAAAAGCGTTTTCTTTTCTGATTTCCGTTTCTGTCGAAGCTTCAATCACATCGGGTAGTGCGCCTCATGTTCTATGGCACGGTGAAATTTTTCCTCCAGAGCTTTAACGTCCTTCATCCTTTGGGGGTCAAGAAATGTCCGATAGATTTTTTCTGACATATCTAGAGGCTTTTTCATCAAGTGCCGTTCAAGAATCGATATGGCCTCTATCGATTTGTCACATACAGGGTAACCCTTGTCATCCAATATGATATCAGGTCCAAATGAAACCCTGGAAATATTGTTGATGTCCACCAGCCGTATTTCACCCGAAGGCGTGAGAAGAAGATTCGCCACGCCCGCAAAATCAGGAACATAGTTTGTTTCCAGAATCATTTTCTTGGCACTGTTAACGAAATCTATGGCTTTTTCCCAAACTCTTCGATTCAGTTCCTCTGTTTCCGGCATTGAGTCATGGTGTCCCTCAACGCGCATACTGGTAAAAAGATCCGACAGGTAATTGGTATCGGTTAATTTCCATGGATTCAACACCTCACCTTCCACGTATTCCTGAAGGCCGCAAAGGATAACATCCTGTTTTTCATTCCATCTATAATCCACGATAAACTCATCGGATTTGGCGTAAGATTCCCGCGACAGATATTTTTCAACAATTCTCAGTTTGTTAATCTCTTCAAAAGCATCTTCCACGGAATTGAATCTGGACCTGAATATTCGCAAAATTTTCAAAGGTCTGGGCCATGGAAAAAACCGCACACCGTCTATGATTTCACCCTTGTTTTGCTTCACGATATCATCGGGATCCAGCACCTCCATAATCTGTGATCGCAAACCTTGCTTATAATATTTTCGAAAGACATAACACCCTGGTGATCGGATAAAGTTTAATCCGATGACATCCTCATTGCTGATATGGGATTTATCTCTGATGTCTTCAGGCATTCTTTTGGTTTTTTCTTAAAGTTATTTCAACGAAATATCGGCAAGTTACGCTGTTTGTCCTCCATCTGTTTTCAGAATAACTATTGATAACAGATTACTATCACAATAAACCTTTTCCTTCAATATTTGACATTGCCGAGTTACTATTATAGGGATTGGCCAATTTATGGATTGAAAAATGATGACCCCTGAAGAAGAAAAGAAAATAACCGGGTGGGGCGAAACGCTCAAGGATGACATATCCATCGAGCTTACGCTGACCCAGGATGATCGCAGTGGATTATTTAAAAATTTCTGTGATCATTTAACCCGTCTTGCCCCAAAAATTCGATTAAAAAAAGAAAATGAAGAGGGATCGGCCTCACCCGTCCTTCGAATTGATAATATTCGATACCAGGCGATTCCGACGGGGAGGGAACTCGATCCGTTTCTGAATTTATTGATTGACCGTAGCAACCCTGCCAACCCATTGTCACCGGAGGTTCAAAAGCAACTTGACCAGATCCGTTTCCCCGCTTTTCTCAAAATCTACATTACGCCTCACTGCCCTTTTTGTCCAACAACGGTCATGCAACTCCTCTCTATCGCTGTTGCAAATGAGCTCATAAAGCTCACGATCATTGACGGTGCGCTGTTTCCTGAAATGGCAAAATCTGACAATATCCAGTCTGCACCGACCCTATTACTGGAGGATCAGTTTCGCTGGTCCGGTTCGATTCAGATCCGGGAAATCGTCGATATTATTTTGAACCGGGACCCTGCTCAACTCAGCGAATTTTCTTTAAGGGATATGCTTTCCAACGGCGATGCTGAGAGTGTTGCAAACATGATGATTGACAGCGAAAAAATCTTCCCGGCATTTATGGCGCTCTTAGTCCATGAAAAATGGCCGGTTCGACTGGGTGCCATGGTGGCATTTGAAACCATTGCGGAACAAAATCGTGTGCTGGCCGCCCAGGCCATACCGTTCTTGCAGAAACGTTTTTCCCGGGCAGAAGATACGGTCAAAGGAGATATACTTTTCCTTATCGGAAAATCCGGCGATGACGGGGTAATCCCGATGCTCGAAAGGGTGTTGAGCGGCTCGCATCCGATCGATGTCAAAGAGGCGGCTGCGGAAGCGCTGGAAACTTTCAGATCAAGTCTCTAACATAAATCCACTTCGGTATTTTTCATAACCATTTATGAAAGAACTTCGTCTTTATAATCTTCATATTCTTTTTTCAACTTGCTGACAAGCATCCAGCTTTCAGCCTTTAAATTACTTGCCGCTATTTTATAATCGACCAGCAGACTTCGATCATGCTGCGCCACGAGTTTTATCATTCGGTCGAAAAGCTCTTGATCATCGTTAATTTTGTCCCCGCATTCCCTGCAGATCAGTACGAATTTTCCCTTCACCGCTTCATTTTTTGCGTCACCGGAGATTCTCGCCACAAATGAGCCAATTTTATTTTCCGTATCACACAAACTGCATACATTTTTCTCGTCCAAAATTCATACCTCCATCTTCTGTTTGTTTTCTATATTACTCCGTTATCTGTTTGATATTTTTCCATCCCAACACCCGGAACTTTGTTTTTCCGATGAAAACGGTTTCAAACGCCCAGTATGGGGAAAACGCTCCCCTTGATCGATGCAACCGCCTGCTCAGCCAGCTTCCGCGCATTGTCTGCAACCTCTCCGCTCAGCTTATGAACCGGATCTGAAAGCGTAAGGTTCTGTTCCGAGTCTAATTGGTGCTTTGCAATAAAGGACTCCGGTAGCAAATCCGGAATGTCAACCCCTTTCATGATGGACCATGCCTTGGTCCAGGCCCGGGCCACATTCATGATATTGTATCCGCCGCCGCCCAGTGCCACCCATTTAATTCCCCAGGATTTTATCTCCTGAATCAACCTGGAAAAACCGTTTGTCGTGAGGTTTAATGCGGCCAGGGGATCTGTTACCAGGGTGTCCACACCCAGTTGCGTCACCAGAACATCGGGATTGTAGGCGCGAACAAGCTGCGGGACCACTTCTAAAAACGCCCAGAGATACAATTCATCATTGGTTCCGGGTGCCAGCGGCACATTCACCGAATACCCCTTGCCGGGTCCTTTGCCGATCTCGTCCGGAAACCCGGTACCGGGAAAAAGCGTGTAGCCGTGCTGGTGAAGGGAGATGGTCAGAACTTGATCCGTGTCATAGAATGCCGCTTCAACTCCATCGCCATGATGCACGTCCACATCCAGATAAACCACTCGCAAACCATCCTGAATCATCCGGGCGATCCCGATGACAGGATCGTTGATGTAACAAAAGCCTGCGGCCCGGCCGGCAAGCGCATGGTGGAGCCCGCCCGCGATATTAAACGCGATCCGTCGGCCTTCATCTCTGACCTGGCGTACGCATTCCAGGGTCGCGCCGGTAACCAGCAAGGACCAGTCATACAGTCCCGGAAATGCGGGATTATCACCGCTGCCCAGTCCGTAACCGCCCCCTTTTGATGGAATCTGGCCGGTATTGGCTTTCTTCAGAATCTCCAAATATTCGGGAGAATGAAAGCGCAGCAAATCCTCTTCTTCGGCTTCTTTGGCTTCCACCCATGGTTCATCCGGAGTGTCAAAAAGATCGTAGGCTCCGATCAAATCCATGGTCAGCTGAAGCCGTTCCACTTTCAGGGGGTGATGGGGACCGTAACTGTGACTTCCAAATTGTGAGCTGAAAACAAGAACCTCCTTTCCGAGCTCACCCATAGAATCCTCCTCATCGGAAATATAGCAATGGAATGCAGATGCCGCGGAATAACCTGCCTGATAACGCCCTAACCAATTTTAATGTATCGTAAAATGATGCTCTCCAGGAACGAAGCGTTTATATATACATGACATATCGCTCAACAGCAAGCCCCAAGGTCAACAAGGAAGGTTTTATAGCCTTTATGTAACTCCATTTTTAAAAAGAATTTAACCGATGCGGAATTAGTCCAGCTGTAATAGCTCGATAAAGGCTTTTGGCTTGGAAGGTTTGAGAGAAACAGAACGACGCGAAAATCATGCCGGTCATTGTATGCGTTCCGTTTCAATTGGGTTATGTATCGTAGTGCTGAAAAGTAACGAGTAAGAATATAGGGCTCAACATTTGGTTTATACTCAATTAAGGTAATATTTAATTTTACAGCTATCGATAAAGAGTTGCAATCCGGTTAGACATTGTTTCACCTTTTCCATGTATTTTGATATCCATTACATATCAAAGAATATGTTATCATTTGATATTTGCAAGTTATCTCCTTGTGCCAAGATAAATCCAGATCGCTGGGATTCCCGTATGGCGGGATG
>JBHPCZ010000025.1:0-39165 GCA_042573625.1 Thermodesulfobacteriota bacterium
GATCTGGAGCGAGGACAACGCGCCGGTTTATGTGAAGATCGAGGGGAGCCCGGGTCAACGGGTCGGATCTATGGGTTATCCAAATACCTTTATTGAGGTCAAGGGGCCGGCTTCCGATGATGTGGGCTGGCTAAATGCCGGCGCTAAGATCGTTGTTCACGGACACGCAACAAACGGTGTGGCAAATGCCATGGCCCAGGGAAAAATTTATATTGGGGGAAATATCGGCTCCCGTGGAATGACCATGACAAAATACAACCCACGCTTCGATCCTCCGGAATTATGGGTTTTAGGATCTGCGGGAGATTATTTTGGAGAGTTTATGGCGGGCGGAATGGCCGTGATCTGTGGCCACGAGCCGCAAAACCCGGAGAATATCTTGGGATACCGCCCTTTGGTAGGGATGGTCGGCGGCAAAGTTTTTTTCAGAGGCCCTCATGGCGGCTATAGCCAAACAGATGCCAAGATAACCCCGATTACCGATGAAGATTGGGACTGGTTGTTGGAAAATCTTGAAATCTACCTGGAACACATCGATCAAAAAGCGCTTCTCAAATCCTTGTCGGAAAGAACAGAGTGGCAGCTTTTGGCCGCGCGAACGCCCCAGGAGAAAATTTCATTTCACAGACGTTCCATGAAGTCTTTCATGGAAAATGTATGGGACAAAACCCTGGGGCTGGGAGGGTTGGTTGGCGATCTGACAAATATTGAAAGAAGCCCGATACCGATCATTACACATGGGGATTTGCGCCGGTTTGTACCCATATGGGAAAACCGCAAATACAAAGCACCCTGTGAGGCCACGTGTCCGACAGGTATCCCGGTTCAGGAACGCTGGCGGCTGGTACGGGAAGGCCGCGTGGATGAAGCCGTGGATCTCGCGCTGGCCTATACGCCTTTTCCAGCAACGATTTGCGGGTATCTTTGCTCGAATCCCTGCATGCAGTCTTGTACCAAACAATCCGCCTTCATGGCTCCCGTGGATATAACAAAGCTGGGGCAGGCGAGCATTGAAGCCGGTTATCCGGAATTACCGCCGGATACCGGAAAAAGAATAGCGATTATCGGCGGCGGACCCGCCGGAATTTCGGTCGCCTGGCAGCTTCGACTCAAAGGACACCATGCGGTTATTTATGATACCGGGAAAGCCCTGGGCGGGAAGATCGCTTCGGTGATACCCGATAACCGCATTCCGGGAGCGGTATTTGGAAAAGAAATAAAAAGGGTGGAAAAGGTGATCCCTCATGTCAACCTGCAACAGAAACTCGAAAGCAAGGATATCGAACAGCTCACCGAAGATTTCGATTTTGTTGTCATTGCTGCGGGCGCTCAAAAACCTCGAACCATGCCCATCCCCGGAAAAGAGAGGATGATCACGGCTCTCGATTTTCTTACCATGGCCAAGAAAGGTACCGCCAAACCGGGAAAGCGTGTGGTCATCATCGGTGCGGGAAATGTGGGCTGTGATGTGGCTGCTGAGGCGGCTCGGCTGGGCGCGGAAGAACTCACGCTTCTTGATATTCAGGAGCCCGCATCGTTCGGAAAAGAGCGAAAGGAAGCAGAGGCCGTGGGGGCGATCTTCAGGTGGCCGGTTTTTACAAAAGAGATTGTCGAAGAAGGGGTAAAACTCAACTCCGGCGAAATATTACCGGCGGACACGGTGGTGATATCTATCGGCGATATCCCGGATTTAGAGTTCCTTCCCCAGGACGTGGCGACTGAAAATGGGTTTATCGTCGTCAACGAATACTACCAGACCACGATGCCCAAGATCTTTGCCATTGGAGATGCCGTTAAGCCGGGCCTTTTAACGGATGCGATCGGGTCGGGCAGAATTGCCGCATCGGCAATCATTGATATGCTGGAAAATAAACACCCCCAATGGGACGACCGAGGAATGATAGACATTGAGCGCATTTCTCTGGAATATTTTGATCCCAGGATAACGCGGTTTGAAGACCTTGGCAACTGTGGTGAGCAATGTTCATCCTGCGGCGCTTGCAGAGACTGCGGTGTGTGCGTTGAAGTCTGTCCTGAAGCAGCCATCAGCAAGAAGGAAAAAGAGAACAATGACTTTGAATATATGGTCGATGAAACAAAGTGTATCGGCTGCGGATTCTGCGCGGGTGCATGCCCCTGCGGGATCTGGAATCTTGTGGAAAATGAACCTGTGGGGTAAAAACGAAAACAGCGCCTTGCCCCAATATCTCCGAGTTGGCAAAACCGACGAAAATTATTTTTGAAAGGTACGCTACCCATACCATGAAAGCGCTTTTAGCCCTTGAAGACGGGCGCACCTTCAATTGCCGAAGCTTTACCGGACCGGGAGAGACCGGGGGTGAAGTCGTATTCAATACAAGCATGACAGGATACCAGGAGGTGTTGACCGACCCATCCTACAGAGGACAGATGGTGGCCATGACCTACCCGCTGGTGGGCAATTACGGTGTTAACCCGGAAGATGTGGAGTCTGACCGAATCCAGGTGTCCGCTTTTTTGGTTAAGGAATATCAGGACTTTCCCAGCAACTTCAGGTCCACCGCAACCCTCAGGGAGTACCTCAAAAAACAGGGTGTAATGGGATTAGAAGATCTAGATACCCGTGCGCTGACACGCCATATTCGAAATGCCGGTGCCATGCGGGCATTTGTATCCACCCAGAACCTTGATGCCGATTCAGCGGTCAGGCGTGCAAGAGAAATTCCCAGCATGGAGGGGCAGGAGCTTGTCACCGGGGTGACAACGGAAACTCCCTTTTACTGGACTGATGGAAAACCAGTATATTTCAACACCGGCGATTTCAAGCCCGGCAGGAATATCTGGGAAAAAAAGGGGGAAAAGCGCTCTGTCATCGCCTTTGATTTTGGAATTAAATATAACATTCTGAGATGTTTGGAAGATGTGGGTTTCGAGATCATCGTGGTACCTGCTTCCTTCGGAGCCCATGTAGTCAAAGCCATGGAACCGGACGGAATATTTCTTTCAAACGGTCCCGGTGATCCTGAACCGGTGACGTATGCCATCGAAACCATCCAGGCACTTTTGGGATATCGCCCCATATTCGGTATCTGCCTCGGGCATCAGCTTCTGGGGCTCGCACTGGGCGGAAAGACGTTTAAACTGAAATTCGGTCACCGCGGCGCCAATCAACCCGTGAAAAACCTGCGATCCGGAAAAATCGAAATCACATCACAGAATCATGGATTTGCCGTGGATTTAGACAGCCTGAGCGAAAGAAAGATTGAAACCACCCACATTAACTTAAATGACAATACACTGGAAGGATTCAGGCACCGGGAATATCCAATTCTTGCCGTACAATACCATCCTGAAGCATCACCCGGCCCGCATGACGCAAAATATCTTTTTGATGAATTCAAATCTATGATTCGTAATAATTAAGCCACAAAGGCACTAAAACACTAAAAATATGGGATCTTCTCTTTTTAATAAAGCTATATAATTGAGCAGTTGGGGAGTTTTTGTTGTAAGTGCTTATTTACAGCGAAATGGAGCTCTTTTATGAAAAAATCCCCGACCCCTGATATAATTAATGCCCTTTCTTTGTGCCTTAATGGCCTAACTGTTATTATGGTTCTATAAGAAGAATGCCAAAGCGAACAGACATACAAAAAATCCTCATTATCGGGGCGGGCCCCATTATCATCAGTCAGGCGTGTGAATTTGACTATTCAGGCACACAGGCCTGCAAGGCTTTGAAAGAAGAGGGTTACAAGGTCATACTGGTGAACAGTAATCCCGCAACCATAATGACCGACCCTGACACGGCGGACAGAATCTATATAGAGCCGGTGACGCCCGAGACGGTTGCAAAGATCATCGAGAGGGAACGTCCCTGTGCCCTGCTTCCGACATTGGGTGGTCAGACGGGGCTCAACACTGCCGTGGAAGTGGCACGGATGGGTGTTTTAGACAAATTCGGCGTTGAAATGATCGGGGCAAATATCGATTCCATTAATAAGGCCGAAGACAGAGATCTTTTCCGCCGGGCAATGGACAGAATCGGACTTCGCATACCCCAAAGCGGTATCGCGACCGACATGGAACAGGTCCGCTCTGCTGCCGAAGCGATCGGGTTTCCGATCATTGTTCGTCCGAGCTTTACCCTGGGAGGAACAGGGGGGGGTGTTGCTTATAATCCCGAAGACCTGGAAAAACTGGCCAAGGCCGGGCTGGACGCCAGCTTGATCGGGCAGGTCATGCTTGAGGAATCTGCTCTGGGGTGGAAGGAATTTGAGCTTGAAGTCATGCGGGACAAACAGGATAATGTTGTCATTATATGCTCCATTGAAAACGTAGACCCCATGGGGATTCACACCGGTGACAGTATTACCGTTGCACCTGCCCAGACGCTTTCTGACAGAGAATACCAGACCATGCGGGATTCATCCATCGCTATCATGCGGGAGATTGGTGTCGATACCGGCGGTTCAAACGTTCAATTCGCCGTTAATCCTAAAAATGGAGAAATGATCGTGATTGAGATGAATCCCAGGGTTTCGCGCAGTTCAGCCCTTGCCTCCAAGGCCACCGGTTATCCCATTGCAAAAATCGCGGCCAAGCTGGCCGTTGGGTACACTCTTGACGAAATTCCCAATGACATTACCGGTGAGACAATGGCATCTTTTGAACCGACCATTGATTACTGCGTTGTCAAAATACCGCGATGGACCTTTGAAAAATTTCCGGAAACGCAGGATTATCTGACCACTTCGATGAAGTCCGTGGGTGAAACAATGACCATCGGCAGAACGTTCAAGGAAGCCCTGCAGAAAGGGCTGAGATCCCTTGAGATCGGTCGTTATGGTCTGGGCGCTGACGGGAAAGACCTAACAATACCATCCATATCCGAAATCGAACAGCGCCTGGCGACCCCGAATTCAGAGCGAATTTTTTACCTGCGTTACGCCTTTCTAAAGGGGCTTTCTCTGCAGTCCATTTATGAATTGACGCATATCGACCCGTGGTTTTTGTATCAGATCAAACAGATCGTTGATTTTGAGCGAGAGATCATTAAGAGTGAAGGGGAGCCATCAGAAGCAGTTTTGAGGAAGGCAAAATCCTGGGGCTTTTCGGATATCCAGCTCGCGTACCTCACGGGCTCCAGTGAAGATACGATAATGGCAAGGCGCAAAGATCTTGGCATCCGCCCGGTCTACAAGCTTGTCGATACCTGTGCGGCTGAATTCAAGGCGGTCACGCCCTATTATTATTCGACATATGAGAACGAGAACGAAGCCAGGGTTTCCGATCGAAAAAAGGTGATGATTTTAGGGGGTGGTCCCAACAGGATCGGTCAGGGGATAGAATTTGATTACTGCTGTGTCCATGCTTCTTTCGCGCTCCGGGAAGAAGGGGTCGAGAGCATTATGGTCAACAGCAACCCCGAAACCGTTAGTACGGATTATGACACCTCCGACAAACTATATTTCGAACCGCTGACAAAGGAAGATGTGATGCACATCGTTGAGACGGAAAAGCCGTTGGGTGTCATCGTTCAGTTTGGTGGGCAGACCCCCCTCAACCTTTCTGTCCCCCTGTTTGAAGCGGGTGTTCCTATACTGGGTACGCAGCCGGAGAGCATCGATCGCGCAGAAGATCGGGAGATGTTTCAGGCCATGCTAAAAAAACTGGGACTTGTTCAGCCGGAAAACGGCACTGCCCTCAATGTAAAAGAAGCTGTTAAAGTGGCGGAAGCCATCGGGTACCCTGTTGTTGTGCGTCCTTCTTACGTACTGGGCGGCAGGGCGATGAAAATAGTATACGATCAAAAAGATCTTGAAAATTTCACAAGGCTTGCGATGATTGCGTCGCCGGGCTATCCGATACTGATAGACAAATTTCTGGAGGACGCCGTCGAGGTCGATGTGGATGCCATCTCTGACGGGAGAACGACCATCATTGGCGGCATCATGGAGCACATAGAGGAGGCGGGCATTCATTCCGGTGATTCGGCCTGTGTCCTTCCACCATACAGTCTTTCACCGGATGCGATTGATGAGATAACGCGGGCCACAAAGGCAATGGCATCGGAGCTGGCTGTTGTGGGGTTGATGAACGTTCAGTACGCTTTAAAAGACGACCGGCTGTTTGTTCTGGAAGTCAACCCCAGGGCTTCCAGAACCGTTCCTTTTGTGAGCAAGGCCACCGGCGTGCCTCTTGCAAAACTCGCCACCAAGGCGATGCTCGGCAGAACCCTGGAAGAACTCGGCCTGACGTGTGAGAAAATCCCGTCGTATGTTTCGGTAAAAGAGGCGGTTCTGCCTTTTGACAGGTTTCCTGACGTGGATACGCTGCTGGGACCGGAAATGAAATCAACCGGAGAGGTTATGGGCATTGATTCGGAATTCGGCCTTGCCTACGCCAAGGCACAGCTCGGGGCCGGGCAGAGCCTGCCCGTTTCAGGTAATGTTTTCATCAGCGTGAAAGATCGTGACAAGGAGCAGGTTCTCTTTACAGCCTCGCAATTTCACGAAATGGGCTTTACGGTCATGGCAACCCGAGGGACTTCACTGTTTTTAGAAAAGAATGGTATTCCCAACAAGATGGTGAACAAGGTTTCGTTCGGTCGTCCCCATGTGGTCGATGCGATCAAAAACAATGAAATCCAGCTGATCATAAACAGCGGATCCGGCGGCGAAACCAAGCGTGACGGATACGAGATCAGACGTGCGGCAATCAAGTTTAATATCCCCTATGCAACGACGACCGCAGGCGGCATGACCATGTGTAAAGGTATAATGGCACTCAAGGACAAAGCGCTTTCTGTAAAGACGATCCAGGAGTATATCGCTGAATCCGGCAAGCAGGAGGCAAAAAGGGATAATTGAGTTACTAAAGGGTTCATTAACTATCCGGCATTGAGCAAATTAAACAAACTTTTTAATCAAGGGAATATGATGGATTATCTGGATAAGCCTCGCGAGGCATGTGGCATTTTCGGCATTTACGGGCACCCTGAAGGTGCGAGATTGACCTATTTCGGTCTGTATGCGCTTCAACACAGGGGGCAGGAAAGCGCCGGGATCGCTGTTACCCGGGATAAAAGTATTATTGAGCATAAGGGTATGGGGCTGGTCCCGGATGTTTTTAAATCGAGACACCTGGAGCAGTTAAGCGGTGGAAGCGCTATCGGACATGTGCGATATTCCACTACCGGGAGCTCAATACTGTCCAATGCCCAGCCGTTTGTCGTTCATCACCGAAAAAAATCGTATGCCGTGGCCCATAACGGAAACCTTGTCAATGCCCTTCATCTGAAAAACGAACTTGAAGAAGCGGGTTCAATTTTTCAAACAACCATGGACAGCGAGATCCTTCTTCATCTTTTGGTTAGCAAATTGAAAAAGGGCTTTGAACAGGCGCTGGTCGATACTGTGTCTAAGCTGAAAGGGGCGTTTTCATTTGCCGTACTGACGAGCAAGGGTGAAGTTATCGGGATCCGGGATCCGAACGGCTTCAGACCACTCTGTTTAGGCAGGCTGAATGGCCACTACGTACTGGCATCCGAAACCTGCGCCCTTGATCTTGTCGAGGCTGAATTCATACGGGAGATTGAACCCGGAGAGATCGTTATTATCGACGAGGACGGTATCAAAAGCATTAATTTGCCCCCTGCACCCCATCGGTCTTTTTGTATTTTTGAATTCATCTACTTTGCGAGACCGGACAGCAAACTTTGCGGGCAGAATGTCTATTTGACGCGGAAGGCGCACGGCCGGTGCCTCGCTCAAGAATCACCGGTTGATGCAGACTTGGTGATGCCTTTTCCTGACTCGGGAACTTACGCGGCATTGGGTTTTTCAGAAGCTTCCGGTATCCCGTTTGAAATGGGCATGATCCGAAATCACTATGTGGGAAGAACATTTATTCAGCCCACCCAGAGCATGCGCGACTTTGGTGTGAGGGTAAAACTGAACCCGGTCATGGAGCTTTTAAATGGGCGGGATATCATCATTATTGAAGATTCCATTATCAGAGGAACCACGGTCAAAACAAGGGTAAAATCGCTGCGGGGTATGGGTGTAAAACGGATTCACCTGCGGGTGGCAGGTCCGCCGCATCGCTTTCCATGTCATTATGGCATCGATTTCTCAACAAGAGGCGAACTGATCGCGGCAATGAAGTCTGTTGATAAACTGAAAGATTTTTTAGGTCTCGATTCCCTTTCTTATCTCAGCCTTGATGGCCTTTTAGCATCGACCGGCGTTAAAAATCCGGAAGACAATTTCTGCAAGGCATGCTTTGACGGATGCTATCCGGTGGAATTCGACGAATTATTGTCCAAAGACTGCCTTGAGAAACGGTAGGAAAGGTTTTTTAAATCCTCTCTTTAGTTATGTCCTAAACTCTCCGCCTCTGGCGGAGGACCCGGAGAGGTTCTACCGACCCGGGGTGTTCTGATAAGTGAGGCCCAACTCAACCAGTGTGTTGAATAACGAATATCCAATATTCAATGTCGAACATAGAAGGAAAACGGCCGGTTTGCCTTTGGGTTGGATTTTTTGTGGAATTTGGTGCAGCCATATACAAAAAGGTAGAGAAGAGAACACTTCATTATTGGACATTCCTTGTTCGAAATTGGATATTCGGTATCTGTAAATTATCGACGGTTCCCAGAGATAGAGACAAAGTTCCCATCGTGGGGGCTTCCTGATGTCTCCCGCTATGAGGGAAGAGACTCACTTGTGCCTTAAACATTCCGCTTACAAAGGCAGAAAAAACTTCATCATTCGATATTCCTTGTTGGATATCGGATATCCGGCAACTTGTAAAATGGCGACGGTTTTCAGGGCCTGATCAAGCTTGCCCCTTCCAGCCTCCACTTGCCAGTTGATGACATTTCCTATATATGATGTTAAATGAAGTTTTATTGTGGTTGTCAAAATAACGTTCCGTTTCAACCGGCAGCTTAATGAAATATGAACAAAAGCGAACCAATAGGAACATATTTATGGAAGCCGCTATAATTTTCCATTGATACGAGATCCAGCCCAAAAATTATTGTGTCCAGCCTCATTATCTATTTCGCTTGACCGGAGGGTTCGTCAATGATTTTAAAAAAGCCAGCCTATGAAGAATTAGAGCAAAGAATCAAAGAATTGGAAAAGGAGTCGATCGAGCTGAAGTGCACTGAAGAGGCGTTACGAGAAAGCAATGAACGAATAGAAACCATATTGCTTTCCCTGCCGATAGGAATCATGATTGTCGACTCGGAAACGAACAAGATCATTGATGCAAACCCTCAAGCGATTCTCATGATCGAAACGCCTGTTGAGCAAATAGTGAATTCTAAATGCTATCGGTACTCGACATGTTCGGAGGAAGAGAATAAATGTCCGATTACGGACTTTGGCCGGCAAATCGACAAAAAAGAATGCGTACTTCTTACGGCGAGTGGAGAAAAAGTGCCGATCCTTAAATCAGTTATTCCGTCCGTATTTGACGGCAGGAAGTGCTTTATAGAGGGCTTTATTGATATTCGTGAGCATAAGCGGGCAGAGTATGAACGGATACAGAAAGAAAAATTGCAAGGCATCATGGAGATGGCCGGCGCCGTGTGCCATGAAATGAATCAGCCCTTGATGGGAATTTTCGGATATTCAGAGCTCATTTCAATGGATATATCAGAAAACGATCCCTTAAAAGATAGCGTTGCTAAAATTAAAGAACAGGTTGACAACCTGGGGGAAATAACTCAGAAACTGATGAAAATCACAAGATATGAGACAAAGGACTATCTTAACGGAAAAATCGTAGATATTGATAAAGCGACCGAGTAAAAAATCCGGGCCCGGCCTTGGTTTGCCCCTGAAAGGGGCTGCTCTCCTGCAATCCGGACAAGTTAGAAGTGCCTAAAGTTATGGAGTCGCTTTGCTCCGCTGATTTTATATAATTGGCAGAATTCCTTAACTTTAGCTTACTTTAAACCCTGGCCCAGACTGATCACCATTACGCTTTACCAAAAAGACAGGTTTTGAATGATGCATGTGTTATCTCAATATATTTGCGAGTCGCACCAGGGCGGGCTTTAGTTCACTTCAAACTCTTGCAATGCTTTTTCAGGCAGAGCCGGACAACTCTGGCCTGGCCCAGAGGACCAAGTTTTTCTGGACTAAATAACTTTTAACCCAAATTGGGATTTTATCCATACGCAATGATAGGCTTGTAAACACGGAAAGATTTGAGTTGTAGATGCAAATATGATAAATATGTATAATATTATATGAGCCTTCGCATGAGCTCAGCCGAAGTCAAACCATAATGAACTATTGCGAGCCCTTAATAACGAAGCAAATGAAAGCCTCCGGCTCGCCCTTTAGGGTGAAAATTGATGATTAAAAAAAATCATCATCCGATTTGCCATCGGGGTAAAATGTATGATTCTGTGATTTTATTTAAACCCGCTTCAATTAAGTAGTTTAAAGATTAGCATCAATTTTCATGCAAGATTCAGGTATGAATAGGGTCGGATAATAACCCAGGAGGTGTTAAATCATGTTTCAGATTTCAACAAAAGAGAATTATCAGGATGGTCAGGTTATTTTTGAAGAAGGCAGTTATGGGGATCAAGTCTATGTGATTATATCCGGTGCCGTTGAGATTTCCAAAATCGGTAGAGAGAAAAAGTTTGTCGTCAATACACTTAAGGCGGGTGAGGTGTTCGGCGAACTGGGTTTCTTCGGTGGTTTCGAACGGACAGCCACGGCCAATGCTGTTGGAAAGACCACGATCGGCCGAGTTGAATTGGCATCCGCGGAATCAGAACTTGGCAAAGTATCCAAGGATGTCAGGCTTCTCTTAATGTTAATGGTGGAACGATACAAAAATTTGATCGACAGAGCCTCAGAGGCTACCTATCGAACAGATCCCCGTATTCCGAAGACCTTGTTTGTGACTTACCAGGATAGTGAGTCCTTCATTAAAGCTTCAACGATTAAGGCGTCTACAGGGAATCTCAGTGTCGGCGGCCTTTTCATCAAGACGGATACGCCGTTCAATCCGGGAGAGCAGTTTTTACTCGATCTAAAACTGCCGGACACTGCCAATCCTATTAGTGTTACTTGTGAAGTGGCATGGGCGAAAGAGAAAAATGATGAAGCCCAGGGCTCTGCGGGCATGGGCGTAAAGTTTCTTGAAATGTCTGAAACGGATGAGCATACACTGACGCAATACATCAATAATGTAATGATAGCAGGATAAGATAATGCTAAAAAACCATCGGTATGAAATGATTATTTAGGGAGACAAATATGATCGAATCAAAATATCTTAAAGATGATATTCAGAATATACAGAAGCTTTTTTCAATTCCTGCCTTGAAACATTTCGAGACAAAGAATCTCGGGGAAATGATTCGCTTGAGCAAAATCAGGCAATACGAAGATGGAGAAACAATTATAAAAGAGGGCGATGTTGATCCCTGGCTTTACTTTCTCCTCTCCGGCGAGGTGAGAATAGAAAAAAAAGGCGTTGAAATCACGACAATGAGCCAGATGGGTGAAATTTTCGGTGAAATGAGACTCCTCGACAGTTTAAGCAGGTCAGCATCGGTATTTTCAGTAGGGAAGACCGTCTGCCTGGCCGTCAACACTTCAGCTACAGACAGAATCTCTTCTGATGATGAAAACACCAATTTTTTAATAATGTTATACAGGGTATTCGCGGAATACGTTTCGATTCGGCTGCGCATATCAAACGAAGAACTGGTTAAGACCAAAAGGCAGCTCGAGCAGTTGATGGAAGAAAATAAATGAAAAGCAGGAAAACCGTAGCTTTTTCTAGGGATTCGACAAATGTTTTCTTTCATATTCTGACACGCTGCAACCTCAAATGCCGGCACTGCTATATCAATCCCGATCAACACGGAAAAAACACACTTTCCCTCTCGACCATAAAGACATGGCTCAGTGTATTTGCTAAACAAAACAAAGCATCGAATGTTATTTTCCTGGGCGGTGAACCCACGCTTCACCCAGATCTATGGCGTGCCATAAAACATGCCGGGGATATGGGTTACAGTTCAGTTACGGTTGACACGAACGGATATCTCTTCAATAACATTCTGTCGAAGGTTGCCCCCGATGATGTTGATTTTTTCAGTTTCAGTCTGGATGGTGCCACCCGAAAAACCAATGATATGATCCGTGGTGAGGGATCCTATGACACATGTGTTTCGGGCATCAGACAGGCGAGTTCCAGAGGATTTAACACCAGCCTCATTTACACGGTAAGCAGCGCCAATATTTACGAACTTGAAATGATGGCATCCCTTTTAAAAGACCTTGGACTTGACCGGTTTTTCATACAGATTATCGGCATCAGAGGGAGATCTGCCAAAAGCGGCACCGGAAAACTGCAGGTTTCCAGAGAAGAGTGGCTGGGTATAATTCCTGAAATAGCTTTGAAAATAGCTGAACTCGGCATAACGGTTACGTATCCGAAAGTTTTTCTGGATCCCGAAGAGTCCTTTGAGTGTGCCGGTTTGGTAGCGGAGAATTATTTTATATTTCCCAACGGGAGAGTTTATCAATGTCCATTGTGTGAGGATTACCCGATTCACAGTATGATATTCAACCAAGACCAACTGATCGGAACAGAAAAGATTAACGAACGCGATTTTTTTGAACTTAACATTCCTGAAGGATGTGTCATGAACAGAATGATACAGCCTGAAAATTTAAGATATAACCCAAACGGCAGCCCGGAATATAAAATCGCGTGCTGTATGCTCAAAGAGGAGATCAATGGGTAGTTCGAATTGCGCATGACATATTTTCAGGATATTGAGATTGAAGTAAAGAACCCGAGTGAGGAGTTATTATGGAATGTCCAATGTGCGGAGATATTGACAACCAGGTGATCGATTCAAGACTGACCAAAGATGGAATTTCCATTCGGCGGCGTCGGAAATGCCTTTCCTGCTCAGGCAGATTTACCACGTATGAAGCCACTGAAGAACGACTGCTGTCTGTTTTGATTCGAAATACAGCAGGGCATGGCGTGACGATCCCCAAGTTTGAAGCAATGCTCTCTTTTTTATCAAACACGTTAAAGGCCTTGTCAGTAGAGACGAAACAGCTCATTGAAAAAGTGAGCAGGTTTGAGAAGGCTCAGGCGGATTTGAAATACAAAGATGCGGTTTCGGTTCGGGCACCATCCAGAAAGACCTCCGCTGCAAAAACGGCCGCGGTTCGAAAAACAACGGCTCCGACATCGACGGACGCGGTTCTCAAGGTCATTAAGCGGCACAAAAAGGGTGTGGGCATCCAAAAATTAAGGGACAGAACAGGCTTTGATGACAAAAAGATCAGGAACATCGTTTACCGGGCAGAAAAACAGGGCAAAATAATAAGAAAGGGCAGAGGGGTCTATACAATCGTACCCTGAATGAGCTTAATTAGGGTTGTCAAATGAAGACGATTCGTCAGCGGATAATCTCTCGCCTAAGTGAGGAAGAGATGGACGCCAGGGAAATCTCCCAGGCGATGGGAATCAGGGAAAAAGAAGTTTATGAACAGCTCCCACATATTGCACGCACCCTAAAACCCCGAGGGAAGAAACTGATAATCAGTCCTTCCCTATGCAAGGAGTGCGGGTTTGTTTTTAAAGAACGGAAGCGTTTTACACCGCCGTCTCGCTGCCCACGTTGTAAAGGGGAGTGGATTGAGCGCCCGGCGTATCGGGTCAGTTAAACTGTCCCGACCTATACTTGACTTGGCGGAATCAATTGGGTGGGTCAATACATTGCTTGACAGTTCAACCCTCAGAATTTGATATCACAAACAATTGAACTGCCGTCAAAAGGGAAGGTAACCCGCAGATAGTCCAACAGCTATTGTTTTGGGATACCTTTTGAATATGCCAGAAAATTAGGCTCTTGATAATAGGTCGTTATTGCAGGTATCGCAGATTTGCCAATGGATCTTCATTGCTCAGTGATGTAGTGGTGTTAATACTAAAGCAAATTGTGGAATCGAATCGATTGTTAATACTTTTATTGGATTAACTTGATTGGACAATGATTGTTTCAGGTTTGGAAAATGAAACATGCATTGGTATTGTTAGCTGTTTAAGCATAGCAGGGATTTGAGCATAGGATAATTATCCTTAAGCTCTGAAATATTGATAATATCACCCGTTTAATCGGCTGGTACATGATTTGTCGTTACTTTTGCAAGAAGCCTTCCTTCAGTTCCAATCACCTGTGTTCGGATAACCGTGACACACTTGCCTTTTCGAACAAAACCTTCGTTCAGTAGGCGATATATTCGACCATAGTTTTAAATTTTAGTTTTTATTTTTCCAAGTTCCTAAACACGTTACAGGGAGTATGCGAAATCATTGTAGGCCATTAAAGAAAGAATGGTTGATACCCTAACCCGTTTATTAAAAACATGGGGTAACATTTTCAAAATAAACTTTGACCGCGGCATATTACGAGAAAAAAGCAGCGTAATCAGTCGGAAAGCAAAAAGAAGACGGTATTTAAATTTTACGGGATCAAGTTCGTTGGAACGTTTCCAAAAGTCGACTTCCCAATAATAATTCAGCTTTTTTATTATGGAATCAAATGAGTAGACGGTCTGAATGATTCGCTTGTAGTTTACCAATAATTCTTTAGGAGACATTTTCAAAGGATGAAAGACAACATGTTTGGTATCATATTTTGTCCAGTTTTTATGCAGGATCCGTCTATTTTTTTCTAACCGGGCAAATAACTCGGTCCCCGGAAAAGGGGTGAGAATATTAATCAACGGCATCAATAGATTGGATTCTTGGATAAAATCTATCAAGTCGTCAAAGGTCTTGTGGGTGTCCAAATCATTGCCGACAATGAACGAACTGTGGACCAATATCCCATGTGACTGGATTTTTTGTATTGCTTCAAAATAATTATAACGTTGATTGATCCCCTTATGCATACCATCGAGGTTTTCTTTTGAGAGAGATTCAAAGCCGATAAAGATTGCCCCGCAACCGCTGTCTTTCATTAATTTGAGCAGCTCATTTTCTTTGGAAATATTAATTGAAGCCTGGCACATCCAGTTGATATCGTAAGATTTGATTGCCCTGAACAATTTTAGGGCGAATGCCTTGTCAGCAATAATATTGTCGTCGACAAAGAATATGGAGTGTTTTGTCTTATATTTGACGCCGGAATTTTTAATATCCCGCAGTTCTTCAAGGACCTGTGGGATGGTTTTGCTTCTAATCTTCCGTCCGTCGAATGCGTATACCGAACAGAATTCACATCGAAAGGGACATCCTTTTGTGGTCTGAACAACTTCAAAAAAGTATCGTTCTTTACTCAGAGAAGCCCGAATGGGCATCGGGGCGACCTGTAGGTCGGCGGATTGCTCGGTTTTGTAAAGTCTTTTTAAGCAACCGTTTTCGGCATCCTGTAAAAGCGTGCCCCATACAGACTCGGCTTCTCCGATGACTACACTATCGCAATGTTGGAGCGCTTCTTCAGAACACATGGAGGGATGTATGCCGCCTAAAACGGTTATTGTTCCTTTGCTCTTGTAAGCTTCAGCGATCTCATACGCCCTTTGGGCGAACATCGTTCGGACACTGATCCCCACGATTTCTGCCTCCCAAGTATAGTCTATGTCTTCGATATTTTCGTCGAATATCCTGATCTCATGGTGTTGAGGCGTTAATGCAACCAACGTGGGAATGGCCAGCAAGTAGGAAACATATCGTCTGGATTTTAAAAAGGTCGAGTAAAATTCATAATCGTAAAAGCCTTTTTTACTGTCGGAGTTGTTCATTGGAATAACTAATGCGATTTTCATTTTTAAACCTTTTCAAACCGGTTGTTCCACTTTCTTAAATACACTTCCTTAGAAGCGCCGTCCGCCGGCGTGTCTTCTTCCTCCCCGACTGCCGGCAGTCCGAGGATGTAAGTAATAACTAAAAAGCCAGCGATTTTATTTGTCGCTAAGTAAAGACGTTGTTTGCGAGACCAATGAAGTGATGAGCTCGGAGACTTTAATTTTCCGCATATCGTATAATTTCTATAGGTTTCTTTTGCTCCTAACGGCAGCAATGGCTTCCATTCCTTCCGAATGGGAAACCATGTGAATTTCAATTTTCGGCGGTTCGCATAAAAGGCTCTTTGTTCCAAGCAAAACGCTGAATCTGTTTGACGTTATGTGCTCATCCAAGTCTTCGCGGGTTTCCCATTCCGAAATCAGGTTGAAGACATTCTTGTCTTTAATGTCACAGAAGATGCCATAGCTCAGACATCCGCTTTCTTTTCCCGGTGCCTCAATCAATGAAATAAGCGTTTGCATGACCTCTTTCTGTTTTTCCATGAAAGAGCATATTGTTATTCTGATCATGATCATGAGAGATTTCCTTTTCTAAATCAAAAACATTACGACAGATGCGTCAAACCAATTTGGATAACCGGTACGTGCTTTGTTATTTTAAAAAGTTAAAGAGATTCGACATTATTCCTGAGTTGTTGAATCTGAAAAGCAAGACCGATGCATTGTTTTCCATCCATGCAGGTATCCGCATCTTCCGGTTCCAAATAAGTTTTTAAATGATGATCACCCTTTTTAAGGTCAACGATATATGCTTTCTTATCACTATCGTAATCGACATCAACATCCATTCCGCATTCACCAACATCAGGAAAGATGGATTTAATTTTTTTACATAATTCATTATTATCGTGCATGATTCGTTTCCTCTGTTTTTTTGATTATTTAAGTGCATCTAAAAATTTGTTACCCTAAGATGGATTTAAGATCCTCGTCAGCCGATGAAATCGGTTTGATGTCAAAATTTTTCACCAAAGTATCCAGCACATTCGGTGTCAAAAAGGCCGGCAGGGAAGGCCCTAAGCGGATGCCTTTGATGCCGAGGTGAAGCAGCGCCAGCAAAATGCAAACCGCTTTTTGCTCATACCAGGAAATGATCAGCGATAATGGCAATTCATTGACTTCCATATCGAATGCTTTTGCCAATGCCGAAGCGATCTGAACGGCTGAGTAGGCATCATTACACTGACCAGCATCCAAAAGACGCGGTATACCGCCGATATCGCCCAGATCTTTATCAAAGAAACGGTATTTGCCGCAGGCCAATGTCAAAACGATGCAATCCTTGGGAACTTTTTCTACAAACTCAGTATAGTAATTTCGTCCCGGTTTGGCACCGTCACAACCGGCCACCAGAAAGAAATGTCGAATATCTCCGGATTTCACGGCTTCGATGACCTTGTCTGCAACACTGAGAACGGCATTTCGAGCAAAACCGACCGTAACCTCCTGTTTGACGAGATCTTCCTCAAAGCCTGGAAGCTCAAGGGTTCTATCGATGACCGGTTGAAAATTAAGATCCGAAATATGGGGAATTCCCGGCCAGCCAACCATGCCGCTGGTAAATAAATTGTCTTTATAGTCATTTTTGGGTCGCTGGATACAATTGGTGGTCATCAGAATGGCGCCTGGAAAATCAGCGAATTCTTTAATCTGCTTTTGCCAGGCCGTACCGAATTGGCCGTAGAAATGTGGATATTTCTTTAGCTTGGGGTAACCATGAGTTGCGAGCATCTCACCGTGGGTGTAAATGTTAATGCCTTTCCCTTGAGTTTGTTTTAGCAATTCTTCGAGATCTTTCAAGTCGTGACCCGAGACAAGAATAGCTTTTCCCTTCTTATAGCCCAGCGGAACCTTTGTCGGGACAGGGTGACCATATGTGTTCGTATTACCGGCATCCAGCAGTTCCATGGCTTTATAGGCTGCTTCACCGCACCTGAGCGCCATTTTGACCCAATCGTCAACCCCCAGATCATCCCTTTGAATGGCAGCCAGTCCCTCATGCACATATGCATAAACGCTGTCATCTTCCTGCCCTAAAATTAGTGCGTGGTCTGCATAAGCACTCACGCCTTTAATGCCAAAAAGAACGGTGTGCTTCAAAGAGAGAATATCTGGGTTATCGCCTGGATAGGACTTTAAACCAACATCTTCACCTTGCTTAATCAACCCTTCCAAAGTCGATTGAGGATTAAACACGGCAGGACCGCCTTGCAGATCAATATTTCCACCTGCGGCCTTAACCTTCCTTTTTAGCTGATCCCGTTTTTCTACGGCCTCATGAATCAATTTTAGGAAGCGATCCGGATCAAAATCCACATTCGTTAACGTCGAGAAGGCCGCTTTAACAGTAAAAACATTAACATCTCGATCAATGACGCCGACCTTTCGCCCTTCTACAGCATATTGGGATAATCCCATTAGAGTGTAGAGGAGGAGATCCTGTAAGGCTGCCACCTCTGGTTTTTTGCCGCAGACTCCCAGCACTGTGCATCCTGTACCTTTTGCTGTCTGTTCGCATTGATAACAAAACATAATGTCTTCCTTAGTATCACGCGCCTTCTTGGGGGCGATGGTCGCCTCTTTGAGTGTTGTCCCCTTTGGCATATATCCTCCTTGTGGATGAAAAGGTTATTTTTAAAAAAACTATGCGTAGACACTTTTTTGTATTACCGGATGATCGTCCAAAAACCGATACAGCGTTGCACGCCCAACACCAAGGTGTCTTGCAGTTTTTGCCTTATTACCGTCGGTTTTTTCCAAAGTAGATTTTACTGAGAACATGTCTAGTTTCCTTGAACCTCTACAACCGGCCCAAAGCATCCTGTTATTTTTAAATTCCACAGGAAGGTCATCAGGGGTTATTACAACGCCGTTACATTTAACAAATGCAAACTGCACAGCATTTTGAAGCTCCCTCACATTTCCTGGCCATTCATATTTGACGAGTAATGACGCGGCTTCGGCAGAGACAATAAGAGGGTTTCGGTTATACTTCCGGACTGCCTGCTGTAAAAAATGATTAATCAGAAGCGGAATATCATTTTTTCGCTCACGAAGTGGAGGAAGCTGTATCGGTAAAACATTAAGGCGGTAATACAGGTCTTCCCGGAAATTTTTCTTTTTCATCTGTGTTTTTAGGTCCTTATTGGTAGCGCTAATTACCTTTACATTGACGGAAACCGTTTTTTCCCCACCCACTTTTTCAAACTTTCCGTCTTCGAGGAAACGCAAAAGCTTTATTTGTGCAGATTTATACAGCTCAGCAACTTCATCAAGAAAGATTGTCCCTCCGTCTGCTATCTCGAACCGCCCTCTTTTATTAAAAACAGCACCTGAAAATGCTCCTTTTACATGCCCAAAAAGTTCGCTTTCAATAAGTCCTTCAGGCAAAGCCCCGCAATTGATTGGCACGAACGGCGAAGATTTTCGGCAGCTTTCCTCGTGAATGGCTTTGGCAACAAGCTCCTTTCCTGTACCGGTCTCACCGGAAATAAGAACAGGGTAATCGTATTCAGCAACACTGCTGATTTGCCGAAATATCTCGATCATTTTTCTATTCTGCCCTAATATGTTCTCGAAAACATGTGGTATTTTTTCATTTTGTTTCAAACGCCCAGATTTTGAATCATCCTTAAACGATGGGACTTCTACACATGTATTCCTATTCCCGGTTCCAACAGCATCATTTTCTTTGTTCAGCATTTCCTTTTCCAGCCTTTCTATATTAATTGGAATGAATCAAAAATCAGCTCAATGTTATTTCTCCTAAATACAGGTCACCCCGACGAAAGAGCTACGTTGCAATTATACTCTTCGGTATAGTCTACTCCACATCCCTCATTCAATTTTCCAGAAGACGAATCCATATTCTGTATGGCATGCAACATCTTACAACTTTTGATGCAATCCTCTTTAGGCAGATTTTCTCTGGAACAATTTCTACACGGAGAAGAGATCATATTTCCTCCTTTATATAAGGGGCTTTAAATAAACGGTATTTACGGTATTTATTGATTTGCTTAAGAGATTAGGTTCTTTTACCCTTGGCGGCATGGACGGCTTCCATTCCTTCCGAATAGGAAACCGTGTGAATTTCAATTTGCGGCGGTTCGCATAAAAGACTCTTTGTTCCAAGCAAAACGCTGAACCTGTCTGAACTGATATGACGGTCCAGATGTTGGCGGGTTTCCCATTCCGAAATCAGGTTGAAGACATTCTTGTCTTCGATGTCACAGAAGATGCCATAGCTTAAACATCCGCCTTCTATTCCCGGTGCCTCAATCAATAAAATAAGCGTTTGCAAAACCTCTTTCTGCTTTTCGGGAAGTGCGTTCATGATTGTTCTGACGACGTTCATTGCGACCACCTATCGGCACTGCCAGCCTTTAAAGGTTGACAGAACCATCAGTAATTTTGGAAACTTTTGCTTACAAAGTACTTTTTATAAATTCAATTTTTGTGCCAGGGGTCCAACACCCGGGGTAGCGTCACCCATCATACCGATTTATAAGAATAATTAGTTTAAAGGCACGGGGAAGGCAGGTAAAAATAGACGCACAAGCAGGGTTATATTTGACCAATGGTCATATATGGCCTCTTTTGGTTGTGCCCTAAACCCTCCACCTCTGGTTGAGGACCCAGAGAGGTTCGACCGATCCGGGTGACCCAGTCGGAGCGAAATCACTCAACCGGTGTGTTGAATATCGAATATCCAATATCCAATCTCGAATATTGAAGGAAAGCGGTGGGTAAACCATCGGATTGAATTGATCGTAGAATACGGCGCTGTCGTATACCCGAGGCAGAGCGAGGACGCCTCATCATTCGACATTCCTTGATGGAAATTGGATATTCGGAATCTGCCAACGAGCGACGGCTTCAAAAGCCAACGGCGATGCCCCCATCGTGCGGGCTTCCTGATGCCTCCCGCTATGCGGGAGGAGACTCACTGGACTTCCGGTGTAGTATGGGGGCATGACAGTGCAAAAATGGAAATGACTGTCGGATGATTTTCGGGGCCTGCATATTAATTGCGGTTGGCAAACAATATGCGTTCCATTCAGTGCCGGGGCGGCAATGAAAATCAGGCTTTTCGGATATTGAGTTTACGCATGCGGGCGCGCAAGGTGCTGCGGTTGAGGCCAAGGATTTCAGCCGCGCTGTTTTTTCCGCTGACTTTCCACCGGGCCTGCTCAAGCACCCGAATAATATGTTTGCGCTCAACTGCTTCCAACGTTTGTTGGCTTGTACTTAAATCCTTGAACGGCTTCTTGAGTTCATCAACCAGGCGAAGCTTGGGACCCGACGAGTTGATCACCGCACGTTCAAGGACGTTTTCCAACTCCCGAACATTTCCAGGCCAGTGGTAATTTTGTAGGACATTCATTACGTTCGCCGGAATGGTTTCAATGGTCTTTCCCATTCGCCTGGAAATTTTTTTAACGTAAAAATACACAAGCAGCGGAATGTCATCTATGCGATCCCGGAGCGGCGGCATGGTAATCGGGAAAATATTCAACCGGTACCAGAGATCGTCACGGAAACGGCCTTTGCGGACTTCTTCTTCCAGATTGCGATTTGTGGCGGCAATAATCCGCGCATCGACTTTGATGGTGCGGGAGCTGCCCAATCGTTCAAACTCGCCATCCTGGATTACTCTGAGCAGCTTTGGTTGTAATTCCAGCGGCAGTTCGCCAATCTCATCCAAAAACAGGGTAGCGCCGTTGGCGACCTCAAATCGCCCAAGGTTTCTGGAAAGAGAACCGGTAAAAGCACCTTTCTCATGACCGAACAATTCGCTTTCGATCAGGTTTGAGGGCAGTGCGGCGCAATTTACCTTTACCAGCGCCCGGTTTTTTCGCGAGCTCAAGCCGTGAATGGCCCGGGTGACCAACTCTTTGCCGGTTCCTGTCTCACCCAGAACCAATACGGTGGTATTGCTGCCGGCAATCTGTTCAACTTTATAGAGCACGTATTTGAGACCGTCACTTTGACCGACGATGTTCTCATGGTTGTATGCCAGTTTAATTTCTTCTTGCAGATATGCTCTTTCCGCCTCCAGTTGATCTTTTAATTTTTTTATTTCAAAAAGGGCGGTTTCCGCCTCTTCCTTTGCGACGACAAGTTCGGCTGTTCGCTTTTTAACAAGCTCTTCAAGATTTCTTTTATAATTTTCCCGATCAGTCACATCCTCAATGGCCAGAAGGATCAGTTGGGTTTGGTTTGACTCTCCGTAAATCCGTCTGGCGTTTAAATGCATTATCTTTCGGCCGATGGTTTCAAAGTTATGTTTCACTTCAAAGTCATTGAATTCGGAATTTTCAGGAAGGATATCTTCAAGCAATTCTCTAAGCTTCGGGATGTTCCATTGCCGGTTGCCAAGATCATATATTAATATTCCCTCTGTCTCATCTGGTTTGACGTTGAACGTCCGGTAAAAGGAATGATTGGCTTTTACAACCTTCAAACCAGAATCAAGCACCACTAACGGTTCGCGAATCGAACCGAAGAAATTGTCAAAAACTTCAAGAGAGGTTTGTACCCTTTGTTTATCGTACCCGGACTTCTTAAATTGTTGTTTCATTTTTCCAGGAGGTTGATTGCTGTTATTTTTAGTTATAATTGCATCTGGCATAAAGGGTTTTTGGCCCGCAGCCTTTCAGTATGAGATGATCATATGAAAAGCTGCCGAGAGCCATTGCATGCGACATATCGTTGCGGGTATCATTTTGCATATTGACAACATCCAATGCCAAATACGGATTGATTAAGCGTCGGTGTCCCAGCAGAATTAAAAGGCACAAGAGGGTATTCGGATGAGATCAGCTTTTCGGCACTGCCGGGAATTAATTGATGCGAATATTTTAAAAAATATTTGTGGATTTGTCAAGCGGATTCTGTTGAAAAGGTTATTATTCCAAGCAGTTGGTATCATATTGTATCAGTGCCGGATGGAAGCTTTGCCCGAGTTTTGCTTTTAGCACACGAAGATATGAATTTCAAATAATCGTAATTCAACATATTTTTCATTTTACGATTCTAATCTGGGTTTTTTATACTCTGATAATTGCTCATCATAGCAGAAAGGACAGGTCTTGTCATCCGGATCGATTCGCCAATAGTCTATTGGCATACCGCACCATTCAAGAAATTGTCTTGTGTCATTGCCGAGCTGCGCTAAAAATTAAACCTTGCCCATTTCTGGGATACCTAAATAGAGTTTTATCCATTCATCTTCTTCCACTGACAGCTAAACGGAATCTATCTTATAAGTTATTTTTCCCTGCCGACTATTTCTGATACCACCGGCCGTTTCCATCCTGAAGCCATTCTCCAGGTCTTGCCGTTCTCGCAATCTGAAGGGCCCGGCGTTTTCCGACTAGGTCAGCGGTTGTTCCCTGCTGCTTCGCGATCTGGCTATAAACCTGCCTTCGGTCGCTGTTTTCACCATTCACGTCAGCTGCTCTCGATCTGTCACCGCTTCTAAAGTCCAGGTATCCCCTATTGTTTTCTCCAACAATACCTTGTGCTTTGAGTGCTTTGATAACGGGCAGCCGCGCCCTCATTCGGGCTTTAATTTCTTTGGCGCCGGCAAAGGCGGAAGCACCTGAAATTAACATAAATGATAATAGAAGTGAAATCGTCGTTGTGAAAATTTTTCTTTTCATCCTTCAATCTCCTATTTTTTTCATCTGATCAATCATTATTCTTTAGTTGAAGGTGCTTTATCAGTATTTTCTTTTGCTTGGTCGATGTCACTGAAAAAATCGTCCAGCGCCTTGTCTACCTTGACGTTCACATCTATTGTGATGTGGATCGGCTTTATTTCCACCGGCGCAACCTCTACCTTATGCTGGGTGCAGGCCTGTGTCGACAAAATCAGGATTGCCCCTAACAGAATTGACACGTTTTTAAACATAATTTCACTCCTCTTTTACTGTATCATGTTAAATATATCCTTATAATATAATATCTTATTCAAGGGAACCCTGAAGTTTACATCAAGGCCTATACCCTGGAAAACCGATTCCTTACCGCCGGCTTCAATTTTTGCAAAGTTACCGATCTCTTTATTGTAAACAAAGGGCAGGGGATGAGCGGGTTTGCCGTCGAACTGCAGCCGCAACAGCACATCTTCTCCTATTGATACAATATTCATTTTTGCCCATTGATAATCATAATCTTTCAATGCTTCCCTGGCAAGCTCTATTTGCGCGTATTGCGGTGTGTCGGGCGGAATACCGGCGGTAAATATTTCTGTTCCTGTCACACGGATCGACCCCCCTTCGCCGGGGGTGGAAAAAAGGAAACCGTCATTAAAACGTATTTGTCCATTTTCAATTGTGATGGGCAACCTGCCGCTTAGCGTCCCGTTTCCTTTCGCATTTACGGAACCGAACTGTTCAAGAATTTTTGCAAATTTTAAACGATCGCAATATAAAATCAGATCGTAATCACTCACCCCGGGGTAAATCCTCATGGCCTGCGTATACACATTCCCATCACACCAGTTGAAACCGCTTTTTTCTATGAAAAATGATTTAGGGGATTCTATTTGAAAAACAATCTTACCGTTACTGGCACTTAATTCGCCCAGTGACGCCTTTTCAAAACTGAATTCCTGCTTTGGCGCGCTGCGCATGTTAAACAGATCCGTCAGAGAGAGTGAAGCCCGGATACCTTCCATTGCGGCCTTTTTTTCTTTGAGCATCAGGTTTGCATTATTTAAGATTGCATTTAATGTGCCTTTCATCCCGGTTGTGTCGAAAGTCAAAGCACCGTTCAGTCCGAGTTCTCCATTAAGGGTCGCCCCTGTTGCCGATGGAAAAAATTGCCCCAGATCTATGTCAGAAGCGGTTTTGTAATTGTTCAGCGTGAAATGAATTTCGGATTTGTAGTCTTTGGGCTCAAAAGTTTCAGCCGTGCCGTTAACATCGAAAACCAGGTCCGGGAGAAGACTGCTGGTGTACGCGCCGTTGAAAACAAGCCCCAGGTCTTTTTGTTGAATGGTTCCATTTGCAGAACCCAGGTTCCGATTTTTCCATTCCAGTTTCTTTATGGAAAATTTCCCTTGTTGGCCCGTACCGTTCAAAGGCCACTGAAACGGCACAGATCCATGGATTCCATCAATTTTTACTATGGGTTTCGACATCGTGATTCCAATATCTTCAACTTT
Source organism: Thermodesulfobacteriota bacterium (assembly GCA_042573625.1). Lineage (GTDB taxonomy): Bacteria > Desulfobacterota > Desulfobacteria > Desulfobacterales > UBA11574 > JBHPCZ01. The sequence goes on from JBHPCZ010000025.1 coordinate 25,036, forward strand.
GAAAAGACCGCCGGATTGCATGGTGCGGTCCTTTTCCTCCCGAACTTTTCCCACCAACGATGCGCTGGGAATGTTCATATTTAGAGACGGCGTTTTAAAAATCGTGTCCGATGCCTTGAGTTCATAAGAAGCAAATTTCATGCATATTTTTGGAGAAGCGTCCAAGCCGCCTTTGCCATTCAGAGACAAGGCGGGTATTTGAAGTGTCGCAGAGGGTGTCAATGCTTTAACATCAGATGCCTCGATTTTATAAGTGGCCGAAACTTCCGGATTTATTCCCGAATGACTGAATCCGCCGCTGCCGATCAAGGACAGGTAGGGTATTTGAAGCGTCCCGGATCTTGCGGTGGTTTTAACATCAGATGCGACAATTTGATATGTTGTTGACACTTTCGGGTGTTTTCCCGAATGGCTGAACCCGCCGTTACCTTTCATGGAAATAGAGGGAATCTGAACAGTAGTAGATTGTGTTACGGCTTTAATATCCGATGCCGCAATTTTATAAGTTGATGAAATCTTGGTATGTTTTTCCGAATGGTTGAAGCCTGCGTTTCCTTTCAGAGATATTGAGGGCGTCTGCAGGACTGCTGAATTCGTCGATACTTTGACTTGAGACGCGACAACTTTGTATGCTGCAAATCCCTTTGAATTTACACCTTTTCCAGTAATATTGATTGCAGGGGGGTCGACAAAAACGTCGAAATTGTTGATGCGGAATTTGCAGCTTTTTGTAGCAGCGGTCTTTTTACCATCACCCGCACTCTCAATCCGGAAGTTCCATCGACCATCTTTTTCCAGTTTCGCGGAAAAATTGGATTTCAGGTCAAGGGGCGACAGCACGGCGATGGGGACGGTTTGATTGCCGTTGAATTCTTTCATTGAAATGTCAAACTGGCCTGAACCGGCAGCAGCATCTTGAGAAAATTTCAAATCGCACGACATGCCGGAAATCAGCATGGAGATGGGTGACACAGATGATATCGGGGAGATTGAAGATGCAAAGACCCTCCATTCTTTCCCTTCCTGGGTGTTGATTTCAATTCTAAACGGCGGTTCTTTTTTGTGCAGATCTTTCACATATTTCAGCCTCAAATTGTCATAGGCCATCTCAGCGGTTTGAAACTGGCATGTAGCAGATGTCGAGGATAGTGTAAAAGGCTGATATTGAAAAGTTGTTTTTCCTTCTATATCAACTTCTCCGGACAAGGCCAGCCCTGGAATCAGCTTTGCGTAATCAGAAAACCTTTCAAGATGAAGCCGCTTTGCTTCAAAATCCAGAAGAATTCTCTTTTTAAGAAGATGAATATTCGATGCTAAAACGATTTTTTGGCCACGGGGATAGAGCCGTATATCGCAGTCGAACTCGTTCGGGTAGGGTGCGCTCCGGTCTTTTTTTCCAGGAAGAATTTCAAATTCAATGGGGAGTCTTAATCGCTTTCCCTTCCACTCGAAAACAATCAGTGCATTTTTAATTTCCAGGCGTTTGATCACCAACGGCGGCGTGGTGTTTACGGATGACGGTGCTTTGTTATCTGATGATTGGAAATGGGCTAAAAAAGTTTTTAAATCAAATTGCTGGATGATAAATTCCCCATCTTTATATTCGCAGGACAGCTCAATTCCATTAAAGGCAATCCTTTCTATCTCCATTCTGTAAAGTCCGGAGGGAGAATAATCGATCTGTACGGCAGCGATGGAGAGCGCCGGGTTCTTTTGATCGCCAATCCGCAAAGACCCCAGGTCGGCTCCGGAGAAATCGATTCTGCGCACTTTAAAGGCGTATTCTGAAATTCCCGCCTTGCGGACCATTTCAGGAAGTAACTTGGATTCCACATAATTTGGAATGTGGAGGTAGGCATAGGCGAGTGCGACAACAAGAACGAGAATGCCAAGTAGAGATGAAAAACCGAAAATGATAATATTGCGTTTTGAAAACATATTTGCAGGATGATAACTGGATCATACCCTAATTGAGCGTAAACAAAACCGAGAACGATCATACAGGGTCATACGTTAAATCGAAATTTGATAACATCTCCATCCTGAACCGGATAGGTTTTGCCCTCGAGTCTTACGGCCCCTTTTTTTCTTGCCTCAGGATAGGTTCCGGCATCCATCAGATCATCAAAGGAGACGACCTCCGCCCGGATGAATCCTCTTTCCATGTCTGAATGAATGACCCCGGCGGCGTCAACGGCCCGGGTTTCCTTTTTCACTGTCCATGCTCTCACCTCGGCGCCTTCCACTGTAAAAAAGGAGATAACCCCGAGATATTCATAAGACTCCTTGATGACCCTGTCCTTGGCCGACGCGCTGATGCCGAACTCCGCCAGGAAATCCTCTGCCTCTTCATCTGACATTTGGGCAAGTTCCTGCTCAAGTTTTCCGCGGATAACCATACACTTTTGTGCGAGAATCAAGTCTCCTCCTTCAGGAATATGATCATCTTCATCATCATTGTTAAACAAGATCAGCATGGGTTTTGCTGAAATAAAAGCAAACCCTTTAAGGGAAGGTGCTGCGGAAAGATTGGGAAACTTTCGTATAGGGAGCTCGTTTTCCAGGTTTTCCCGGCATTTATTTAATAGCGCAACCTCCTCAGGATCAATCTTTTTGCCGCGTTGTTTTTCGAGACGCTCAAAGCGATTTTCAACAGCCATAAGATCGGCAAGGATCAGCTCCTGGTCGAGGTCAAGGATATCGCTGTGTGGTGTTGGGGGCTGGAGGCCGTATCCGCTGAAGTTCCGGACCACATTGAGCAACGCGTCACAATCTCTGACCCGATTCCAGATGTTAGGGTCCTTTTTTTGGCCCATTATGCCCGGAAGGAAATATTCAATCTGGGCATATATGTTCTTTTTGCGTTGATATATATCGTTTAACATCGACACACGTTTATCCGGGACCTGTATCGCAGCGATACGGTCCTCTCCTTTGAATCCCGCCTCAGAGATATTCCGGGTCAATGCTTCAAATACCGTTGATTTCCCTGATCCGGGCAGGCCGATGATTCCGATTTTCATTTTTGAGTTTCCTGACCGGGTTCCCACCAGTCCGGCGTTTTGGGTTGTCTGAATGTTTTCCCTTCAAATTTCTTGTGACCAAAATAAATGCAGACAACCTTTTCATTTCCTACATACAAGAGGGATCCGAAGTTGTTTTCGGAGACATGATCTGCAATTCTAGTAAATATATTCTTCATACGGGGGTGGTTTTTCTCACTTTTTATATATATGGCATTATCCTTCCACCCCACCTTCTCAAAGCATTTTTCCAAGTCTTTTTTGAGGATATCAAAGTCCCTTTTTGAAATACCGTTGATCGTGCCAAGAATAATGCTCTGGGAAGCCATAATATATATTTCCTCCTAGCTGTTAAATATGATTCAATATAGCATTATCCTTGCCCAAAATAAATGATTGATGTTGTTAAAACAGACTGCGCATGTTCCCAAACCGAAATTTTTTTCATAAAGCGCACCAGCAGAGGTGGAATAGCGCAGGCGCAGAGGATGTCATACTGAAGATAATGGATGTCTGGAGCAGCCCTTAAAATGCGGCGGTTATGGCATTGAATGAACCCCGGTAGATCAATATGAGAAATTCGGATTAAACCCTGTCCGTCTTTCTTTCAGGCTGGTTCTTATAAAAATGGTAATACTGAAAAACTTTTTTAATATAATATTTTGTCGATTTGTAAGGTGGAACACCCTGATACTTTCTGACGGTTCTGCTTCCGGCATTGTAAGCGGCAAGTGCCAGTTTAACATCCCCGTCAAATTGGTTCACGAGATTTTTAAAGTATCTGACACCGCCTTTTATATTTTGCTCGGGATTGAAGCTGTCTTCCACACCGAGTGCCTCGGCGGTTCTGGGCATGAGTTGCATCAGGCCCTTTGCGCCTCTTTTGGAAATGGCATTGGGGTTGTAACTGGATTCCGCCTTGATGATCGCCTTGATTAAAGCGGGATCAACCTGATGGTTATGAGCAGCCTGAACGATAATGGGATGGAAGAGGTGCTCTTTTTTATGTTTATATATGGGTTCCGGACTGTATTCGGGGAGGTTATCCGTATCTGTTTCAATTGCAGAAGGGGACGGCACGGCCTCAGATATCAACGGCTTATCGATGACGGGCTTGACCCTATTTCGGCTGCTTTTAAAGCCGGGGGCAAGCAGGAAAAAAATAACCGCGGCAACGATTATTTTCTGGGCGAGAATAGTTATAAACGGATTAATGGGCAACTCCTCATCCATTAATGACCTCCTTATACAACATACCGCTATTATCATGAAATGTTTAAGAAAGCGGTTGAATTTTTAGCAAATAATATTTTTTAGTTATTGTAGATCAGTGCATATTGTGTGTCAAGTGAAAAAGTACACTATATATAGTAGTATAAAGCGCCAGCCATCAAAGAATCACCGGTGGCATTTATCACATAAAATAAAAAAAACGGCCCCTAACTCATTGACCGTTTATGGAACACATTTTTTTCTGATCTACCAGGTTCGAATTCCAAATCGATTCGGCACAACAAAAATTGAAATTGCCTTTACTGTATGCTATACGCTGTTGTCAATACTGTTTTGAAGGGTCACACATGAACTCACTGGATGACCGATCCTATTTTTTCGATCCGGGGATATATTTTGAGTGTCAAAGCTGTGGAAGTTGCTGCACCGGAGACCCGGGGTCTATTTATGTTGAGAGAGATGATATTTCACGCATCGCTCAGCACCTCAACCTTCCGAGTTCACATCTTATAGATAAATATCTCTATCCGCACAAGAACAGCTATAGTATCCTGGAAGATTCTGACGGGCGGTGCCTGTTTTATGAAGGTGACGGCTGCAGAATCTATCCGGTTCGCCCCAATCAGTGCTCAACGTATCCTTTCTGGTTTGAAAATTTACGATCACTTAAAGAATGGCGACGGGTATCCCGGGAGTGCCCGGGAATCGGCTGCGGTTCGTTCTATTCCAAAGAACAGGTTCTTGAGATTGTACGTTCAAACATGGATACGGTTTTAAAAAGCCGCATCACATGCAACAAAAAATATTAATCAGATTAAAGTTGATTAAATTTTGGGAAGTATTACAATGTATTATTTAATAATCCAACACAATTTGCTAATGTCCAAAAGCTTCCTGCGGACAACTAAGCCGCATTTCTCATGAAGAATTTATTTTGGTCTTAAAAACAGTAAAAAACCGATATGAAATCAAAGGATTATATCAGGGACCGGGCAAAAGGGGACGTTTTTCACAGGTTTCAAAGAAAAACACACCGGCCTCTCAATGATATAAAGGATGTGTAATGAAAAGCTGTGCAATTGTAGTTCTGCTGTTTTCGATAATATTTATCGCACCTGCTTTCGGATATTGCGCTGAAAGGTATCCATTTATAGAACGGATGGAAAAGGGGAGCATCAACTGGACTGAAGGATATGTTGAGAGCAAGGGGATTGGAACGCCGCTGGAAAAACATTCCGGGAAGCAGAATCCAAACCCCAAAGCGTTATGGGCTGCAAAACAGGATGCTATCCATAATATTCTTGAGATCATACAAGATGTTCGTATCGATTCAGCGACCACGGTTAAGGATTTTGCCGAGGAAAACGATGTCATTCGGTCCAAAGTTGAGAGTATGGCAAGGGAAGCCAGGGAAGTAGGAAAGGAATATCTATCCGACAGTACGGTAGTCGTTACGATGCAGATGAGCCTGCGTGGCGGTTTTGCTCAGCTCATTCTGCCCCAAGGCATCAAACAGGTGGATTCGATCAAAGCCATCGTTCCCGCCCAGGAAACCGTCTCCCCTAAATCCTCAATACCATCCGACAACCCCGTAGTTCTTTATTCAGGATTGGTGGTGGATGCCAGAGGGCTTGGCGCAAAGGCTGTCATGTCTCCAAAAATATTTGACGAGAATGGACAGGAAGTTTATGGCCCCACGTTTGTCAGCCGGGAATTTGCCGTTCAGCAGGGTATGAGCGAGTATGTAATGGACCTAACTGCAGCTCAAAGCAGCCCCAAGGTTGCCAGTACGCCCTTGACAGTAAGAGGTTTAAGGACGGAGAAACCCGGAGGTTCAAATATCATTATCAGTAATGCAGACGTTTCCAAGCTTAAAAGCGCTTCCGAGCATCTTTCCTTCCTGAAAAAATGCCGTGTCGTTATTGTGGTCGATAGCCCGGGATCTAAAACTCAAAAATAAAGCAGCGTTACGTCCCCATGGACCATGATGCCAGGTATTTTTTCTGTTCTGCCGTGAGTCTGTCAATTGAAATTCCCATGGCCTTCAGCTTTTGCCTGGCAATTTCCATGTCAATTTTCTGAGGGACCGGATAGACATCCACGTTAAGAGATGTTTTGCCCTTGGCCAGATATTCGGTGCACAGGGCCTGATTGGCGAAACTCATATCCATGACACTTGAAGGATGGCCCTCTGCCGCCGCAAGGTTGATTAACCTTCCTTCACCCAGAACATTAATCCGTTTGCCATTTTCGAGGACATGCTCTTCCACGAAAGGTCTGATGGTTCTCTTGGATTTTGAAACGGTTTCCAATCCTTCAAGATCCAGCTCGACGTTGAAATGGCCGGAGTTGGATACAATGGCACCGTCCTTCATGACTTTGAAGTGTTCTTTCCGAATGACATTGATGTTTCCGGTAACGGTGCAGAAAAAATCACCGATTCTCGCGGCCTGCCGGATCGGCATGACGGTAAAACCCTCCATGACCGCTTCAAGGGCAACCGTCGGGTCGATCTCTGTGACAATAACATTGCCCCCCATTCCGCGTGCCCGCATGGCAAGGCCCCTGCCGCACCATCCATAGCCGCAGACCACAAAATTAGATCCCGCGATGAGCCGGTTCGTGGCCCGAATGATCCCGTCCATGGTGCTCTGTCCCGTACCGTAGCGATTGTCGAACAGGTGCTTGGTCCGGGCATCATTTACCGCTATGATCGGGTATCGCAAAACGCCCTCTGCCGCCATACTCCTGAGTCGAATGATTCCGGTTGTGGTTTCTTCTGTCCCGCCTCTTACCCCTTTAAGGAGTTCCGTTCGTTCAGCGTGGATCGTGGAAACCAGGTCCGCGCCGTCATCCATGGTATAATGAGGTTTGGCATCCAGTACGGAATCTATGTGCTTATAATATGTTTGGGTATCTTCTCCGTTGATGGCAAAAACAGGAATTTTATCATGTTTGACAAGGGAGGCCGCCACATCATCCTGGGTGCTGAGAGGATTTGAGGCACAAAGAAAAACCCTGGCGCCACCCGCCTTTAGCGTCTGCATGAGTGAAGCGGTTTCAGTGGTAACATGTAGGCAGGCTGCTATGCGCAAGCCCTTTAAAGGTTTCTCCTTTGCAAACCTGTCCTTGATTCGGTTTAGAACCGGCATGTTTTGATTTGCCCATTCGATACGAAGGGCGCCGTCCTTAGCAAGTTTAATATCTTTGATATCGAAATCCATTATATAATTATCTCCTTTATTTACAGTCCGGCCTTCTCTCTCAGAACATCTTTCATGTCGGTCTTTTCCCATGTAAACTCAGGTTCATTTCTTCCAAAGTGTCCGTATGCCGCGGTTTTTCTGAAAATCGGCCGTAAAAGATCCAGATACTCGATAATGGCGGCGGGTCGTAAATCAAAAACGTCCCTGACGATTTCTTCAATCCGATGTTTTGGAATGACACCGGTTCCCATCAAATCAACCATTACGGAAACAGGCTCTGCCACACCGATAGCATAGGCAACCTGCAGTTCGCATTTCTTTGCCAGTCCGGCGGCAACGATATTTTTTGCAATGTGCCGGGCCATGTAAGAGGCGCTGCGGTCCACTTTGGAGGGATCTTTTCCGGAGAAGCATCCGCCACCGTGGCTCCCCTGACCGCCGTAAGTGTCAACAATAATTTTTCGCCCGGTTACCCCGCAATCTCCCATGGGACCACCGGTGACAAATTTGCCGGTGGCATTAATCAAATACCGGGTGTCGCCATCCACCATCTCATTGGGGATAACCTTCTTTATCACTTCTTCGATGATGGCCTCTTCCAGGTCCGAATGGGATACACTCGGTTTGTGCTGGGCGGCAATAACAACCGTATCAACACGGCGCGGCGTACCGTTTTCATATTCGATGGTCACCTGGGATTTACCGTCCGGCCTCAAAAAATCCAGTGAGTTGTTTTTTCGGACCAGGGCAAGGCGCTGGCATATCTTGTGGGCATAGGTGATGGACATGGGCATCAACTCCGGTGTTTCATCACTGGCGAAGCCGAACATGAGGCCCTGATCTCCCGCCCCCTGATCTTTGAAAAGCCCTTCCCCTATATTCACACCCTGGGCAATATCAGCAGATTGCTGGTCGATGCTGGTAATGACCGAGCAAGTCTGCCAGTCAAACCCCATCTGAGATGAACTGTATCCGATATCCCGTATGGTCTCTCTTATAATTTTGGGCATATCAACATAGCAGTCGGTGGTAATTTCACCGGCAATAAAGGCAAGGCCTGTGGTCACAAGCGTTTCACAGGCAACTCTGCAGGCTTTATCTTTTGCCATAATTGCGTCGAGGATGGAATCTGATATGGCATCGGCAACTTTGTCCGGATGCCCTTCGGTCACAGATTCGGATGTAAACAAAAATTTTTCTTTGCTCATATATTTCTCCTTTTTTCTACCTGGGAATATTCAACAACAGGAAACGCCTGTTCATTGTTCATCCCGCATTCAGCATCAGGTTGTCTATCAGGCGGGTTTTGCCCACTTTTACGGCCAGCGCCATCAGCGCCGGGCCGTCAATGGTTTGAATATCAACAAGTGTTTCCGGGTTACAGATGGCGATATAATCAATTTTGGTTTCCGAATGGGATTTTATCAGCATCGATGTTTCTTCAATTATTTTTGCGGTATCTTTTATTCCATTTTCAACCAGCGACTGTGCTTTAATAAGAGATGTGTACAGGGAGAGCGCGCTGGCTCTCTGGTCGGGTGACAGGTAGCTGTTTCGTGAGCTCATGGCCAGTCCATCGGGTTCCCTTATTATGGGGGCTCCGATGATTTCAATATCGAAATCAAGATCGCGAACCATCTGGCGAATGACAGCAAGTTGCTGGTAGTCCTTTTGTCCGAAAACGGCGATGTGCGGTTTGACGATGTTGAAGAGCTTGGTCACAACCGTTGCCACTCCCCTAAAATGGTTCGGCCTGGAAAGCCCGCAAAGGTAATTTGGAAGTTTTTCCAAAGCAACATATGTCTGAAATTTTTCTTTGTAGAGCGCTGCATTATCCGGTGTAAAAACGACGTCGACATTTTCTTTTTCAGCAAGCTCCAGATCCCGGTCAAGATCTCTCGGATACGCGTCTAAGTCTTCCCCGGGACCGAATTGTGTTGGATTGACATAAATGCTGACGGCAAGATCGTCTCCCATCTTCCGTGCTATTCTCATCAGGGACAGATGTCCCTCGTGAAAAAAACCCATTGTGGGAACAAAGGCGATCGTTTTGCCTTGCCGCCGCATTCGATCCGCGCGCGCCTGCATCTCTTTTACTGTTTGAATAACTTGGATGGCCAACACCTCTTTTTTGCAAAATGAAAAGCGTAAGGTAGAACAACACTGAATAAATGTCAACCTGAGGGTCGGTTTAATCCAAAATCATCTTCCAATTGCCAAGCGGAATGATGCTTCGCATCACTCGGGGAGATTCCAGAGGCAAGGGCAGGACGCTGCCCAGAATTTCCATGCCTAAGGAGTGTCATGCTGATCGTCAGTTGGAAAGGCCTATATTTAGATTTGAGCCGGAGATCTGCCGCCAGAATGAACCGGAACTAAAGGTTGTAGAAAGCGACCACCAGGCGGCCTGCTTTTTTTCCGGGTAACGTTGGTGTAATATCTTAGCCGTTTATTACAACCCATGCATTGAAGCTGGTTCTAAATCATTCCCAATTTAGCCCAAAAAGTGATCTTGATGACGGGGTTGCATATTGTTATTGGAATCTAAGCGGCCGGTAGTGTTGCAATTGGGGCATTTGATATCGATGGGCCTTTCATCGGTCGTAATATCAATGGGGGATTTACATTTAAAGCAGTTGACAACCACTTTTTTATCTGCTGCTTCTTCAGGTTCTTCAACGGGTACTTGGGTGTCTTTAGCCGATGGAGGCGTTTCGTCAGCGGGTTTTTCAATGGAAAGATCTTCAACGGAAAGTTCTTCAACAGGCGCTTTCGTGTCTTTAGCCGGTGGAGGCGGTTCGCCGGCGGGTTCTTCAACAGAAAGTTTTTCAACAGGTGCTTCTATGTCTTCAGCCGGTGGCGGCGGTTCGCTGACGGATTCTTCAACTGCTGCTTCGGTGGTTTCCACAGATAGTGGCTGTTCTATTTGCTTGTGGCCTTTGATAAATGAAAGGGTTGCTTTTCGGACCGCCTCTCGATCATTCTCTCCACCGAGGGCTTTCAGTTTTTCATAATCCTGATTTGAGATGGCAAGCTTTATCTCGATGGTGTGTGAATTTTCAATGGCCTTGTTGAGTTCTTCCAATGCGGTTGCAAGATGCGAAATTTTCAAATCTCCCGCTTGAATTTTTTCTTCTATCTTGCGAGCCAAATCTTCAGTAGAAAGCCACTCCCCATCAATTTTAATTTTGGCATCATCCAAATTTATTTCATGCATAGAGGCCTCCCATCTATACCCTATCGTATAGACAATTTGTTCTCGAAACTATTTTTTATCGCTTTTTTCAAAGAATCATTTCTCATAATATAACTATTACATCTGCAACAAAGAGTCAAGAACAGACTTGATAATCATATAAGAGGGTTAGATGTATTTATAGAAGTGATGGCTTTTAGACGGTGGCTAAAAAATTCTTCCCCGTATCATCCTTGTTGCCGACCAACATCACCCGCTGGTGTGGAATAAAGGGAGGTTGTTTATTTAAACCTAAATTGAGCGATTTTTTACTAGATCTGCACCAATCTCTTCGCAATAAATCGCTCAACTTAGGTTAAAGACAGCCGGTTGAGACGAATGTGGGGATTATCTTGAATATTCTGCCAATCGCCGAAAAGAAACAGATTGCTAAATGTGTTTGAATAAATCAAGAATACAATGCAAGAGATGAGTAATAAAAGCAGACTTTCATGCATTGAGCCGTTCTTGATCGAGAGATTCATTGGTGTATCCTTTTGTTGGTTGTATCTCTTCATATACTTATCTCTACCCGATTGAAAAGTTTCACTGTCGCGAGGTGTTTTTTTGGGTACGAGGCTTTTAAAGTCGTGTATATTCTTGACTTTGATTTGATATTGGTTTTAATTGGTTGAAATCAAATATCATTTCAAGGAGGTGCCTGATGAAGGAATTAGACGTTTTTTTGAAAACCGTAGCGGATGGTATGAAAACAATGGCTGTAAGCATTGAATCATTGGCGGAGAAATTGGATACGTTGGCAAAAGCACAATATGGCGAGAAGTTAAAAAGGAGAAAAAAATCTCCGGCTCGGCCTCGCAAAAAGACCGCCCCAAAAGCCGCCTCTAAAAAGGAAAAGACGATCACAGCCGCAGATATGGTATTCCGAATTATCAAAAGATCCAGAAAAGGTGTAGATAACGTTACTCTTATGGAGAAGACAGGATTCAATCAAAAGAAAATTGCCAATATAGTGTACGCGCTAAAAAAGCAGGGCAAGATCAAGAGTGTCAGGAAAGGTGTTTATGTAAAGGTTTGATTTCTTGTCAAATGAAAAGGTAAAAAAGTTATAAAATGCCCACTTGGACCTGGATATTCATTCTTTTGGCCGGCGGGGTATTTACCCTCAAGATCACGTATGTTCTGTGTGTGGCCCTGGTTCTTCCCGTCACTCAGGGGGCGCTTTATGTTTCAACCTCACAAGTGAGGATTTCGTCCTTTGTCGAAGCGGTACCGATGAATCCAGGGCAGCTGCTGATCGATCTGGGTTGCGGTGACGGGCGGGTTCTCCGTCGGGTTCAAGAAGCATATGGTGCCCGAACGATCGGTTATGAAATAAACCCGCTGGCGTATTTAAGGGCACGAATCCAGTGTCTCGGATTGATGGACGTGGAAGTCAGGTGGCGCAATTTTTGGAATGCAGACCTTTCTGATGCCGACGTCGTTTTCTGTTACCTCTTTCCCGACGTAATGAAGGCGCTATCTGCCAAGCTCAGGTCAAATCTCAAATCCGGCGCAGTGGTTGTGTCGTGCAATTTTAATTTGCCGGGTTTTAGTCCTGACCGGATACTCCGACCCGGAAACACCTTGCACAACGATCCAATCTACATTTATCGCGTCCATGAACGAGATGCTGTAGTCGATCAACGCGGATTTGTCGGATGACATCGTGAGAACTTTGCAAACCGCCCCCTTTCGTCCAATTTCTGTGCCTGCCCTGTAGAATGCAAAGCTTATTCCTCTGGGGTCAGACTCAAATTTTAACCCGCCACCGAATTTTGGCGGGTTAATCCTCAAAATACTCCATGTATTCCTGCCTGTCCCGTAGGTCAGGCAGATCGTACTGGGGTGGTTAAAATTTTCATCTTCCTTGAACTTGAACCCTGATTAAATGTTAAATACGGATTTAATTGGGCAGGCAAAATTGAACATTTTTGAAAGGTCTCATCGTATTAATCCAAGTATACGTTACTTGACCCTAATTGAGCGAAAGTCTTAGAAGCAGTTGCACAGCCTCCCGAGCGCTGGTTTGAAAATAGGGATTGCGAACGGTCGACGGTATTTTATAAGGTTATATCTATATCTTGATTCATAGAAAGAAGTCAGTGTTCAGACAGGAACAGTAATATGTTAATTAAAATTCCAGGAAACAAGGATTTGCAGCTTGAACATCTCGTTCTCGATTTCAACGGTACGCTTGCCTGTGACGGCCGACTCATCCAGGGGGTCAGAGAGAGGTTAAAGGCCATGGCCGATCAAATTAAGATTCACGTTCTGACTGCCGATACTTTTGGAGGGGTGGCGTCTGAGGTTCAAGGCATCCCCTGCGAGGTGTCGATCATCGCCAGGGAGAACCAGGAGAAACGCAAACTGGCGTATGTGGAGGAACTGGGGCTCGAGGTGTCCGTATCTATTGGAAACGGCCGGAATGATCGGTTAATGCTTAAGGCCTCAGCACTCGGAATAGCTGTTATTCAGGAAGAAGGAACAGCCCTGGAGGCCTTGCACTCGGCTGATGTGGTGTGCACCGGTATTGTGTCAGCGCTCGATTTGCTGACCAATCCTTTACGCTTGGCAGCGACGTTGCGATCCTAATTGATCTATCATACTCGACAAGTCAACAACCAGCCCTAGAAGGGGTGGTTTGATACCTGACTCTGAAAAGGTTTTATATTAATCTCTCACCCTAGTTAAATAGCCTTCGGATTTAACAGGGCAGGCAGAGCTTACAGAGGCCACAGAGTTTCTTTGATCAGAATCCTTGACCCCGGTTAAACGATTAAAGGTTTAACTTGGCAAGGAGGAGGATTCTGATCAATTGCCACCATGCGCCATAATTGATTAAGATACGCTTTTTAACTTAAATGGTCATCACAAAATCTTTTCTGTCAGATACGATTATTTTACCTGATTTTTCCTCCCTGCCCCGTTAAATTTGAAAACCATTTAACTGGGGTCAAAAAATCAGGCAAAGACTTTTTCATCTCCGTGACCTCTGCGAGCTCGAGCGATCCCGATTTATCGGGAGAGCGGGCGAGAGTCTAAGTATATTTATAGCAGTTGTCAAAATAACGTTCCGTTTCAGCCGGCCGTTTAATAAAATATGAACAAAAGCGAATCAATAGGAACATATTTATGGAAACCGTTATAAGTGACATAATGTTCAGCACCGCAGTCGGTATTGTTCATGGAAATTTCCGGCTGAACCACCAGCAATCTGAACGCATATTCTTTTGACATATAAGAAGTTTTTTAATACACTGACGCACTTAAGCTTCTTGCCTATTTTCTTCACGAATTTACAGACTCTATCCGGGCCGGCGATAGCTATGTGACAAAGCAAATTAAGGAGATTTGATTCGATGGATACTGACGTTGGAAATTCAGTTCAAGGGATAAGCCTTTGATTTCTTTTTAACTCTTACCTCAGGTT
>JBHPCZ010000026.1:0-39081 GCA_042573625.1 Thermodesulfobacteriota bacterium
ATTTTCAGCTATAGAAACAACAAAAAGGGAGTAGCGCACAAACTGTACTTTATGAAGAATACTTAATATTCAACTTAACTTCTGATATGATTATATATTATAGATTTGCTGAAAACTTTTTGTGAAATATTCGGGGCAAAAAGAACGGAGGAAACACATGGGAAAGATATTAATGAAAGGAAACGAAGCGATTGGGGAAGCCGCGATCCGGGCCGGATGTCTGAACTACTTTGCCTACCCGATTACCCCTCAATCTGAAGTTGCCGAGTACCTTTCTCGCCGAATGCCGGAAGCCGGCGGTGTATTTTTACAGGGTGAAAGCGAAGTGGCCGTGGGGTACATGATTTTCGGTGCCGCAGGCTGCGGTGAACGGGTTTTTACCACATCGTCGAGCCCGGGCATAAGCCTGATGAGTGAAGCCATCAGCTACATTTCAGCAGCCCAGTGCCCGGCGGTTTTTGTCAATATCATGCGGGGCGGTCCTGGATTGGGCGGAATCCTTCCGTCCCAGGCGGATTATTTCCAGGCCACAAAGGGTGGCGGGCACGGCGACTATCGACTGCTGGTCATGGCGCCGAACGGTGTTCAGGAATCGGTGGAGATGGTCATGATGGCGTTTCCCCTTGCTGAAAAATATCGCAATCCGGTGATGATTCTGGGTGACGGTCTGATCGGTCAGATGATGGAGCCCGTGGAATTCCCGGACCACCTCAAATCCGAACCGAGCAACAAGGATGAGTGGGCAACCAACGGTATGGACACCCGAAAAAGCGACCAGCGCAACCTGGTCAAATCACTCTTTCTGGATTCCGAGCAACTGGAAGAAAACAACCGGATTTTAAAGGCAAAGTACGACCAGATGAAGCGAGAAGAGGTCCGATACGAACCCTACAATATCGACACCGATTACCGGGCACTCATCGTCAGTTACGGTACCATGAGCCGGGTGTGCAAGACGGCCATCGACAACATGAAAGCGGACGGTTTCGAGGTGGGCATGATACGCCCCCAGACCCTCTTTCCCTTTCCTGAAACAGCCATAGAAGAAGCCGCATCAAAAGAGAGCTGCAGGGTTGTTGTGAGCATAGAGATGAGTATGGGACAGATGGTTGAAGATGTGGAACGCAGCGTTCACGGGAAACGGCCTGTTAAATGGCATGGAAAGGCCGGCGGTGATGTGCCGACACCGGAAGAAATTATAGATGTGGTGAGATCTTTTGCTGGCATCAAAACATAGGGATTTCGTCCAAAATGGTACCGTACAATTATGTTATAGTGAGATGTTGAGTCTTACTGCATAGCGTAAAGCGCAGAGCGCAGAGCGAAAAACGCCATGCTCAATGCGCTCTGCTAATTCATGTTCCAGTGAAAAACAACGATTGATTAAAATATGTTACCGAATTGCCGAGGCGTTTAATTGCCGATAAACAAGGAGCGGATATAATGGCAAAGACATTCAAAAAACCCGAAGCCCTGTCCGACCAGCATACCCATTACTGTCCCGGATGCACCCACGGTGTTATCCACCGGTTGATTGCCGAAGTCATCGACGAGCTGGGTATTCGGAGACGTACGGTGGGGATTGCGCCGGTTGGCTGTGCGGTTTTGGCCTACAATTATTTTACCTTTGATTTCCAGGAGGCGGCCCACGGCCGCGCGCCGGCAATGGCCACGGGAATAAAGCGGGTTCGCCCGGATCTGGTCGTCTTTACCTACCAGGGCGACGGAGACCTGGCAAGCATTGGGATGGGAGAAATCATTCATGCCGCCAATCGGGGAGAAAAATTCACCACAATATTTGTCAACAACACGGTGTATGGGATGACCGGCGGGCAAATGGCCCCGACAACGCTGCCGGATCAGAGAACCACAACCTCTCCTTCCGGACGCAATGTTGCCGAAGTCGGCATGCCCATAAAAATGGCCGAGCTGCTTTCCGCCCTTGAAACACCTGCGTATATCGCAAGACAGTCGGTGATAAAGCCGAAGTATATCGTCAGAGCCAAAAAATCGATTAGAAAAGCCTTTCAGTATCAACTGGAAGCCCGATGCTTCAGTCTGGTGGAAATCGTGAGTACATGCCCGACCAACTGGGGACTCACGCCGAACGAATCGATCAAATGGACCGAAGAAAATATGCATCCATATTACACGCTCGGCGAATTTAAAACACCCGAGCAGACTGAGGAGGAGTAATGCAGAGTGAAGTCATGTTCGCCGGTTTTGGTGGGCAGGGAATTTTGTTAATCGGAAAGATCCTCGCTCACGCCGCAATGGAAGAAGGTTTTGAGGTGGCGTGGATTCCTTCTTATGGGCCTGAGATGCGGGGGGGCACCGCCTATTGTCTGGTGGTCATCAGTGACCGTCTCATCGGTTCTCCAATCATCAGAAACCCCATGCATCTGGTCGCCATGAACCGTCCTTCTCTGGAAAAATTTGCACCATTGATAAAGCCGGACGGCGTTGTTGTTATCAACAGCACTTTGATTTCAATTACCTCCGGACGCAGTGATGTTGATGAGATTCTAATACCGGCCAATGACATTGCCAAAGACGTGGGCAGCGTAATGGCTGCAAACATTGTGGCCCTGGCCGCATTTGTCGCCCGCAGCAAAATTGTTGATTTTGACGTGCTGCGAGATTGTGTCAAGAAAGAGTTTTCCCAAAAAGAAAAGCTGATTCCCTTGAATATGGCGGCCTTGGAAGAGGGTAAAAAGGCTGCGCTTGCATTCTGACACACAGGTTATTACAAAGAGCATTAAATAGTTTACATGTTAATATTGGACTTGAGAGCCATAACAGGATAATAATTTACCACCCACTCACCCACTGAAGGCGGGCTCGTTCGAGACGCAGAGGACGCGGAGTTTCTTTTTCTTTTTCCTTTCTGTTGAGAGGACAGAAAGGAAAAAACAGTATCCCTTTGGAAATCTTGTTTTGAGAAAGTGAAACACAGACAATACACTATTTTTTTTGCCGAAGGCTGATCTATTTTCATTTGCCGGCGTCTCAGCGGCAAATGAAAAAACCTTTATCTCTCTGTGCTCTCTGCGCCTCAAGCGAAGCGGGCGGTTAAAATACAAGAAGTAGAATATTTTATACATTCAATAGTCGTTTGACTGGTCCTATTATGAAAATATCCGTTCCCGAATATATTTTATCCATAAAGCCGTACAAGCCCGGAAAACCGATAGAAGAAGTTGAACGGGAATATGGCATCGACCACTCCATTAAACTGGCTTCCAATGAAAACCCTTTGGGTCCGTCTCCCATGGCCGTGAAAGCTATCCAGGACGCCGTCGCCAAACTGAACCGATATCCCGACGGCGGTGGACATGATTTGATCCGAAGTATTGCCAAACATCTGGGGGTGATGCCGGAAAACGTCGTTCTGGGAAACGGTTCCGATGAAATTATCGGCATGCTGACCTGCGCCTTGCTTCAGCCTGGTGATGAAGCGATTCTGCCGCGGCCGTCATTTCTCATGTACGACATACTGGTGCGTTCTGCCGGGGCAAAGCCTGTATCGGCAGAGTTAACGTCACTCTCCATCAATCTGGATAGAATCAGAAACAGGATTACACCCAACACCCGCATGATATTTCTGTGTAATCCCAACAACCCCACCGGCACGATCATTACCCGAAAAGCTTTTGAAACCTTTCTGGAGAGCATCCCGAGAGAGGTGGTGGTGGTGGTGGACGAGGCATATATCGAATTTGTTCGGGATGAGGACTGCGCCGGCAGTATCGATTATATCGATTCCGGCCTTCCGGTGGTGACACTTCGCACCTTTTCCAAGGCATATGGTCTGGCAGGCCTTCGAATCGGTTACGGTGTTATGTCGGAAGAGATTGCAAGCATTTTGAACAGGATTCGACTGCCGTTTAATGCGAGCACGCTGGCCCAGGCCGGGGCCAACGCAGCCCTTAAAGACGAAGCTTTCCTCGAAAAAACCCGCCAGCTCATTACCGAGGAGCTCGATTTCCTATGGAATGCCCTTAAAGATCTTGGAATCAGGTTTTTTCCCACACAGGCAAATTTTTTTCTCATCGACACCGGTAAAAACGCTGACGAAGTATTTGAAAGCATGCTCCGACAGGGAGTTATTGTCCGTTCCATGACATCGTACGGGTACCCTGAGTATATAAGAATCAATGTCGGGCTTCATGATGAAAATGTCCGTTTTCTTGAGGCGCTTGAGAAAGTTATATAAAAAGCCGGGCCCAAAGAACCCGGCTTTGGTTTACCCCTGGAAGGGGGCCGGAAGTGTCACAAACCTATGAGTGACCGGCGTGACTATAGTTTCGGGAACCCAGAACTGTTGTAAATATTGCAGAGAGTATTTGAACCGCAGAATATTGAACAGGGAATGTCGAATTTTAAATTAAAACTTCATCATTCTGCGGCTCCGTGTTCGATATTGGAAATTTAAATCCTTTGACTCAGGCACTTTAGAGTACTTTCGACACGTAAAAATCTTATAGCGATAAATACATTTACCACGCTCATCAAATATCATGAAAAAATTGGTCATTACCATAGACGGACCTGCAGGTGCGGGCAAAACCACGGTGAGCCGGATACTCGCGGATCGCCTCGGATACAGATATATCGACACAGGGGCGCTCTACAGAGGGGTTGCTTTTGAAGCCGTGACAGCGGGGCTCAACCCGGATGATGATGCAGCGCTTGACAAACTGTGCAGCAACCTGAACATGAAATTTGTCCGAAAGAAAAAGGGGTTGCGCCTGATGTCAAATAATATAGACATTACCGATCAAATCCGAACTCCTGAAATTACAATGTTTGCGTCTGCGGTATCTGCAAGACCCGTTGTAAGAAGCTCTCTTCTGAATTTACAGCGGGATATGGGCAAAAAAAAATCGGTTGTATTTGAAGGGCGTGACATGGGCACGGTCGTATTCCCTGACGCTGACATTAAGTTTTTTCTGGATGCATCCCACAAAACCAGGGCGTTTCGGCGATACAAAGAATTATCCCCAAAAACCGATCAGCCGCTGGAGGCGGTTGAGAGGGATATGAAACGTCGGGATACAAATGACAGTACAAGGAGCCTGGCGCCCTTAAAACCGGCCAAGGATGCAATAATCATAGATTCTACAGACCTTTCCATTGAAGGGGTTGTCGAGCTGATGGCGTCTTACCTGAATCTTGCATGATTCAGGTCTTATGTATCCAACGCACGCAAATGATTTTTATAGAGTATGCTTATGTCCGTTACATACAGAGATTGTATAAGCATTTTTGTGAAATTAATCGTTGTCTTTTGAAAATGAGTCTGATAATTAGAAAGGTTATGCCGCCATTGGATGGCATGGTGCGAACAAATAATGGTTGAGGGGGTATTATTAATTCATGGACAACTCGGAAAAAGAGAACTTAACAGAACAACCAGAAGAACAGTCAGACCAAAAGGATTTACCTGAAGAATCGAGTGAGGCACTGCCAGATGAAGCGGCTGTGCCGGAAAATCAAGAGTTAAAACCTGATACACCTGATGATGATAAAACATCGGAAAACGCTCAAGGTCCGACGGACAGCGCAGCAGATGCTCAAGACTCGACTGGCAGTGTAGAAGCTGCTCACGAACCGGATGACAGCACGGAAGACGCTCAAGGTCCGACGGACAGCGCAGCAGGTGCTCAAGACTCGACTGGCAGTGTAGAAGCTGCTCACGAACCGGATGACAGCACGGAAGACGCTCAAGACCCGGTGGCCGCCGGGGAAGATAAACCAGATTCGGTGGATAGTGTGGAAGACGCCAAAGACCCGGCTGACAGCGGAGTGGAGACTCAACACCCTATTGAGAGCGCTGAAGATGTTAAGGACCTGGACGGCGACGAGAAAGCCGCCGCCGATCCCGCTGACAACATGGAAAGCTTGATGGACATGTACGAAGAAAGCTTCAAGCGTTTTGAAGAAGGTGAAGTTGTCACTGGTAAAATAATTTCGGTGGACAAGGAACATGTGCTTGTAGACATTGGGTACAAGTCTGAAGGACAAATCCGGATCAATGAATTTTTAGATGAAGACGGAAATATAAATGCCAATGTAGGCGATTCCGTGGATGTAATGGTCGAATGGTGGGATGACGAAGAAGAACGTGTCGTCCTTTCAAAAGAAAAGGCGGCCAAAGTCAAAGTATGGGAAGAAATCAAGGAATCACACGATGAAGATGCAACTGTCGAAGGTGTGATATTAAACCGCGTAAAAGGCGGCTTTTCCGTTGATATCGGTGTTCAGGCTTTTTTACCGGGTTCTCAGGCAGACTTGCGTCCCATCCGCAACCTCGACGAGATGGTCGGGAAGACATTTGATTTCAAGATTTTAAAATACAACCGAAAACGTAGCAATATCGTTTTGTCCAGACGGGTTATTCTTGAAGAGGAGCGCGAATCGAAAAGGACTGCAACCCTTTCCGCCATTCAGGAGGATAAAGTCGTACAAGGTGTGGTTAAAAATATTACCGAATACGGCGTGTTTGTTGACCTTGGCGGCGTGGATGGCCTGCTCCACATTACAGACATTTCATGGGGACGTGTTAAGCACCCTTCGGAACTCTTTTCAGTCGGGGATGAGATATCCGTTAAAATCCTTAATCTTGATATTGAAAGAGAAAGAGTTTCCTTGGGCATGAAACAACTTGCTCAGGATCCCTGGTTAACTGCAGCCGAAAAATATCCGGTGGGGTCACGCATACAAGGAAAGATTGTCAGCCTCACAGATTATGGTTCATTTGTGGAATTGGAAGAGGGCATTGAGGGGTTGATCCATGTTTCTGAGATGTCATGGACCCGAAAGGTCCGTCATCCTTCCAAAGTCGTTTCCGTCGGAGAGATTGTTGAAGCTGTCGTGCTGGATATCAGACCTGAAAACAGGCGAATCTCCCTCGGCATGAAGCAGGTTGTACCAAACCCGTGGGATGTCATCAGTGAAAAGTATCCGGTCGGCACGACCATTGAAGGTAAGATCAAGAACATAACCGATTTTGGCCTCTTTATCGGCATAGACGAAGGCATTGACGGCCTGGTACATATTTCAGATATTTCCTGGACAAAGCGTATAAAACACCCCTCGGAACTATTTAAGAAAGGGGACGTGATTCAGGCCATTGTTCTTGATATTGAAAAGGAACACGAAAGGTTCTCGCTCGGAATCAAGCAGCTTCAAAGCGACCCCTGGCAAACGGTAGCGGAACGTTATGAAGTTGGAAAAGAAATAACCGGGACGGTTACAAACCTCACCGATTTCGGCGTGTTCGTTGAACTGGAAGAAGGAATTGAAGGGCTCGTGCATGTATCAGAAATCAGCAAGGAAAAAATAAAAACCCCCGTGGGAAAATTTAATATTGGAGACGTCATAACCGCTAAGGTCATGAATATCAACAGCGAGGAAAGACGAATCGGCCTTTCAATCAAACGGCTTGAAATTGAAGATGAGCAGAGCTTGCTCAGTGAATATGTAAATAACATTCGGCCCGCAACATCGACTTTCGGAGAAATTTTACGAGAGAATCTTCAGGAAAAATTAAACGAGGACTAGGATAGTGAAGCTGCCCCGCGGCTTGCCGCGGGGAGTTTCGCTTAAAGAAATACTCCTGTTAACCAAAAATTATTCTTTAATAGACCAGCATCATGTTTTCCCGCAGACATCCGTATCTTTTTTTCATTCTGATTTTCACCTCAGTCGTTGCTTTCACATCAATGGTAATATCCCTGCTTTTTGTATTCGGCACGAAAACAGCTGATTTTGAATTTGGAGAGAAGGTCGGTATCATAGAGGTTACGGGCGTTATTACGGACGCCAAAACTGTCATTCAAAATTTGAAGAAGTTCCGCGAGGATGACTCGATTAAGGCCATTGTCCTCAGGATCGATTCCCCGGGCGGCGGTGTCGGCCCGTCACAGGAAATTTTCAGAGAGATCACCAAAACAATAAAGTCAAAGAAAATCGTCGCTTCAATGGGCGCCGTTGCTGCATCCGGAGGGTATTATATCGCCGCCGGAGCAGACGGAATCATTGCCAATCCAGGAACGATAACCGGCAGCATCGGGGTCATCATGGGGTTTGCAAATTATCAGGAGCTGCTTCGTAAAATCGGGCTGGCGCCCGTTGTCATCAAAAGCGGTGAATATAAAGATATCGGATCACCGATCCGAAAAATGACCGAAGATGAGAAAAAGTTCCTTCAGAATTTCGCAGATCAAATCAGAAAACAATTTGTTGCAGCGGTCGCCGAAGGCCGAAAGATGGATGAATCAAAGGTGGAGTCGCTTGCCAATGGACGCATCTTTTCCGGTAAAGAGGCCAAATCCGTGGGGCTTGTTGACCGTCTTGGGAACTTGGAAGATGCGATAGAATGGGCAGGCCGCATGGGCGGCATCAAAGGCAAGATTTCCACCGTGTATGCCAAGGAGAGGGAGTTTTCTATTCTGAAATACCTTATAGGGTCAACCTTTAAAGAGCTTGCAAATAAAGCCGCCAATCCATTTTTATATCCGGGTTTTCTTTACGTCCCGCACGGATAAATACATAGTGCTCTAATTCATAATTAAGTAGACGTGAGATAAACCAAGATGCGCTCTTTTTTTCCTGTATTTTCGCAGAACTCCCCGCCGATCACTCAAAGATTTTAACGTCACCTTTACCTTTTCGTATAACCTCGGGTACGTCATCGATCAGGGATATGACGCTTGAAGGTTCTCCAGGAACAGGCCCCCCGTCAATTACGATATCGATTCTGGGATGGAAATAGTCATGAATTAAGGATGGATCGTAAAAAATGGTCCCATCCGGCATTGTTGCGCTCGTAGTAATAACTGGATTGCCCAGCTTTTCCACAAGCGAAAGGCAAATGGCATTTTCAGGCACACGTATCCCGGCTGTTTTTCGCTTGGTCAACATGATCTTGGGTACCAGTTTTGACCCTTCCATGACAAAGGTATAAGGGCCCGGTAAAAGCCGCTTCATGGTCTTATAAGCATAATTTGACACTTTGGCGTAATGGCTGATGTTTTTGAGCCCCGAGCAGATAAAACTAAAAGGCTTGCTCTTGTGCCGCTGCTTTAGCTGGTATATCCTTTCAATGGCCCTTTTGTTCATGATGTCACAGCCTATACCGTAATACGAATCGGTCGGATAGGAAATTACACTTCCTGCTTTAAGGGCCTCTACCACCTTCGTGATGAGTCGATCTTGCGGATTTTTTGGATTTATTTTAATAATCATAACCGTCTAATCAGTCTAAAGTTCTCATGTCATGCTGGACTTGATCCGGCATCCAGATTCTGTGTCTTATTGAAAACACATGCTCAGGGACCGTTTCTGGATGGAAACTAATTTATTTGAGGAGTCGGGGAGTTTTCTCTATTAAACGCTCCATGGATAATCTTTTTTTAAATCGTGTAAACTCGTGCATAAGGGTTTGTAAAGAAAGAACAGAGGCCTTTATATAAAAAACAACAGGTTAACATCATGACGGCATGTCTTCCAGTGAAAATATCTAAGCATTCGTCTGTTCTTTCTAACGATCCCCTAATGCACTCAAACAGTACACGCTTTAACAAAAGATCATTCATTCCGCTGGTAATAAGGCTTTATAATAAAAACACCCCGACCCCTCATTTATTTAGCTCTGAAAAACCTGGTCCTCAAGGCCCGAATTCTTTACTACGGTCATCACATCGGTGTCAAGATAACAGGTAACATACGCCCAATTTACTGGCTGATGTTTAACTTCAAAATAATGTCTGCGGCTTTTTTTACCTTCAGTTTAACCGAAAGTCCATTCACCATTCGTAAGACCATGAAAATTCAATATCGGTTCACGAGAACTGAAATAAAGATTGATAAAGCTCAATCCATTTGTTATTCGGTTTCCGTGTCCACTTGCTGTTTTTTTATACAACCTAAATTGAGCGATTGTTGAGGTTGCCGCAGATACAAGGAAGATGTCGTTCCGCTATAGTCAACTATGCGGGATGGCATCTGACACAGTAGGTGCGGTAAGATCGGCAATCCCGAAGGGTTTCAAATTTTAAAAATATAAATCAGTATAATTCATTAAAAATAAAAGAGTTTTGATTCCCTTTTAAAATTTGAAACGCTCAGTTTAGGTATAACAAACTTATGAGGTCCCCAATGATTAAAATACCCCCTGAAGAAGCATTTTCTTTTGATGATGTTTTATTAATTCCGAACTATTCCGATGTATTGCCCAGTGATGTCAATGTCGCTACCCAATTGACAAAAAACATTACCCTCAACATTCCGATTGTCAGTGCCGCAATGGATACGGTAACCGAAGCACGCACTGCCATAAGCATGGCCCGTGAAGGCGGGATGGGATTTATACACCGTATTATGAGTGTTAACAGTCAGGCCATGGCGGTAGATAAGGTAAAAAAATCTGAAAGCGGCATGATTATCGACCCGGTCACCATTCATCCTGACCAAAAGATCCATGAAGTACTCAACCTGATGCAGCAATACCACATTTCAGGAGTTCCCGTTATAAAGGGAGGTCAACTGGCCGGCATTGTGACAAACAGAGACCTTCGGTTTGAAACAAATCTTGAGAAAAAGGTTTCTGAAGTCATGACCAAGGACAACTTGGTAACAGTTTCTGAAGGAATCACACTGGAAGATTCAAAGAGGCTGCTACATGAACACAGAATTGAAAAACTCTTAGTGGTTAGCCAAAAAGGAAAGCTGGTCGGAATGATCACCATTAAAGATATCGAAAAGATAAAAAAATATCCGAATGCCTGTAAGGACAGCAGGGGCAGGTTGAGAGTCGGGGCGGCTGTCGGCGTGGGCATTGACATGGAAGAACGAACAGAAGCCCTTCTGAACGCATCAGCTGATGTGATTTTAATCGACACTTCTCACGGGCACTCAAAAAATGTCCTTGATGCTGTAAAAATACTAAAAAGTAATTTTAAGGATATTGAACTTATCGCCGGCAATGTGGGTTCTGGAAAGGGGGCTGAAGATCTTATCAAAGCCGGAGTTGACGGTGTTAAGATCGGAATCGGGCCGGGCTCCATCTGTACCACACGCATCGTGGCCGGTATTGGCGTACCCCAGATAACTGCCATAATGAATTGTAGATCAGTATCCAGCAAAACAGGCGTCCCCCTGATTGCTGACGGTGGAATCAAATTTTCCGGTGACATCACCAAGGCTATAGGGGCAGGCGCACATGTAGTGATGATCGGCGGTCTTCTTGCCGGAACAGAGGAAAGCCCGGGTGAATTGGTCATTTATCAGGGCCGAAGCTACAAGACCTACAGAGGCATGGGATCCATAGAAGCCATGCAAAAGGGGAGCAAAGACAGGTACTATCAGAGCGACAAGGGTTATGGTGACAAGCTGGTCCCGGAAGGCATTGTCGGCCGTGTTCCCTATAGAGGGAGCCTTTCAGAAAATATTTTTCAGCTTATTGGTGGACTAAAGGCCGGCATGGGATATGTGGGATGCCGAACTCTGGACGACCTCCGAGAAAAAGCCCGGTTTATGAAGATAAGTGCCGCAGGTTTGCGCGAAAGTCATGTTCATGACGTCATCATTACCAAGGAGGCACCCAACTATCGTCTCGATTAGTTTCCACCACATAAATGGGATATAATATTTTTCACATCCTGTTATCCTGTCTAACTATAATTAAACTGTAAAAAATGACGGACACCACACCCCATTTTGCACATCTCCATGTTCACACCCAGTACAGTCTCCTCGACGGTGCGATAAGGATAAACGCCCTTTTGCAGCGTGCGATTGATTTTGGTATGGATGCTGTCGCCATCACCGACCACGGCACCATGTTCGGAGTAATGGAGTTTTTTGAAAAGGCGAACACCGCAGGGATAAAACCGATTATCGGCTGCGAATGTTATGTGGCTCCCAGACGCCTTACAGATAAAACCTCGTTTGACGCTAAAGACCTTTCCCACCTGATCCTGTTGGCAGAAAATCATGACGGATACCGCAATCTTTGCAAGCTGGTCAGCATGGCTCAGTTTGAAGGATTTTACTATAAACCCCGTATCGATAAAGCGGCTCTGAAGCAACACAGCAAGGGGCTCATCGGCCTTTCTGCATGCCTTCACGGCGAAATCCCCAGACGGATTCAGGAAGGCAGTCCGGACAAGGCTGACGAGGCCGCGCGTTCCTATCTTGACATCCTTGGTGAGAACAACTTTTTCCTTGAGGTTCAAAGCAACGGCATCGACGTCCAGGATAACGTGAATCAGGCCCTTCTGGATATGAGTCAACGGCTTTCGATCCCGCTGGTTGCAACAAACGATTGTCATTATCTCAACCGGGAAGATGTGCGCGCACATGATGTGCTTTTATGCATCCAGACCGGA
This sequence comes from Thermodesulfobacteriota bacterium, assembly GCA_042573625.1. Taxonomy (GTDB): domain Bacteria; phylum Desulfobacterota; class Desulfobacteria; order Desulfobacterales; family UBA11574; genus JBHPCZ01. The sequence goes on from JBHPCZ010000026.1 coordinate 12,396, forward strand.
AAGACCATTCATGAGACGAATCGATTAAAGTTCGGAACTGACCAGCTCTACTTTAAATCAAAATCGGAGATGTATGCCGATTTCAAGAATTATCCGGGCGCTATAGATCACACCGTGGACATAGCCAAACGATGCAACCTTGAATTCGATTTTAACACATACCACTTTCCCAAATTCGAAACGCCCAAAGGCCAAAAGATTGATGAACTGTTTGAGCGAGAAGTTAGAGATGGATTCAATCGGAGATTTCAGCGATTAAAGGCAAAACACTCTCATCTTGATGAGGCGTCATATATTAAACGGCTGGAAAACGAACTTTCCGTCATAAACTCCATGGGCTTTCAGGGGTATTTTCTAATTGTTTCCGATTTTATTCGCTATGCCAAAGAGCGGAATATCCCGGTAGGGCCCGGAAGAGGGTCTGCGGCGGGAAGCCTTGTTGCCTATTCTCTTGGAATTACCGATCTGGACCCCATCGAGCACGGTCTGATTTTTGAACGCTTCCTCAATCCTGCCCGGAAAAGTATGCCGGACATCGACGTCGATTTCTGCATAAACGGCAGAGAAGAGGTACTCAAGTACGTGACGGATCGATACGGCGGTGATTACGTTGCCCAGATTATTACATTCGGCAAACTCAAAACCCGGGCCGTGATTCGTGATGTGGGCCGTGCCCTTGACATACCACTATCCGAAGTGGATGCCATTGCTAAAATGGTGCCTGATGTATTGAACATAAGCCTTGATGACGCACTGACGAAAGAACCCAGGCTCGCCCAACTGGCAACCAACAAACCCGAAGTCGCCGACCTGATCAACATTTGCCGCGTACTTGAAGGGTTGTCCAGACATGCCTCCACGCATGCCGCCGGTGTTGTTATCTCAGACAAGCCGCTGATGGACTATCTGCCTTTATATAAGGGAAAGAAGGGCGAGATTGTCACTCAGTTTGATATGAAATACGTCGAAAAGATAGGCCTTGTGAAATTCGACTTTCTCGGGCTGCGGAACCTGACGGTTATCGCCAACACTCTTTCGCTCATCACCAGGCAGGGCAAGTCACCGCCGGATATAGAAAACCTCGATTTCAACGATATTGATACGTATCGCCTTCTTGCATCCGGCGATACGACCGGCGTCTTTCAGCTGGAAAGCTCGGGGATGAAGGATTTGCTTGTAAGGCTAAAGCCGGAAAGTTTTGATGATATCATCGCACTTGTTGCCCTTTATCGACCCGGTCCGCTGGATAGCGGCATGGTGGATGATTTTGTAAAAAGAAAGCATGGTATAAAATCGGTCGAATATATTGTTCCCGAACTTGAACCGATTCTAAAAGAAACATACGGCGTTATTGTTTATCAGGAACAGGTGATGAAGATTGCCGGGGACTTGGCCAATTATTCCATGTCAGAGGCAGATGAACTGAGAAAGGCCATGGGAAAGAAAATCCCGGCGATCATGGCCAGGCACAGAATGCGTTTTATGCATGGTGCAACTGAAAACGGGATCCCGTCGGATAAATCAAAGCTCATATTTGATCAGATTGAAACATTCGGCGGGTATGGGTTTAACAAGTCCCATAGCGCGGCGTATGCCCTGATTGCATATCAGACAGCTTTCCTGAAAGCGCACTTTCCCGTGGAAATCATGGCCGCATTATTGACCAGTGAAATGCATTCAACCGATGGTGTTGTTAAATACATCGCAGAGTGCCGAAGTCACGGCATACCGATACTCCCGCCTGACATCATTGAAAGTGACAAGGAATTTACCGTGGCCGGTTCAGAGATCAGATTCGGCCTGGTTGCCGTAAAAAATGTTGGAGAGGGTGCCATCGAATCGATCATAGAGGCCAGGAAAGAGGGAAAATTCGCTTCACTGTTTGATTTTTGCGAACGTGTGGATTTGAAAAAAGTGAACAAGCGAGTTATCGAAAGCCTGATAAAATGCGGCGCCTTTGACACCACCGGCGCGAAACGCTCTCAAATGACGGCATCCCTGGAAAATGCTTTGGATTTTGGACAAAGGGTCCAGAAAGAAAGATCTGATCCCCAGATTGGCCTGTTTGATTCGACTGGAACCCAGCATGCGATAAACCCTCCTTCCATGCCGGATATCGAAGAATGGAGTGAAAGGCAGCTGCTGGCCTTTGAAAAGGAATCTCTCGGGTTCTATATTACCGGGCATCCCTTGACCCGTTATGATGAACTGCTTGATAGGTTCGCCAACGCAAATACCGTTTCGCTAAAGGAGAAAAAAGATGGCGAAGCTGTCAGGATTGGCGGTATTGTCAGAAACAGCAAGGTCATCAAGACCAAAAAAGGGGATCTTATGGCCTTTGTCACCATGGAGGATATGCACGGTTCTGTCGAAATAACGATTTTTTCATCGGTCTATATGTCGGTCAGTGATCTCTTAATGGACGACAACCCCATTTTTGTTCAGGGGCAGGTTCAAAAGGACGAAAACTCGGTTAAAGTGTTGGCAGACAGAGTCATTTTGATGGACAAGGCAGAAGAGACATGGACCGCACAGATACATTTCAATCTGGATATGACCCGAACAGAAAGAGCTTTGCTTGTCGAGCTACTCGATATTTTCAGAAGACACCCCGGGCCTTGCCATGCGCACCTTCATTTGCTGAATCCTGAAAAAACAGAAACTATCATTGCCCTTCCCGACAGCATGACATTAAAGGCGGGTTCAGCTTTAACGCAGGATGTTAACAGACTTCTCGGTTACCCATCTGTAGAAACAGTCTGCCATGCTGTCTCGCCGAGACCGAAATCGAATAATTTTCAAAAATAAGGAGAAACAAAATATAGGCATGTCTAATCAGCAAATACATACATTCCCGATATTACTGGCCGGCGGGACGGGGACACGCCTATGGCCCGTATCCCGACAACGCTTCCCCAAGCAGATGGTCAAATTCATCGGCGAAGAATCCCTTATTCAAAGCACCATGAAAAGGCTGGCTCATGTGATCGATGCGGAAAGAATCATAGTGGTGTGCGGAAAGGAACATTTCCACGAAATCGAAAAGCACATGGCGGAGATAGATATTCAGCCTGACGGGAAGATCATCTGCGAACCGTGTGCCAGGAACACGGCACCCGCCATTCTCCTCGCGATCCTGGAGATTTTGAAAAAAGAAACAGATGCTGTGTTATGTGTATTCCCTGCAGATCATGTCATCAAGGACATTGAAGATTTTCACGAAAAATTAGCGTCCGCAGTAAAGCTCGCCGAGATGGGGCATATCGTAACCTTCGGTATTAAACCCCACTATCCTGAAACAGGTTACGGATATATTGAAGGTTCCGGAGAAGTACTTGAAGGTGCATTGTCTATTAAACGGTTCGTGGAAAAGCCGGATATCAAAACAGCAAAGAAATATATCGAGGCCGGAAACTTTTTCTGGAACAGCGGTATGTTTGCCTTCAAGGCTTCGGTCATGATGGATGAATTCAGAGTTTTTCAGAAAGAGCTTCTTGAAAGCATGGAGAATTTAGTATCCATCGAAGGTTCGATCACCCTGAAAGGGTATGAACAACTGCCGAATATCTCGATCGACTATGCCGTCATGGAAAAAACAGATCGAGGAGTGGTCCTGCCGTCCGATTTCGGCTGGAGCGATATCGGAACATGGAAATCACTGTACAACTATCTCCCAAAAGATGAAAACAACAATGTCATCAAGGGGGACGTTATTTCCAAGGATACGAAAAACAGCCTCATCATGGGGCATGAACGGCTGATTGCGACAAATTATCTGGACAATATGGTTGTGGTTGAAACCGCCGATTCGGTATTTGTTTCAGATATGGATCGCAGCCGGGATGTCAAATCAATTGTCGAAAACCTCAAGGAAACGGAAAGAAGGGAATTTTATACGCACAATACCGTCAATTTTCCATGGGGAAGCTGTACGGTACTTGAACATGAAGCAGATATAAAAGTCACTCGAATTGTGATTTATCCCGGCTCGCTTTTCGAGGATAGATCAGAGGCCCTTGCAAAAAAACATCTGCTTATAGTGAAAGGCGAAGCCAAAATTATAACAGACAAATCAACCCGGCTGCTAAGTAAAGGGGAATCAGCGATTTTTTCTGAAAAGGAAGTTGTGAAACTCGAAAATCCAGGCATTGATCCGCTTTGTCTTATTCAGGTGGAGCTGGATACTTGATGCTGGGTACTCTATTCTGGGCCATTAAAACGGTTTCATTCTCTCATCATATTAATTTAGCTTTTTAAATGTGTTTTGAAAGCATACAGGTGATCTGGTTTTTAGCGGGTCACTGTTTGAGTGTATTAGTGAGCGTTTAGAAAGAACAGCAAAATGGCGAATTCTTTCTTTGGATTAAATAATACGGGCAATAATGGTATTATGTATTTACTATCACCTGTTCTTTCTTTACGATCACTTATGCACGAGTTTGACACGGCTAAAAACCAGGTTGCCTGTATGCGATAATGATTTCAAAGGTTAAATATTATCTTTTATCCAGCATCCAATATCTATAGAGACAAAGTGCAACTATTGAAATTTATAAACCCGATAAAATAAAATTTTCTAAAATACGACACTATGAAAGTACCCCTGTTAGATTTAAAAAACCAGTATCAGACCATAAGGAAAGAAATCCTTAAAGTTACGGAAGAAATTTATGAGAGCCAGTATTTTATCCTTGGACCTCATGTTGATTTGCTTGAAAAACAAGTCGCAGCATATTGCTTTTCAAAACATGCTGTTGGGGTTTCATCAGGAACAGACGCGCTGATCATTTCACTGATGGCTGCGGGTATCGGACCGAAAGACAGGGTCATCACAACACCTTATACCTTTTTTGCAACCGCGGGCTGCATCTGCCGTGTGGGTGCCAAACCGATTTTCGTTGATATCGACCCGGACACATATAACATCTCCCCTGAATCCCTGGAAAAAACCATAGACGGCATGACTCATAATGAAAAGAAAAAAGTGAAGGCGGTTATCCCTGTTCATCTGTATGGTCAGTGCGCTGACATGGACCCTATTCTCGATATCGCGAACACATACAATCTGCGGGTCATTGAAGATGCAGCACAGGCTATCGGCGCGGAATACAGAGGGCGGCGTGCAGGATCAATAGGAGATTTCGGCTGTTTTTCTTTCTTCCCTTCTAAAAACCTTGGGGCTTTCGGCGACGGGGGAATGGTCACGACAAACTCGGATGAATATTATGACAAACTGCACATTCTCCGGGCTCACGGCGCCCAGCCCAAGTATTATCATATGATGATCGGCGGAAATTTCAGACTTGATGCACTCCAGGCCGCCATTGTTTCCATAAAGTTGAAACACCTTGATGGCTGGACCCAAGCCCGGCAGGAAAATGCACGAAAATATCGAGATCTTTTTACCCTTGCCGGTCTTGATGATGTGGTGAAAGTCCCGTTTGAAAAAGAAGAACGTCACATATATAATCAATTTGTGATATGCGTCAACGATCGGAGAGATGATCTTCGTAGTTTCCTGATTGAGGCGGATATCGGTACTGAAGTATATTACCCTGTATCCCTGCATCTTCAGGAATGTTTTTCAGATCTGAATTGTAAAAATGGAGATTTCGCCGTTGCAGAACACGCGGCAAAACACACCCTCGCCCTTCCGATCTATCCTGAGCTTACAGATGATCAGCTATCATATGTCGTGGAAAAGATAAAAGCATTCTATATTTAGTCTTTACAAACTGTTGAAGGCCTCCATGGCCTCTTCCCGCAACAGATGCCCCTGGCCGATATACCTCGGTGAAAAGTGGAAAGGCGTGAGTTGTTTCACACCGGCCAATGCCGCAATGCTGCCGGCCTGGTGGGCGGTAAGGTGGCATTTTTTTCGGGCGATATCCCTGTGTTTTTCAAGAAACGCGGCTTCTATAAAAAGATGATCCGAATCTTTCGCAAATGAAACAATCTTTTCGATATTCGCTTTACTGAACACCACATCCGAAATATAGGTCACCTTCTGACCTGGTGTTTTACGGGCAATCCGGTTTGAAAGATCACCAAGAACAAATTCTTTTCTCTTTGCTCGTTTCTTTCCGAATCGAACCTCAAATTTTGACTCGGGATCTTTGTGGTTGTACAATGCTGTTTTGAACTCCTTAAGCCAGGGACCGATTTCAAGCCCAAGATCGTAAACACGTTCCTTCATTATATTGACGTGAAACCGTTCCTTGATGTTGAATCCTATACAGGGGATTTTATGATCAAGTCTCACCCCGGAAACAGAGAGGGCGGGTTCATCGATCAGAACCCCGTTAAACGGATGCTTGAGCGGCGAACGGGTTGGAAGAAAATTATTCTGACACGGGTATTCCTGTGAAATCAGATATTCCGGATGCACTTCGGTGACATGCAAAACAAACCGATGGCTGTAATGCTCTACAAGGTTCCATGAATATCCCCCCAGCTTCCCTTCAACATTTTTTAAAAGGCCTTCAGGGCCATACAGATAAAGGTGTTTCTCCCGGCCAAGGAAGAGCCGCAGCAATCTGTCAAATCCCACGAAGTGATCCATGTGGGTGTGGGTAATAAAAGCATGGCTGATCTTCAGGATGTCCCTGGCTGAAAGAGAATGGATATCACCCAGATCAAAAAGTATGGCGCGCTTTTCAAAAAGAAAGGGTATGAAAAGTCCGGGGTCATCGAAAGGTCCGTTCACAAGCCTTGGATGAAAGGAAGGGCGCATTGTTATGGCAGAAACTTGGAGACTTGTCTGTGTATGCAGTGATATATTTCTTCGTCAGAACCAAAAATATCGACAACGACCTTATGATTAATCAGCGTTTCAATAACAAAAGCGGTGACATAAAGGCTTACAACGTGCGGATTCGGTACAATTTGTCTAAACGGTGCATTTTGATAGTCAATCTCGAATTCATCGGCGCGGCTTAGCGTATCGCAACAATTTTTTATCTGTTCCTCGAGAACATTTTTATTGGTTGTTTCCACAAGGCTGCTTTCAACAAGTTTCATGGCAATAGCGTTGGAAAGCGGTTCAGCACAGTCTTTTACCCCCTGTATCGCCTTTCTGCGAGCATATTCCTTCGAGGATTCGATTTTTGACAATATACTGGCTTCACGGGTACTGGGTCGAAATATCTTGGCCATGGGATATCTCCTTTACTGCTGACAATTGTGATACGGTTTTATCGTATTATGTTCCAGAGATATATCATTTCTATGGAAATCGGAAAAAATAATAATGCCTGGAAACCTCTATTGCAAGAAAAATGTTAATCTATTTTTTTCAAGAAACATCAACAGCTTTCTTCGATGACCATCTGTATTGTTTTTTTTCCGGCCCATCGATTCCATCGCAGCCGGAATGCAATCTGATCCAGGTCTTTTTTAAAAGGGAATCGGGTGTCAACATTGAATTGAATGGCATTAATGGTCTTGCCTGTACTATCGGAAGGCAGACTTAAAACCATGCGTCGGTGGTTTTCTCCGACGAGGCTTGAAGTTAACACCTTAATGTTTCTGGCGGAAAAAAGCGGTTCAGGGTTGCCGCTCCCAAATGGTTTCAAGGATTCAAGCTCATCAATCAGTTTATCTGAAATACCATCCAGGTCAAGCTCGTAATCGATAAGAATTTTTTCTACAAAATCATCCGGACTGGTCATCTTGCATACGGCATCTTCAAACTTACCGCCAAACAAGTCAATCTTTTCCGTTTGTATTTTAAGCCCTGCCGCCATAGAATGGCCGCCGAAGTTTTCAAGACAGTCTTTGCACGCCATGAGCCCCTGATATAAATCAACTCCCGGTATACTTCTCGCCGAGCCTTTGCCAAAGCCGTTTTTAATTGCAATGAGCACCACAGGGCGAAAATATATCTTTGCAAACCTTGAGGCGACAATCCCGAGAACCCCTTCGTGCCAGCCTTTACAGGATAATACCAGTGTCCTTTTTGAAAGAAGATGTGGATTTCTGTTCAGGGTCCCCTGGATTTCCGTGTGTATCTCATTTTCCACATCCCGGCGTTCCATATTCATATCATCAAGAGAATGGGCAATTTGCCTTGCTGTCTCAATATCTGTTGTTGTTAAAAGTTCAACAGCAATTGACGCATCCCCCATTCTACCTGCGGCGTTCAATCGCGGCGCCAACCTGAAGGCGATATCATGTGCTTCTATATATTGATCGCTTAGGCCTGACACGTCTATCAGGGCATTGATGCCGGGCCGTTGCCTTGAATTGATGATATCGAGACCTGTCCTCAATAAGATCCGATTCTCTTCCACAAGGGGGACCATGTCTGCTGTGGTACCGAGGGCGACAAAGTCGCACATGCTTTTCAGATTCGGCTCCGGTTTTTTGATCCAGAAATTCATATCACGCAGGTGCGTTCTCAGACATATCAGAAGATAAAATGCCACACCGACACCGGCAAGGTTATTAAAACCGGAATCGCAATCGTAACGGTTTGGATTGACAACGGCAACCGCCTGCGGCAGATTGTCTGCCGCTATATGGTGGTCGGTTATGATGATGTCAATTTCTTCATCCTTAGCCGCTTTTACGGCATTGTAACTGGCGGATCCGCAGTCTACAGTAATAATGAGATTTACTCTGTTTACCATTGCGAAATCTGAAATATGGCTGGCTTTCAGACTGTAGCCCTCTTCGACCCTGTGGGGAATGTAGTATGAGACGTCAGCATCAACATACCGGAAGAATTCCAACAGGATTGCTGCCGCGGTGATGCCATCTACATCGTAATCCCCAAATATCAGGATTTTTTCATGGCGAATAATGGCATCGGAAATACGCCGGACCGCGGCGTCCATGTCTTTAAAAAAAAGCGGGGAACGCAGGCCGCTCAGTGAAGGATTAAGGAAACGCAGAGCGTCTTCCGGAGAGGAAATCTTACGGTTGACCAGGATGGATGCCGTGACCGGGCTGCATTTTAAAACCCTGCAAAGATTCTTGACCGTATGAATATCCGGCTGCAGGATGTCCCATTGCTTTTGCATAAAAAGGCCATATATTATTATAAAATTGAGAACAACATTAAAGTTGATAGCGCTTTTTTTTTGAATTGAAATTGAACGGCATGTAATGCTAATTAGTGCTCACCCATAAATGGCTATTTTTCCCCTGAGCTGAGTTCTCCGCGGGGTTCCGCCTGCGAAGTACCAAGTGTACGTCTCGGCGCAACCCCCTGTGCGGCCTTGCTCAGAGAAAAAAATATCTCATTTCTGAATTGGACACTTAATTGTTTCATCCCAACATCGTGGATGGGCACCAATTATAAATGGGTGTATAAAACGTGCATTTGTACATGCCATTAAACTAAATGCATCTAACGCCCAACACCAAAGTCTCAAGCTTCTTTAAAATGCTTCCGTCCTATGTATACTGGGATTTTTCTGCATCCAGCGGGCTTGCCCTTTAACGAGGTCCACATTTTAATATAGCTTGCAGTTCATCGCCGCACAGGTTAATAATTTGGAATCAATAAAAAAATATTATCGGGTTGATCGGAGAGAAATCTTTTTTTTAAAATTTATTTTAGAGGCGTATGACGGCATAGCCATGTTCACGACGATCGACCCTGACGCGGGGACTGTGATACTTCATGTCTCTCCCGGTTGTGAATCAGAGGTAGACATGGTTTTGAATGACCTGAAAAAAAACTTTCTGATTGAACAAACTGTAGAACCCTAACGTGATTACTTAAGTGAGTTCCTCCCGCACAGCGGGAGGCATAAGAAAGCTCCCACGATGGTGACATCGGTTCAGGCTTTGGAAACAGTCGCTCGTTTACAGATTCCGAATATCCAATTTCGAACAAGGAATGTCGAATGATGAGGTGTTCTCTTCTCTACCTTTGATATACGGCAGCCTCAAACAACACGGAAAGTCCAATCCGAAGGCAAACAGGCTGTTTTCCTTCTATATTCGACATAGGATATTGGATATTCGATATTCAACACACCGATTGAATTATGTCTCGCTTGTTGGGGTACCCAGGATCGGTAGAACCTCTCCGGATCCTCCGCCAGAGGCGGAGGGTTTAGATCATAACTAAGCGAAAAGAGATTCATGACAACCAAACATCTATATATTCAGACCATCGGATGTCAAATGAATGTGTATGACTCCGAGCAGATCGCGAAGGAATTGCGCCCTTTGGGGTATAAACCGACCCCATTTATGGAGACGGCGGATCTGGTTATTGCAAACACTTGTGCAATCAGAGAAAAGGCCGAACAAAAAGCATTCAGCTTTTTAGGGCGGCTTGCCCGATTAAAAAGGAAAAAACCGGGTGTCATTCTCGGAGTTGGCGGCTGCGTGGCTCAACAGGAAGGTGCAAAGATCCTCGAACGGGTGCCTCACCTTGATCTTGTTTTCGGGACACACGCTATTAAACGACTGCCAAGGATTATCCAGCAGATAGAATCGAAAAAATGCCGCATTATCGATATTGAAATGTCAGAAAAGATAGACGAAACTCCAGCTGTAATGGAATTTCAAGGCAACGAAAAGGTCACCCGCTTTGTGACCATTATGCGGGGGTGTGACAACTATTGTGCATACTGCGTTGTTCCGCATGTACGTGGTAGAGAAACAAGCCGGGACCCTGCCCGTATCATTCAAGAAATCCAAAACCTCATTGAATCCGGAGTCCGGGAGGTTACCCTGTTAGGGCAAAACGTAAACAGTTACGGAAAAAAGGAAGGTTTGTCCACGTTTCCCGAACTTCTCTCTATGGTCAATAAGATTGACGGCCTTGTGAGAATCAGATTTACAACGTCCCACCCGAAGGACCTTTCGAAAGAACTTATTCTTTCTTTTAAAGCGCTTGACAAGTTGTGCCATCATATACATTTACCGGTCCAGTCAGGATCGAACACTGTTTTACAAAGGATGAACCGGAACTACACCAGAGAAGTGTACCTTGAAAAAATCGATCGATTGCGGAAAATTTGCCCTGATATGGCGATTACATCCGATTTTATTGTCGGTTTTCCCGGTGAAACACGGGATGATTTTAAAGAAACACTGGATTTGATAAAGAAAGTGGAATATGATAGCATCTTTGCATTCAAGTATTCTGATCGTCCAAGCGCTCCCGCAGCCCGGCTTACGGACAAGGTTTTGGAGCAGGAAAAGAGGGAAAGATTACATAAACTGCTGGAATTACAGGGGCAATATACAACTCGAAGCAACCAGGCTCTGGTCGGGTCAACCGAATGGATCCTTGTCGATGCTACAAGCAAGAAGCAGGGAAGGATTGACGGACAGAACGGATGTGAGGATGTCCAATGGACGGGACGGACATCCACCAACAAGATTGTTCATTTTGTTCAAGATAAAGACTCCGTTTCCTGTGATGGAATCATTTTTGGAAAACTGGTTAAGGTCAAGATTGAGAAGGCATTTTCCCATTCACTCTTGGGCAAACCGGTCTGGGTTGAACCAACGCCATTTGGCTTGAAAGGAGAAACAAGTTATGTTGCGTAAAGTAAATATTGCGGGCATGACCATGGATCCGGCATCAAATACGCCGATTATAATTTTAAAATCGGTAGAAGATGACCAAGCGATTCCTATCTGGATCGGGTTGCTTGAAGCGACATCCATCGCTTCCGCGCTTCAGAATGTTCAATTCGACCGCCCCATGACCCACGATCTTTTTAAGAACTTTATCAAAAGTATGAACATCGAGGTGTCTAAGATCGAAGTCTGCGATTTAAAAGACAACACCTATTACGCCAAGATATATTTTACTTCCGAAGACAGATCGTTCAGTATGGATTCCCGCCCAAGCGATGCAATTGCAATTGCCCTTCGATTTCAGGCGCCCATCTATGTGGACGACAAGATTATCGAAAAATCAAAACAGCTCGAGACCGATCTTGAGATGTCCGACACCAGCGAAGAAGGGAAAAAGTGGGCAGAGTACCTTGAAACACTATCTCCGGAAGATTTCGGTAAATTTAAAATTTGACGATATCGTAAAAAGTCTGATTTTGCTCACCGATAAAACAGATTAAAGGTTTATATCGTGATTGACCTTCATACACACTCAATTTTCAGCGACGGGGTCTTAATCCCATCCGAACTGGTAAGGCGGGCTGAATCCGCAGGCTTAACAGGAATCGGGATAACGGATCACGGAGATTCGTCCAACATTGATTTCATTATTCCCAGGATCGTTGCCATTGCCGAAGAGTTGAACAGCATTCTAAAGATTAGGGTCATTCCCGGGATAGAAATCACACATGTGCCACCACCGCTGTTTGGGGCTACCGTCCAAAAGGCTCGTGAGCTGGGTGCAAAAATTATTATTGCCCATGGAGAAACCATTGTTGAACCGGTTGCGCCCGGTACCAACAGCGCTGCATTGGATGCCGACATAGACGTTCTCGCACATCCCGGCCTGATCACCGAAGAAGATGTCATCAAGGCCAAAGAGAGAGGGATTTTTCTGGAGATCTCCGCCCGGAAAGGGCATTCCCTGACCAACGGTCACGTTGCCGGGCTGGCCAAAAAACTCGGTGCAAAGACGGTCATCAATACGGACGCCCATGAGCCGGGAGATCTGATTGACCGAAACCGTGCAAAACAGATCGTGTGTGGCACCGGTCTCTCAGAAGCCGACTTTGAGATCATGCAGAAGAATGCGTCCGACTTTCTTTAAACTGCTCTCCCCATTAACCCACCATCTTAAATAGTGTCCATCCATAAATGGTAGATTTTGGTTCAAGGCAAGGCTCGATCATTTTCTGCAACCGACAGCGTAGCTGTCCCTGCGATAGCAGGCATAGCGGGACTATTCCGAGGATTGCAGGAAAGCGAGAACGCAGCCCTGGGCCGAAAGATGCCGTTTATGGATGGGCACTAACTAATAGGCAAATTCGCCGTTCTCGTATATGGTCACCTTCTTTCCGGACGAGAGATGGGCCGTAACCCGCTTCTTTTCGGTATTTACCAGATCCCAATGCAGCGCGGAATCATTAAAGCCGAGCTTTTTCTTCAGGGGTTTCGTCAGTTTCTTGGGATCCCCATCGTAAGTGTCTGAATAGGAAGAACCTAGCGCCACGTGGCAGTTGCCTTGTTTCCCGCCATAATTCTCGTCAAACAGGGTGTTGGCCATGAACTTGTTGATCTTGGAAAATCTTTTATCCGTCAGCGAAAATTCTCCCACCTGATTCGCACCCGGATCCATGGAAAGCTGGTTTTTTACAAATTTTTCCCCGACCTCCGCTTCAATTTTAACCACAGCGCCTTTTTTAAATTCGAGTCGTACCTTTTTGACATAGTTGCCGCTGCGGTATGAGGGTTGGTCTGCAAAATATATCCCCCTTGTGCCTCTCCAGTCCGGTGACAAAAAGAGTTCAAAACTCGGAATATTGTGGCCGGACAGCCCGATCCATTTCCGCTGGTCTCCGGGGGTGATTTCCAGATCAATGTTTTCGGATTCTATGTGGTAGAAGTTGACCTTCATGCGGTTGAGCCACCTCTTGATAGATGCCGCGTTTTTAAATATTTGCTGCCAATGGGAAACCGGTTTTGTTTTGTTCAGAAAACAGGCTTTTACAATCTGGCTCGCATATTCCTCTATAGTGAGTCCGGCGTGCCGGGCGAGTTCCTGTGTCGGAAAACTGCACAGGGTCCAGCCGAAAACCCCTCTTTCATCCCGTTTTTCGAGAATGTCACGCAAATATTTCCTGGCCAATAAGGCTTTCCCGATTTTTTTGGGATCGATGTCCCCGAGGTGGGTAATCGATTCAGGTGCGTGCAGAAAAATGCTTCCATTCAGATTTTCACACAGCGCCGCTTCACCCGGCGGCTGAAAAACGATCTGTATGGGTTTTGAGATTTTAAAAAAACTGCGTTCCATCGTACTGGTTGGATTCATACGCTGGACAGGATGTATCCCCATCTCCAGAAGTTTTGCGTAAAGAATTTCAGCAAGCCGTATTGCCGGAAAATTGTAACGGATCACCACAATATCATTTTTTTTAAACCTTCCCGATCGAGCCGTCTTCAGGCCCCATAAAAGTACATCCGCATATCTATCCAGCTGTCTTTCCGTCAGCATGATCATACCTCCTCAATTGCCTATTTTTTTTAATGATCATCTTTCAAAAACAGTGTGTGATACTCGGTATCAGCAAGATATTTTTTCAAAAGCTTTGTCAGCATTGAAAATATTTCACCGAGTTCGTCATCTGTCATTCGCTGAATTAAATTCTCCATCAGTTTGTCATCAGAGAATTTCTGAAGATAATAAATGATCGTCTTTTCGTCGGTTTCCCGATCAAAACCGAACCCTACCAATCCGTCATAGGTTTCAACAAAGTGATGAGAATGTTTTGTCATTTTTCCTTCCATTTAATTTTTTATACTCGAACCGCCATACACAATCCGTCCCATTCAGGAGAATGAAGGTGCAGAAAAGTAAACAAGTGTATGCTTTTCCAGTTCGGATCATCGAATATCATTTGGTTAAAATCGTCCGCGTCCTTAAATGCGACGTTATCGGCCAGTAGAAGACCACCCACTCTGAGCAGCCGCCGGCATTGATCTAAAACAGGGGCATAGTGCTCCTTGTCGATATCCATAAAGATAAAATCAAAGGGCTCTATTAATTTAGACATCTCTTCAAGGGCGTCTCCCACCTTGATCTCTATACAATGCTGTACGCCGGCTTCTTGGAAATTGGCCCGGGCTCTTTTGGCCATACCATGATCCATTTCCAGAGTTACCAGCCGCCCTGCCCTGTCGATGATTGCCCTGGCCAGGTATATTGCCGAATACCCTGTGGCGGTCCCCAGTTCCAGTATCCGCTTGGCGCGCGTGGCCCGAGCCAACAGAAACAGGAGTTCTCCGACAACAGGACCGACAATCGGTATCTCTTCCCGACCGGCTTCTTCTTCAAGTTCAAGCAGTAGGGGATCCCTGGAAGGTACAAACTGTTTGAAGTAGTCTTCCGGGTTCGGAATCATCGTTGACATTTTTTATCCCTTTTTAAGCTTACTATTATTTAAAACTATTTCTGATATAATTTTCCAAATCGTCAAGCAGTGCACTCTGTTCGGTGTCCAAGCCAACCTCATTTCTAAGCCTGTTGATCTCGAGCAAGGCACCTGACGGTGTCGTCCGCCTTTCCCCTTTAAAATCCAGCATTGCATCTTCCTCAGATCGGGGATTCACATGCTGCAGATAATTCTGATATTCCGACTTAATTTCCGCCGGTAAATCTATTGTGTAATTCCTGCAGAGCACACGACCGGCCAGCCTGCGCGTTTCAGCGTTCGGGAAACGGCTGAG
Organism: Thermodesulfobacteriota bacterium; assembly: GCA_042573625.1. Lineage (GTDB taxonomy): Bacteria > Desulfobacterota > Desulfobacteria > Desulfobacterales > UBA11574 > JBHPCZ01. The sequence continues at coordinate 27,729 of JBHPCZ010000026.1, forward strand.
CATTTTTACCTTTTCAGCCAATGAAGCGGCATGAAATCTGCGACACAATTCCTGCTCCTGCCGAGATAAAAACCCGATTTGGTAGAGTGCGGCATCGACATCCAGATCGGGAATTTCCGGGTATGCATATTCCCGGTGGTATCTGATAATTTCTTGAAATATCTTTGGATTTTCCTTTATCCATTGAGTATTCTTCGCAACAGTGTCGGACCTGTCTTGATTCAAATATTTCAAAAAGCGTTCGCGGGGCGGTAACACAATCGCAGGTTCACCATATCGCTTTCGGACAACCCAGGTCGTATCAGGAACCGTTTCAGACGTCGTCTCCCTCAATTCCGGCAGATCAAGTCGCAACCAGAGCCTCTGATTTTGATACGGGATTGAGCTTCCGATGGAGAGCACCGAGATCTGATAGTTTTGTTCCGGCCCAAATTCACTACCGATCATCAAACCGTTCCGGTGCACACCGGAGGGACTCTGAAGCGCCGTCGGCAAGCTCTTAATGCGGCTGCGATCCGTTTCCTTGTTAAAGTAACCACACAAATATTTCCACATCTCCTGCTCTTTGAAAAATTTTCGGGCCAGCGCTACCGTTGCTTTGACATCTACAAGGGCATCGTGCGCCGGTCCTGCGGAAAGCTGATTGGTTGAACTGATGTGCTCCAGCTTCAATGAAGGTTTTCCTTCATCATCCGGCCAGGTTATTATCTCTTCATTATAAAGTCGATAAAGAACGGTGATGGGGAGTAAATCCATGCGATAGCAGCCGTTTTTAAATTGGTGGGTATACGGAGGCAGCAGGTTGCGATGAAAGGAAAAACGCAAGACGTCATCATCAAAACCCAATGTGTTGTATCCAAAACTGATTGTGCCGGGTGTGTTCAGCAGTTCATGTATCTGTCCGGCAGCCTCAAATTCGCATATGCCTTGCATTGAGTCTGCAATGGAGATTCGATTGATTATCATGGCACGGGGAGAAAATATGACGTCAGGCCGAAGTTCGACCTTAATTGTATGCCGCTCAATTTCATTGAGCATCATATCAGTGCGAATGGCTGAAAATTGCAGAATCTGATCAAAGGTGATGTTCAATCCGGTTGTTTCTATATCGTAGACTAAATAACTGTTCATTTCTCATGCCATCAGTTTGTCCGCCGTTTCATCGGTCAGGTTTAAGACATCATCTCGCGTTCCAACTTCACCTTTCTCTGTTACGCCACAGGCACGGATAAGGTAATTTTCGTTAAATCCATACCATTTAAAAAAGAATTCGTATCTCGGATAGACATCGTTGAACTGGGCTTCATCCGGGTGCCCCTGCGTTTGAATAAAGACCAGCTTTTTATTTGGCTGAAGCCGGCTGGGATTGGGATTGGTGGTATAATCCGGAACGAGAAATGAGAAGGTTCGGTCAATGAAACCCTTGAGCTGGCTTGAAACTTCACCGTAATAGACGGGGGTCGCCATGACGAGGATATCTGTCTCGCGAACCGCATCCAGAACTTCTGACAAATCGTCTTTTAGAACGCATCGATCCAGTTTTGTTTTGCACGTCATGCACGCCTGACAACCTCGATACTTCAGCTTGTTTAAAGTAAAGAGCTGCGCTTCAGAACCCCGATTTTCAGCGCTTTCACAAAATCGTTTTGCAAGAAATGTGCTGTTCCCTTTGGGTCTCGGACTCCCGAGCAAACATACAATTTTCATTGATAACCTCCACTGTTAACATTTTTTTTGAAAAAGAATCAATTTATTCATCAGAATCTAAGTTTTGTATTACCAAAAAAACAGCCGGACTGGACCATAATTTACTTCCTTTCCAAAACCTTCCGTATTTGCCTGAACCAGTTCCTGAGAGTTCAAGTCCAGTGAACGTTCAAGCATATTTTGATCGACATCAGACTGCCAATAAGCCTGGTTTACTGATTCAACAAAAACCTGCCATTCATCGGGTAAGGACTCCGTATCATCGAACTGCTGCTTAAGTTGTCGCCTCAACAAACTGTGCATCGGCTTCATAGATTATTTCTCCAAAAACGTTGTAATGGTCATTGTCTGGTTGTGCAAAGAGCATTCGGCCCCGGGTTTAAACGGTGAAATCTCTCCGTAAGAATAAAATCCGGCCAGGACTGTACGTTCACCCAATACTTCTCGAACACTTTCCACTTCCTCTTCGATCCGTTGCCGCAAGACCATCTTCCGGCCCACACAGCTGATAAGAATGGCCAGATCCGGAGATGAAGAACCAATGGCTTCGTAACTAACCTTTGCCGCGCCAAATGCCCCATCAATCAAACGGTCAAAGTTGGCCTTCATTAAACGTGCATAACTCCCTTCGGGGACATCCCCTGCAAACGTCATGCTTTTCTCTTCTTCGTTTATGGACAAAATCGTACGGACCAGGCCGGTTTCGCTCTCTTTACTCCGAAGGCTCAAAGGAAAAAGAAGTCCGGTGGCTGGCAGCCCCATAGCGTGTTCACCCAAATATTTCTTGTACAATTCCAAGGCCGATTTGCCGTCCAGCTCGTACAAAATGTTTGCTTTCGATCGCGTAATCAGCCGTTCAGGCCCAAAAGGATCCCATCCACCCAGAGATCCGTAGCCTATTTTCAGCCGATTTCCGTATAAACCCAGACCCACAACTGCACTTCGCTCAGGCGGTCCGTCCCAAAATACAAGGGTCTCCTTGAAATGCTCGCCGTCTCCCGAAAGCCCTCCTGTAACGGTAACCGCCTCAGGAAGATGACCGGCAAGCCCACTGACCAGATCACTACCGTTTACCTCGATCCCGTCAGAAATCACAAACACGTGAACCAGATTCTCTTTATCCAGCAAACCGGCCAGGCGCTCACCCGCCTGAAAGCTATCTCCCACATCGCTAAGTTTGACTCGAGCCCCTTTCAACTGAGAAAATTCGAAATTGACAGCCGTTGCGACCAGTGAATCATCCGTTACCTGGGTGCCGCAAATTTCACCTGCTGTAGAACAACCTAAAAGGTGGGCTTTCGGGTAGGCGTTTTTGATCTCATCATAATGTTTTTGTTCTTTCAGTATTTGAGTGCCGCCAAACAGCAAAACAAGTTGGGCTGATTCACCCAATTCGCCCGGGGGCCCGGGATCCCACCCTTTTGTCGCTGTCCATCTTTTCTGCTCAATTTTCATCTCTGACCTCCTGATTGATATGCGTCGAATTGCGATCTTTTATTTCAAATTCTGTCTGGCTCATAAAATGAAGCTTTTGGATTGGATCAAATCCTCTCTTGAATGCAGCGTCTTAGAACATAAAGACTGTCAGGAGTGGACTGCTCATGATCCCCTGCCTGGACAACCTCGTTCACATCACGGAAACCGCCGCTTTCAACCTCTTCCTCCTGTAAGACAATTCTTCCATCATAAACGCATGCAAAGGCCCGACCCCAAACCCGATTGTTTTTATGCTGGTAATAAAAATCAAATAGGCGTTTCAAGGAGACACCCCGAATGCCCAGCTCTTCTTCAAGTTCCCGCTCGGCGGATTCTTCATATGTTTCTCCAGCCAGAACAACACCACCTGCCGCTACATCATAATAACCGGGATAGACGTCTTTCGTCAACGTTCGCTTCTGTACAAAAATTTGTTCCTTCGAATTGAAAACCAGTATGTACGAAGCTCGGTGTATCAATCCCTTTAAACGCATGACAGAACGGAACTCCGTGCCAATCAAATTGTTTTCCTCATCCACAATCGAAACAATTTCGTCTTTAGGCTTCATAACAAATATCTTTAATATTAAAATCGGAAATCCATGTTTTCATTGTGCCGAAAGGCTTGCCTCAAAATCTGTCCGCTCTTAAATCATGCTCCAACGCACCGATGGATTTTCCTGATAAAAGGCCGGTCATCAATTTGCCCGTAACAGGTCCAAGAGAAATGCCTTTTGTGGCATGTCCGCCGGCGACCCACAGGTTCCTTATCGGTAGGAGCTTTCCCATAACCGGCAGTCCGTCAGGCGTACAGGGACGAAGCCCGCGCCAGATCTCTATGAGTTTCAAATCCCCGATCCCCGGAAGGAATTGTTGTGCATGCTGCCGAATCCTATTAAGACGGTTCAAATCGATTCCCAATTCCAAACCCGACAGTTCAATATATCCGGCCAGGCGAAACATTTCATTAAACGGCGTTACCGCAATATGGAAATCTTCCAGAATCATCGGTGTCCGGGAACTTTTTTGAGGGCGTCTGAAGGTGAGGCTGTATCCCTTTCCGCCTTGAATGGGAAGACGGGCATTCAGTGTTTTTAACAGAGAAGAAGTCCAGGCACCCGCAGCAAGAACAAATTGGTCTCCCCGAAACTCTCCGCGCGTCGTGTGGACGGCATCAATGTGTTGCCGGTTATGATTAAATCCGACAACTTCCGTCTCTTTAACGAATTGAACCCCATTCTTGCGAGCTTTTTGTTCAAGCCACATTAAAAAAGAAGCCGGGTTTAGACGGCTACCTCTGCGATACCACACGGCACCGGAAACCCGGGAACTGATGGTCGGCTCCAGATCTCGAACTTCATGACCGGTCATCACACGGGATTCAGCGCCGATTTTTCCCATCAGGCGGGCATCTTCCTGTCCTTTCCGAAATGCTTTTTTACTCCCGAACAGGCTTAAAAGACCGGTATAGTCATATTCATAGATGCTTCCTCCCTGCTGTGCCAGATCTTCATGTAACCGAAGACTTTCCAGGCTCAATTCTTTTAATATCTCTACTGCGTGGAAAAAATGTTTTTCATTACAGGATCTGTAAAATATCCAGAGCCACCAAAGCATTTCCGGATCCGGTCGAAGCCGTATTGAAAATGAACCCGAGGGACTGAAGAGATGACGGAATCCTTCCGCTATAATTTTAGGGGCGGGGAGCGGCTGGCATCGGCTTGGAACAATCAATCCGGCATTTCCGTATGAACAGCCTGAAGGAATACGATTTTGCTCGATGAGAATAACCGACGCGCCTTCACATGCGGTATAATAGGCGATGCAGAGCCCGATGACGCCGCCACCGATAATTACAATATCAGCTTTTGTGTTGTCCGGGACTTTAAGCTCCGTCAGTGACATTTCAACATCCAGTCAGGGCGCTCCTCAAACTGCTTTCTAAAGCTCAAGAGTATCGCCCGGCTTCATAACAACAGCTTTAGTCTGGGTCTCGCTTTCAACCCGGCTGGCCCAGGCGTCTGGATCCTGTTTGATGATATCGAAGGTGTTGTAGTGAATGGGAACCACCGACGCCGGTTCAATCAGTTTTACGGCCCGCAGGGCATCGTCAGGTCCCATGGTAAAGTTGTCGCCGATGGGCAGAATGGCCAGGTCTATTCCCTCTTCGCCGATGAGCTTCATGTCGTAAAAAAGACCGGTATCACAGGCGTGATAGATCTTCTTGTCCTTGATGTACAGCAGAAAGCCGGCGGGATTCCCGCCATACGTTCCGTCCGGCAGGGCCGAACCGTGCAGAGCAATGGTCAGTTTAACCCGGCCCCAGGGATAATCGAAACCACCGCCGATGTGTTGGGGGTGAGCGTTTTCAACGCCCTGTGCGACAAACCAGTTATGAATCTCAAAATTCGAGATAACAGTTGCACCTGTGCGTTTGGCGATTTCCACTGCATCGCCGACATGGTCGCCGTGCCCGTGGGATACAAGAATGTAATCGGCTTCCACTGAATCCGCCTGAACCGTTGCCAGCGGATTACCGGTAAGGAAGGGGTCGATCAGCAACCGGGTTCCGTTCGTTTTGATGGAAAAACATGCATGGCCGTACCAGGTAACTTTAATCATCTTCACACCTCCCTTTGTTGTCTGTCCTTGAAACTAAAAAATCACTATGTATCTGTTAAGGCTACCATATTATCAAATTTTATATCATAAGTCAGATGAATTCATAAATCGAGCTTTTTTAGCGCTGAATATATTCTCATAGTCACAGAACCAAGAGAATTGACTCAATGTCGGCGTGCTAATGAACTCTCAATTAATTCCCCAGGCCCTTAATAAAATCACCGACAGCACCGACACCCTCTTTGTCCACCAGCCGAATCGTCTGGGATCCGATAACCGCGATGTCTGCTTTTCCTTTCAGAAAATCGACATCTGTTTTGTCTTTCACCCCGAAACCGAGGGCCAGCGGAAGATCGGTTGCCTTTCGGCATCGTGTGAGATAGCCCTCTAATTGATCGGTAAAATCGGTCTGCCTCCCGGTCACCCCTTTTCTGGCCACACAGTAAATAAAGCCCTTTCCAAATGACGCAAGGTACTGCATGCGCTCGTTCGGCGTGGTGGGAGAAAAAATAAAAATCGGATCGAGATTGTATTTTTCCATGGCCTCGAGATACTCTCTTCCCTCTTCCGGAGGAAGATCCGGGACAATCGCGCCCTTCATATCTCCCTGGGCCATTGCGGCGGCGAACCGGTCGATTCCGTATTTGAAAAGAATATTGAAATAGCTCATAAAGAGAAAGGGGATGTCAAAGGTGCGGGTCACCTCCTGAGCAAAATCGATGCACTTCTGCACGGTTGTTCCTTCTGCCAAAGATTTTTGATTGGCATGAAGAATCACCGGGCCGTCTGCAATGGGTTCGGAAAAAGGGATCTGCAGTTCCATCAGATCAACGCCGCCATCCACCATGGCCTCAATGATTTTGAAAGAATCTTCGAATGTGGGGTAGCCGAGGACAATATGGGTCATCAGCAGGATTTCTTTTTCTTTAAGCCGGGTCCGCAGGTACGCTTCGAGCATGATATTCCTCCGCTTTATCCTTTATGAATTCTTGCCAATTGGGATCATCAAAAGCATCGGCCACGGTAAAGATGTCTTTGTCTCCCCTTCCGGACTGGTTGATCAGAATGCTCTCTGTCCGGGGCAGAGATGACGCTTCCTTGAAGGCCTGGGCAAAGCCATGGGCCGACTCCAGGGCCGGAATCAGGCCTTCTTTTTGAATCGTCAGCGAAAGCGCATCCACCACCTCCTGATCCGTTGTCGCCTCGAATCGAACACGACCATTTTCCGAAAGATGTGACAGGATCGGTGAAACCCCCACATAATCGAGCCCTGCAGCCACACTGTGGGTTTCCTTCATCTGCCCGTCATCATCCTGAAGAAAATAGGTCTTGTAGCCCTGGGCCACACCGATGCTTGCGTCTTTTGAAGAAAGCCGGGCAGCATGTTCGCCGGAAGACAACCCTTTCCCCGCTGCCTCGACGCCGACAAGTTCCACCGGGTCATCCATGAATTCCTTGAATATCCCCAATGCGTTGGACCCGCCGCCCACGCAGGCATAAATGCGGGCCGGGAGTTTTCCCTCTATTTCTAAAATTTGTTTTCGGGCCTCTTTTCCGATAATGGACTGAAAATAAGAGACCATTTCCGGAAAAGGATGGGGGCCGCAGGCCGTACCCAGGACGTAATGCGTCGTATCCATGTTCGTTACCCAGTCGCGGAAGGCTTCATTAATGGCATCCTTTAGAATCCGGGTGCCCTCCCGCACCGGAACGACTTCTGCGCCCAGCCGTTCCATCCAGAAGACATTGGGCCGCTGCCGCCGGACATCGACCTCCCCCATATAGATGGTACATTTGAATCCAAATCTGGCGGCCATGGTGGCAGTTGCCACCCCATGCTGGCCGGCCCCGGTCTCTGCGATGACCCGGGTTTTTCCCATCCGCCTGACCAGAAGTCCCTGTCCCATCACATTGTTGGCCTTGTGCGCACCGGTGTGATTCAGGTCTTCCCGTTTAACGTAGATGCGCGCACCGCCAAAATGCCGGGTCAGATTTTCAGCAAAGGTCAACGGCGTGGGCCGGCAGGAATACGTGGACATGATCTTCTCATATTCCTGCCAGAAGGCGGGATCCCTTTTTGCCGCCTGAAAAGTCTCTTCAAGTTCGTCAAAGGTGGCGACAAGAATCTCAGGGAGATAAGCGCCGCCGAACCCTTCATAGTAGCCCCGTTCAAACATTATCAATTCCTCCTATGGTTTGAGAAAAAACAAACTGATCTGTTCGACAGAAAAGTTCCGAGTAGATGGCGTTTTTGGCCTGGTCAAAGTGAAGAAACCGCTTTACGGTCAGGATCGGCATATCCGGTGAAACAGCCAGTTCTCGACCCTTTTTTCCGCTTAAATAACCGATTCTGTAATTCTGCTTTCCGCCGGTCGGCCGCATGTAATAGTGTTCATCGACAATTTGCGAGAGAGATTGTCCTGACAGTTCAAACCGGGCGATTCCTGAAAAAAGGGTTGCATGAAGATAGATATCCTCGAGAAGAACCGGCATCTCCTTTACCTGGCTGAGCCTGGATAGAAAAAAAACCTTTTGGTTGGCAAAGGGATTTTCCGGATCGTCTCCCATCGATACCAGCCGCGTCTTTTCCAGAATGCGGGTGGTCACCGTTATCCCTTTTTTGTGAAAGGATGAGATCGTTCCGGCAAGGGAAAAGAGATCAACCTCTTTCTCTCCGGTCTTTACATAGGTTCCGGAACCCCGCTTTCGAACCAGTAACCGTTTGCGAACCAGAAGGTCCGTGGCCTGCCGGGCTGTCGGCCGTCCGATGCGATAATCTTCAGCAAGTTTGTGTTCAGACGGAATCCGTGAGCCCGGTGGATATTCTCCGGAGCGAATCTTTGAAAGGAGTATATCTGCCAGTTGATGGTACAGTGGAATCGGAGATTGTGGATTGAGCATCATCGCCCCTTTTATTTCCCTATCTCAATTTATTTAAAAAATGATCGCGTGAAGTCTTCTTGGGGTGACTGTATGGCATATTGGTTAAGTTGTCAAGACAATTCCAATTTATTCAGCCTGGCACATCATTGTCCCTACAGATACATTGATCGAAAGCGGTTATCTCTTATTTTCTAAGGATAGGGTATTCCTAAAAAAGTATGGGCGGTTCAAAGGAGAAATAAACCGCCCATACACAGAGGATGGAAGAAGTGATAGCGAACGTTTAGGATTTTCGTCCACTAATACAACCCATAATGCTACAATGTGGTATGTCAAGCAGTTTTTTCGTCTGGCTCATAAAATTCCCACCCGTAAGTTTAGGCCATTTCAAAAAATCTACAAAAAAATATCCACAGCAGCAATTATTAGTTACAAATTAATTCTGAATTAGTCGGCGAGCTGTATAAAAAGGGCAAATATCGTCCAAAGTTTTTTCAGCAAAAAAAGTGGGTTCCCGCGGGCTTGCGCCCATGGTCCTCAGCTAAAAGTTGATAGAATTGGAAATTGTGGAGGTGGGGGTAACCACTTTCTACTCTCTTTCTATCTCCCCGGCGGCATAGGGCGTTGTTTTGGCTGTCGCACCGACGACAATATGGGCTTCTGTTCGGCGTGCGGTAATAATGCCGGCAATGCATACCAAAACAGCCCCAAACCATGTCAGAATATCCAGAGTCTCTCCCCAGAAAATCCAACCGATGAAAGTTGCGAATACGACCTGCCCATAAGTGAAAGGGCCGACCTGGGCTGCCGGTGCAAAGCTGTATCCTTTGGTCAGCATAAATTGTCCGACTGCGGCCAGAAGGCCGATGAGAATGAGCAACCACCATGTCGCAAGCTCAGGTGTATGCCAAGACCAGAACAGAGGGCCGGCGGAGATTATGGTAGACAAAACCGTGAAGTAGAACACGATCCGGATCGCGGGCTCCGAGGTGGACATGCGACGGATACTGACCATTGCCAGAGCGGCGAACATTCCCGCACCCAGACCCACAAACGCAACCGATTGAAATATACCGAATCCAGGTTTAAGGATCATAATCGTCCCGATGAAACCGATAACGATTGCCCCTCGCACATTACGATCAACCGGTTCACGCATCCACAGGTAGGCAATCATTGGAATAAACAGGGGCGCCGTAGCCATGAGCAGGAAAGCTTCGGAGAGTTGCATGTGGGCGATGGCGTAGAAAAAACAGTACATAGCCCCCAACCCTGTCATGGCGCGTAACAGGTGGAATTTAAATCGGCGTGTCCGGATGCCGCCAAGTGGCCGGCTGTACCATATCCATGGAAGGATAAAAATGAGGGCGCAGGCGTTTCGAAAAAAAACAACCATCTCATTGGTGAGCGAGGCAGAAACCACCTTTACCAGCGCCCCTAAAATAGAAAATACAAACGTGGCGCCCAAAACATATAGGGCACCTGCGACGGGTTGATTGGAGTAGCTTTCTGCCTGGTTTGTCGAATTCATTCTGATTTTCGCTATCATTATTTCATTGTGATGAATATCAGACTCAATAAAAGCAAACAACTGCAAAATGATGAAACGTTCTCTTCCCTGCGCTCCGCTGAAATATGAAAGCTCCCGATTTCAGGAAAAACTTGCAGTTAGATGATGCTTACCTTGACAAAACCGAAATACATCCATAGCTTGCCCCATATTTTATTTCGCCTGATTCACAGGTGAATATTACACGCTGTTTAACATAAAAGGTGCATGACCAATGTTTATTTCAGATGATGTCAAAGAAAATCTACCTCTGTTTCTTGTCGAACTTTATCTCCAAACCCAAGGCGATCCGTCAATAAAGGTGTCCATGTATGATATCGGTGAAACCTTGGGACTTGATAGATCAGCTTCTTCAAAGACGGCGGAAGAGCTCATCGGTACTGGATTGGCTGAAATCAAAACCCTTAACGGCGGCATTGGCATTACCGCCGATGGCGCGGACGAAGCACAGGAACTTGGCGCTTCGCTCTCCGGGGAGGGCGATACAGGCCATGTGCTCGGAAATGCCGCGGTATTGAATGAAACCGATCGCCAGGCCGTGGAACAAACCACTGCGGGGTTGAAAAGCCAGATGGGTGAAAAAAACCTGGATTTCAATTCTTTGGAAGAGTTGATGGCCGATCTAAAATCCATCGATGCACAACTTTCTTCTCCGAATCCCAAAACAGCCATCATCCGGGAATGCTTTCAATCGATCATGGCCATCCTGCAAAAGGCCAACGACGCCGACAGCCTCACCCGAATTAAAAGTTTGTTGGGCGAGTAGTTCTGAATGCAGAGAAGCAGATGACAGGACATCTTAAAGGGTTTAAGCGTAGTATTCGGCAAAAAAGCTATCGTTGAAAAATCTCAAAGGTTAGCAGTGGTTCTTAGTTGCCCCGACTGATACTTGATTTGCCAGAATCGCTTGGTGAGTCAATACATTACTTGACAGTTCAATTCTCAGAATTTGATATCACAACCAATCGATTCGTCATCAAAAAAGAAGATATAGTCGGGTAGACCGGAGGAATCTCACCTCCAGTCCCCCACAGAACCGTACGTGAACCTCTCGATTCATACGGCTCCTGCCAGCCATTCTCTTGAAACCTCTCG
>JBHPCZ010000027.1:0-38718 GCA_042573625.1 Thermodesulfobacteriota bacterium
CGGCCAATTTGAAAGAGCTTTGAAAGAATTTACTGAATTACTGAAAAAGGATTCTCTTCGTATTGTCGCAGCCAAAAATATCATGAGATGCCAACTGGAACTTTCTTCGACTGACGGTGTCATTTCACAGTATGAGGACTGGCGTTCCGGAGATCTTTTTTCTGCGGTTCAGTTAGAAAAACTGCGTATTTTTTCTAACGGCATTCTTGCAAAAGAGGGGACTGATAAAACAATTTTAAAAGAAAAAGAGCCTGCAGCTGCCAAGGAACCTGAGATTGGCGGACTGGAATTAGAGATTGAAGGGCTCGAAATGCAAGAGGAGGAAGAAGAGATTCTTGATATCAACTCCGTCGGAATAACATTGCCCAGTGGTCCCAAAAAGGGAGAGATGGTCGAGATCGACGTCAGTTTCCAATCCGGAAATGTGGTCAGCCTGTTAATTTCGAGTCAAGATAATGATGTGTTAGAAGGTTTTCGGTTGGGATCCACAATAGAAGATGTCCAATTTTTCTCCCCCATAGCTATGTTTAACGGCACAGGTGTTGTTGAAGGCAAGACAAAAATTGAATCAGGACCCAGGCGGGGAGATTTCAGTATAGATATCAAGGTAATCAGTACTTAGTTGTGATATATTTGCATTCATTCATTCGGGGCTGAGATATATGGCTATTTTAAATTTGAAAAACCGCGAGATAGAGTGTAAAATTGTATACTACGGGCCGGGCAGGTGTGGGAAAACAACGAATCTTGAGTATATTTTTAAAACCTATAAAAAGCAAATCACAGGCGACATGGTTTCAGTGGACACCGAGGGGGATCGAACCCTTTTTTTTGATTTTCTTCCCATGGGGATTGGAAAAATTAAAGGCTGTGATGTTAAAGTCCAGATGTACACGGTTCCGGGTCAGGTTCAATACGGCTCGACAAGGAAGCTGGTCTTAAGAGGCGTAGACGGGGTGATCTTCGTTGCGGACTCGCTTGATGTCCGGCGTGAGAAAAATATGCTTTCACTGAAAGACCTCAGTGATAATTTAAAAGAGTACGGAATAAACATCTTTAAAATCCCGCTGGTTTTGCAGTATAATAAAAGAGACCTTGCCGATGAGGGATTTTCCCTCATGTCCATTGAACAGATGGATAAAGATTTAAACAAACAGCTTAAGGCGCCCTCTTTCCCGGGCAGCGCTTTCACGGGCCAGGGCGTGGGCGCAACCTTAAAAGAATGCTTGAAGTTAACATTGAAGCATCTCCAAAGAGAAATGCAATGGGGGTAGTCAAAAATACCCATGAGCAACACCGTTCTTACGGGCGATCTTAAGTTTCTCAATCTCGGAGAAATTATACAACTTCTGGGTACAAACTCCAGCACCGGTGTTTTGCGTCTTACCAGCAAATATACATCGGAACCGGGCTTGGTGTATGTGGCGAAAGGCAACCCGGTGGATGCGTCAGCCGGATCTTTGGTCGGGCTTGATGCCGTCAACTCCCTTTTTGGGTGGGTAGACGGCACATTTGAATTCAACGAACAGAATGTCAACAGTGAAAATGTTATTAAAAAAAGCCGCATGGAACTCATTCTTGACGGTTTAAGTTTGTTGGATGACGGCCAGGTCGAGGTATTGGGTCCGGTGTCGTATGACAAAGAACCTTCAGAAAAAGGGGATATTCTTCCGATTATCAGGGGGCCTCTCGTCGACTATATGTATGTGGTTGATGAGGAGCAGTATTATCAAGGAAGTGAGATTGCTGTTGAAGGAAAACACGGCAGTTGGGTATGGGTGGTATTGGAGGGTGTTGTGGACATTATTAAAAAAACACCCAAGGGCCCACTTACATTACTCAGAATCGGTGAAGGCGCATTTATTGGAAGTCTTGCTTCATTTTCAATGGGAGGATATGTCCGGAGCGCTTCAGCCGTGGCGTCACAGCAACTTCAACTGGGGGTCCTTGATTCTCAACGTCTTTCCACTGAATATACACGTATGCCTTCGGCATTAAGAAGCGTGGCAATGAGTCTTGACACAAGGCTAAAAGAGGTGACCCACAGGATAGCGGAGTTCCATTCAAAAAAACACAGTTTAAAAGAGTACAAAAAAGAGTACGTTCAAGGAAAAAAAACGATAATAAAACAGGGCAAGAAGGATGAAAGGCTGTTGTCCATCACACAGGGTGAAGCTTATGTCGTTCGCCAGATGGACAACATCTATGTGCCGTTGGCCACCCTTCGTGAGGGGGATTATTTCGGGCACGTTTCGTTCCTTGATATTGGTCACGAACCGTATTCCGCTTCGGTATTCGGTTCAGAAAGCCTCGAGACCCGTCCAGTGGATTCCGAAAGCCTCCAGGAAGGATTTGACCAGATTTCAACCACGTTGAAAAACATTATAGAGCATACCGCAACCAGCTTATCGGTAACCACAAAGATCGCTTGTGATTTTCATAAAAAACCCGGCCCCAAAAACAAGGAAAAGTCAAAAAGTTAAACCAAGGCCTATTGAGTGAGGACTATGACAACTAGAGAGCAAAGAAAACATGATAGAATCGCCTCCCTTAATCTCCTGAACTACATCGGTTTGGATGAAAACGATCAGGAGATGTCGCAGGGAATGGGAAGGACCCTGAACGTATCTAAATCCGGAATCCTGCTTGAGACCCATATCCCTATCGAGGAAAAAACGTTTGTGTTGCTGACCATCGGACTGGAGGATGAACTGGTGGATATCAAGGGAGAAGTGGCACATTCCAAACCCGGTAAAGAAGGAAAGTTTGAAGCCGGAATTCGTTTTCTCGAAATCGATGAAACAGCGCATCGGGTTCTAAAAAAGTATGTTGATGCTTTTTCCGGAACGTAATAATCTCCTTGATAAACAGAGAAGAAGATACGATTTTTATACCGGTGTAGCTCAGTGAACAAGACCGTATTTCAAACTGAATTTCCAGAATTGAGCCTGATTAAAAGGGGTAAGGTAAGAGACATCTACGATCTGGGCGACACTCTTTTAATGGTCGCCACGGATCGGCTTTCGGCCTTTGATGTTGTCATGCCGGATCCCATACCCGAAAAAGGTAAAATCCTGACCCAGATTTCCCTCTTTTGGTTTGATATTCTGAAACCGCTGGTGCCCAACCATGTCATTTCCAGTAATGTGGACAGTTATCCGCCCTCTTGCAAGCCCTATGCTGAAACCCTTCGCGGCAGAAGCATGATTGTCAGAAAAGCAGCGCCGCTCCCCATCGAATGTGTTGTCAGAGGCTATATATCGGGGTCGGGATGGAAGTCTTATCTGGAATCCGGCAGCGTCTGTGGCATAAAACTGCCTGAAGGCCTCAAAGAATCCGACAAACTTCCGGAACCTGTCTTTACCCCTTCTACCAAAGAAGAATTGGGCAATCATGACATCAACATTGATTTTAAAGAGGCTGCAAAACGAGTTGGGAAAACCCTTGCTGAAAAAGTAAAAAGCCTCAGCCTTGCTATTTATGAAAAAGGCGCCCGGATCGCTGATGCTCGGGGTATAATCATCGCGGACACCAAGTTTGAATTTGGACTTGCGGATAACGATATTATCCTTATCGATGAGGTATTGACCCCCGATTCATCAAGGTTCTGGCCAAAAGCATCTTACACGCCCGGCGGTCCGCAAGCAAGTTTCGATAAACAGTATGTCAGAGACTATCTGATTTCATTAAACTGGAGCAAAACCCCCCCGGCGCCTTCCCTTCCAAAGGATGTCATCAGCAATACATGCGAAAAATATCTGGAGGCGTTCAAACAACTTACCGGCACAAGTCATGCGTTACACGGAAAAAGTCCTTGAGCTTGCCGCTATCGATGCAGGGGATGACACCTTTCGTATCACCACCAACACCCGCATCAACGATCTGGTTGATTCCTTTCACAATATGGGGCTAATGATTCCCCCGGTTCTCCTTGAAAAGAATTCACAATATACCATCGTGTGTGGTTTTCGCCGGGTTGCAGCCTGTCGATCCCTGCAATGGCCTGATATTCGAGCAAGGGTCTTGGAATCCGAAACCACACCGCTTGAATGCGCTAAGTTTGCCATCACAGATAATGCTTTCCAAAGGCCGTTGAATCTGATTGAAAAATCCAGATCCTATTCTATTCTCTCCAGGTTTTATCCGGATACGAAAAGCCTTGCTCAAGCTGCGTCGTCGCTGGGTTTAAATGATAGTATTTCCGCAATCGAAAAGGTTAAACAGATATGCCGGTTTTCAGGATCCATTCAAAACGGTGTCCTTTTCAGCACTATTTCACTGACCATTGCTTTGGAACTGGGTCACCTAGACCCGGAAGCAGGAAATGGTTTTGCTGATCTTTTCTCGGATCTCAGATTGAGCCTGAATAAACAAAAAGAAATACTGACCCGGGTCAAGGAAATATCGCTTCGTGAAAACATTTCGATTTTGGACGTATTTAAAAACAGTGATTTTCAGGCCATATTACACAATGAAAATGTTGATAGAACTCAAAAAACCCGACAAATCAGATCCTATTTGAGGCAGCGACGAATGCCGACAGTAACACGTGCTGAAAAAGGGTTTCACAAGCATTTAAATATGCTAAAGCTCGGCAAAGATACAACACTCATTCCGCCGGACAATTTTGAAGGTACAAAATATAGCTTAAAATTCAATTTCAACAACTTAAATGATTTAAAATCCCGAAGGGAAACGCTGGATAAAGTCATCCGAAACCCCTCGCTTAAGAAAATCCTAAGCCGTACTGAATAATTTGGAAGAAAACCGGTTAAGCCCGCATTTTATCACACCTTTTCAGACTATCTTTCCAGATATCCGCACCATATGAATAGCCGCTAAAAATCTGGAATACTATATAAAATATGAATATATTTACTTGACTAAATCAAAAGTACCATCTATATAGATTTTAATAAAATAAATCCGGTTCATTTAATTATGGGGATACAGGAGAGAAAAGAACGAGAAAGGGGGAGAAGACGGCAGCAGATCATGATTGCCGCCACCAGAGTTTTTTCCGAAAAAGCCTTTAGCAAAGCCACAATGGAAGATATTGCCAAGGAGGCAGAACTCAGCCCGGGCACACTCTACCTCTATTTTAAAAATAAAGACGAACTTTTCGCCTCCCTATCCCTCAGAATCCTCCATTATATGAATATTCGATTGCAACACGTCACCAAAGAAAAGGACAAATCACCTGATCAGAAAATAGAAGCACTGAAAGAGGCTTTATACGATGTTTATGAGTTTGACCCCACGGTCCTTATTAACATGTTTCATCTTCAATCCAGTGAAACCCTGAAAAATTTATCGCCTCATCTGCTTTCAGATATTAAGGAACTGTCCCGCAGTTCGTTCGGCTCGATGGCTGAAATATTCAAAGAAGGTATCCATCAAGGTGATTTTATAGACAGACATCCCAATGCGCTGGCCGACATTGTATGGGCGCTTTTTTCGGGTGTCGTTCTCTGGGAGGAAAGCAAACGGATCATCGATCATGAGAAAGATTTTCTGAAGCCAACCCTTGAAATCGCATTTGAAATATTCGGCCGCGGGATAAAAAAACACACTGATTCTGACACTGCCACGGAAATGACGAATTGAAATGATCCTTGAATGGTGCTTACACTTTGTTTGTATTGGTATGGTAGAGGTGCAGGGAGCGTACATTTATTAATCATCAACTGTGAAAGGAGGTGATAGCAGGGTATTTCGTATGAATGAGGTGGGAGATGGCTCGAAACTATCGGCTGCTTGGTTGGTATTGTTCCCTTACCAATGTTTTTCTCATCTCCATATGGACTCTTGCTTGAAACATTAATATCAGTCGACGATAGAATAGGGACTTTTTCCCGTATCTGTGAGTCGCTGATAATCAACACCAAGAGGGGGGTGGTAACCGGCTAAAATATATCGTTTTATCTATTCTTCGTCGAGTATATATCTGTTTTGAGTAAAATGTTTTGGTCATCGGAGATTTTGAATTTCATTCTGCACGCCAAGGTTCCATCATGTGGAGCAATCAGAAACTCCACTTGAGGGCCGGAAATCGAGTCTCCTGTAATATATTGCAATTTTTCTAACTTCAATTTTTTACTAACTTCAATTAAGGAGGTGTGCTTATGGCACTATTTAACCCTTATGCAAAGGGGTTTAATCAGCCGGTGGATGCATTACCCGGAAGAGCATGGGCTGTCATCTTAGCCGGAACGACCATCAACCTCTGTCTGGGCTGCCTGTACGCCTGGTCCGTCTGGCTCAAATATCTCACAGACGATGTTTATATGAAGGCCCACGGATGGGCCGGAGCCCTTACCGCGGAACAGGCCTCTAATCCAAAATCAATGTGTATCCTCATCTTTGCTTTGCTCATGATTCCCGGCGGAAAGATCCAGGATAAATACGGACCCTGTGTGGCCGGGACCTTGTCTGCCGTCTGTATGGGGATAGGCATGATGATCGCAGGTATGGGCCACTCCTATGCCGGAATCCTGTGGGGATTCGGCGTCGGCGGCGGAGTCGCCATGGGCATTGGTTATGCTGCCCCGGTTCCGGCAACACGAAGATGGGTCGGACCCCACCAGATCGGCGTCATGATCGGCCTCACGGTAGCCGGCTACGGCGGCGCGGCCTTCTATGTTGCTCCGCTCATCAAGTGGCTGATTGTATCCTATAGCCTCTCGGCGTCATTCCTGGTACTGGGTGTTGCCTATCTGATCGTCATCGCCATCGCGGCAAACATACTGGCATGGCCGGAAGAGGGATATGTAGGGCCCCAACCGCCCCAGACGGAAGCTGCAAAGAAGGCGGCGGCATCTGTGGTGGACTGGACCGCCGGAGAAATGCTCGGAACCTGGCAGTTCTACGCTCTGGTCGCCATGTTCTGCCTGAACACCCAGTCAGGATTGCTGATCATCGGCCATGCGGCCAAGATCGTCAAGCCCTTCCTGGAAAGCGGGTTTATCCTGGTGGCTGCCGGCGGTTTTGTGAACGCTGCGGGCCGGGTCGGAACCGGCAAGTACTCGGACATCATCGGCAGGGACAAGGCTTACATACTCAATGCCGGTGTTGCAGCCCTGATCTTTTTTGCGCTGCCGGCCATGATCGCAGCCAAATCGCTGTTCATGACCTTTGCAGCCTGTATGATCGGCTACTGGGCCTACGGCGGCGGTCTTGCCCTGATGCCTTCTTACACAGCTGACTTTTACGGCCCCAAGAACCTGGGCTTCAATTACGGCCTCGTGTTCATCGGCTGGGGGCTGGGCGCGTTCATGCCCAAGCTGGCCGGAAAAATTCGGGACGCAACCGGATCTTACGACATGGCATTCTATATCGGGGGCGGACTGCTCATCCTGGCTTGTGTTATTGCCTTGATCACCAAGAAGCCTCGAAAGGCAGGCGCGTAACGTCCGATAGTTTAATCCATTAACCCAAAAGGCGGAAAGGGTTGTTTGAAAAACCCTTCCCGCCTTTTTTTATTTATACGTAAAAACCGGGTCCTCTGGGCTAGGTCAGAAGCAGTTTGCTCTGCCTGAAGAAACGTCAAAAGAGTTTGAAGTGAAGTGAGTTCTCTTCCCGCATAGCGGGAGGCATCAGGAAGCCCCCACGATGGGGGCATCGCCCCCGGCCTTGAAAACAGTCACTATTTTACAAGTTCCCGAATATCCAATATCCAACAAGGAATGCCGAATGATGAAGTCTTTTCGGCATTTGTAATTGGTGATCGGTCTGGGCCCGGATTCTTTACGAATTCATCAATGGTAGTATGCAAATCTTGATAGCGCGTCCACAACCGGCGCCATGATCTCCCTTAAAAACGGTGTACCTGAGAAACGGTCGATGAGCACCAGGCCCAGAATGATAAACGGGCCGATCTTTGAGTATATTCGCCAGATACGCTCACCGGGCAGCACCAGGTAGATCAGTCTGCTTGCGAAAAGCGGGGGAATGGGAATGATGTGATAGGCGGTGACCCCCACACTCAGCCCGACCAAAACTTCGACGACACGGTCGGTCCAGAAAAAATGGCTGACGTAACCCGCAGCCAGTGCAAGGGATAGGCTGGCATAAGGGGCAATCATCGATATAAGGAACCATCCCAGTTTATTCCTTTTGAACCTTATCTTTTGATCATCCACCTGCCGGCCCCAGCCGAAACCGCCCAAAAAAAACAGAAGGGTACCCACAATATCCAAATTGGTAAAGGGGTTGAAGTCGAAACTTTCTTTTTCTTCAGTTTTCGGGTATCTGAAACTCGAGGCAAATAACCGCGTAAAACCGGAACTGAAGGTCACGAGCGCAAGGATGGTCACGCAGTAATAGAGAATTTCTTCTGAATTGAAGCTTTTTAAGGTCAAGGCAGGTCCTCCGATGTTTAATTTGAAATCAAGGCAAGCTACCAGCGGCAGATTTGCATGTCAAGGTAATTGAATTGAAACAGCGAGCGCATTCCCTGTCCCGCCAACACCGGCCGCTTCGAGATACCTTTCAACATTTTTGATTCAAGATTGATTTCCATCGTGATCGAGGATATATAGCAACTAACGCTTGGATTTAAACCCATATCCGGGTCGATCTCAAAAGAAAGAGGTAAGACCTTTGAAGCCGGAAAAGAGAGCTGTTTTAGTCATCGATAACGATCCATACGGCGCGGAAACGCTAAAATGCCATCTTGTCGACGGCGGCTACCGGGTCTATACAACCGGGAGTCTGGATGAGACGTTGAAGATTGCCGAGGAAAAAAAGGTGGCTGTCGCGGTTCTGGCACTGGGGCGGCCGGGACTCGATTCCGGGCGGCTCATTAAAAACCTGCAAGCGGTAAGGGGCGTTGGCAGTATCCCGGTCATCGTGATTTTGGAAAAGTTCGCAGAGGATCTGGTGGCCGGTGCATTGAAAACCGGTGCAGCAGACTATCTGATTCGGCCGGTGGATTCCAAAGAGCTTGTCAGCAGGGTAGGGGTCTATGCCCGCCTTAAGGAAGACAAGCAGGCGATGGCTGAATCCACCAGGCCCAAGGGGCTCTTCGCCAGGCTTCTGCCCCGGCTTACCGGCGATTTTGGTTCACTGTTCAGCGCCAGTGAAGTTTTGGATCAACGATATGAGAAAATGGACCGGCTGGGAATCGGGAGCTTCGGAGAGGTCTGGAAGGTCAGGAATGTGCGTAAAGATCCCCCCGAGGTTTTTGTGGCCAAGATCCCGCTGAGCAAAAAGTTGAACGCCAAGATCGAAAAAGAGGCCCGCATACTGGAGAGACTGGCGGGTCATGTCATTGTACCGGAAGTTTGTGAGGTCATCCAAGAAAAGGGCAAAAAGGTGCTTATTCTGGAATTTGTGGAAGGAAAAACTCTTTTCGAAGTGATTGAGCGGGAGCTTGAAGAGAAAGAAGTGGAATCCGTCATGATCCAGCTCATGAACGGAGTCGCTTATGCACACGACATGGGAATAATCCACAGAGATATCAAACCCGGGAACGTAATGGTCCGGCCTGACGGCACCCTAAAGCTTCTCGACTTTGGCGCAGCCAAGGAACTCAAGGAGAGGGAGATGTCGGATACGGTAACGGGATCCCGGCCATACATGTCTCCGGAGCAGATCATGGGAAAAAGCCAGCGGCGCTCGGATGTCTGGGCGCTTGGGGTTGTTATGTATGTACTTTATACCGGGTTGTTTCCATTCTATCATGACGTGGAAAAGGTGCTGATGGACATGATCCTGGAGCTTCCCCCGCCGCCGCCGAGCAAGTCCAATGAAGACATAGATCCGGAAATCGAAAAGGTAATATTAAGATGCCTGGAAAAAAACTTGAAAAACCGCTACCCGGATGCCGGAGTCCTCAGAGAAGCCATAACCGCTATTTCTCCGGGGTATGGAAAAAGTATTCTTCCGCTCTACTAACCAGAATTTGCTGAGAAATCAGAGATGAGTCCTTCCGGCAAAAGCGGCCACGTCCATTACCATGATCACCACGTCCACATTTTCACCGTGTCGGTTCTTCATAAGCCCATCTATCACCGCCCTGGGGCTGAACCCCGCCTTTTTGAACATGGCCAGAGCACCGTGGGCCTTAAGCGGGAACTCCACCATGAGCTTTTCCAGACCGAACTCCTGGGCCAGATCGACAAGCTCGTTGATCATTAATGTTCCCAGACCTTTTTCATGGAAGTCCGGCTCGACAACAATACGGACCGTGCCCAGGTGTTCCCGCCAGCCATAGCTCACCCGGTGAAGGGAGGCATTGGCCACGACTTTATCGTCTATAAAGGCCAACAGGGGAAAGACCCTTCCGTAATCCAAATGCTCGAACCACTGATCCAGCACCTTTGAATCGGTGACATCATTACGCACGTACTGGAGCACCGCAGGTGTCAGCCGAGCAAAGAAATCCCCGACCGCCGCGCGATCTTCCCTGACCATCGGTTTTAAAAGAACCTCGGTGCCGTCCTTCAGCTTTCCTTTCTTTTTTAATTCCTGCATTCCTGTCATGCCACCACCTCTCCATATTTTGAAACGCTTTTTCAAGTCCCTTCCATCAGCCTCGTGGCAAAGAGCTCAGGGAGGCCTGCATCCACTATTTTTCCCATGGTTGTGGAAATGTCATACTCCACGAGTCTAAATCTTACCGTACCCTCATCAGTATCAAATACGAGATAGGAGGATCTGGGATCGCCGTTTCGAGGCTGGCCCACACTCCCTGGATTTAGAAGATAAAATTCTTCTTTGTTCAACCGGACGATGCCATCCGAAGGGATATCAACCGGCGCTACCTTTCCACGAACGTCCATGCACCAGACCTTCTGCTTATGGGTGTGACCGTAAAGGCATACGTTTCCTTTGCCCAACACCCCCTTTTTCATCCGTTTGAGCACGCTTCTGGCCTGAAAATGGAGACCGATATAAGCGGTCGTGCTTTCAGGAGACCCATGAAATGCCAGGCCGGAAGAGAGGTGGGAGGTTTCCGCCAGCCCGCACAAAAACCGGGTGTTTTCTTCGGTGAGGACGGTTCGGGTCCATAAAACAGCCAGTTTCGCATAAATATTAAAGCTTTCGGCAATTTTCTGGTCGCAGATGGCCTGATCATGGTTGCCTTGAATGGAATGCATCCCAATGCTTCTGACCAGGTCAACGCATTCATTGGGACTGGCATTGTAGCCCACAAGGTCGCCGAGGTTCAGAATTCTGTCCGCATGGTCTTCAAGGTCACGGAGTACCGCCTGAAAAGCCTCAATGTTGGCGTGAATATCCGAGAGAATCGCTATCCGCACTATAATTCACTCGGAAGTGCCGGCGGGCCACTTATTTTTGTTGCTTTTGGGTCGGTCATCGGGAATATATCACTATCAAGCCTTCTGACGGGCAAGTTTGTCGATCTCCTTTACGGCAACTGTCAATGGCAAGGCAATCATGGGTTGATTTTTGTTATGTTCATGAAAACATAGAGAAATATTTTCCCGGTGTCAAACAAAATCCTCCCGCCGGAACAATATGACCGAAAACGTTTTTACCGTACATTCCATGTGCATTTGGCGTGGTCTTTACTTTTAGCTGAAACGCGGATGACCGAGAATGTTGTATTCATCAATAAAGGAATTATGTTATGCTGAAGCCGGGCTTTTCGGCCTCATCGGCATTGCCTTTATAATGATTTTCGGATTCAGGATGAAGCCCCCGGAAAAAGACGAGTAGGTCAGGTGGTTAAACGCGGGTTAAAATCAAGCCTTCCAGTTTTTCTGGATTCCCGCCTATCGTGAATGACGATAAAGCATTTAATATTAAGCAGATATAATATCCGTCACACAATGACTGTTTAAGGGCTTGACCCGGCTGCTCTAACAAAGAGAATTTAACAACGGCAAATGTTTTATAGAATCGGAAATTTAGTCATACGATCTCCCTTCAGCATCCGAAGACCCAAGTCGGACGAGGACTGTCTGATTCTGAAAACCCTCCGTTCTTTTCCCCCGGCTCACCCGTCAACAAGAGCGGCGCTTACTGTTCTCGATCGGCTGGAAATTAAAAAAGGCGCTCACATCCTGGATATCGGGTGCGGGTCCGGCATTCTCGGTCTTGCTGCGGCACTTAAAAATGGCGGCAGTACCCTGGGATGCGATATCAGTCTTTCGGCCATCCGTGCTTCTCGGCAGAATGCGGTAATGAACCGGATGGACGACCGATTGCACCTCTTTCGCGGGTCTGCGAATGCTGTTGCGGGAACCTTTGATTTGATCCTCGCCAACCTCCAGGCAGCCACTCACTGGGAATTGTTGGATCATTATCACCGCCTGATTTCCGGAAACGGCGGGTTCCTCATCGTGTCCGGTTTTCACGATGTTCAAATGGCGGATATGGAGAAGGCGCTTGCCCAACAGGGGTTTGCTGTGATGGAAAAGGTGATGGTGCACGCATGGGCTGCCGCGACCACACCTGAAGGATCTTTTACCTGGGTGGGAATGGGGTTGAAAAGATTCGAATAAATCAAATTTCTGCGAGTTCTTTAAAGAGTTTTATCAACCAATTTAGGATTATAGTTCCAAAAAGATAACGCCCGATGATCGGAAAAATAAACAACAGGTAGAAATATATGTCTTTGGCATTTATTATTATGAAAATACAAACAAAAGTGACCACGGCCAGTGCGGTTGCCACACCCGAGGCCCAAACATTAATCTCGTGAAATCTCTTTTGCATATATTCTCGCAGTTCATCTTTTTCCAGCTGCACTCTGCTTCCTTTGTGTTTCACTCTCAGGATCATACCTCTCTTTACCTCCAAATCAAAATCGTTCATTACCATGGCATTATCAAATCAGCATCGATCTCAAACAAACTTGTCTATGGTATGACAATAAGATAGATAGATTCAACATAAATTTTACCTCCACTTCATAGACGAGACAATGTTTCCTTCTTGACCCCGACCGAATTATTCACTAATTAATCTATATGTTGCTTTCAAAACTGTATATTGATCAACAGGTGGCCGATTTTCCCCAGGTCCTTTCCATTCAGTCACGCCTCAACTGCCCCATCGAAGTCGTAAAAGACAAACAGGATGTTTTCGATTCGATCTCCGCTGTCCATGATCCGGTTCAAAAAGGGAAGGACGTACTGTTCCTGACCCGGAATAGAGGCGCCTTTATCAGGGATTGCCCGGGCACCCGGAATTATACATGCTGTGGTTACAAAATCCTGCATATCGGCACATTCTGCCCGATGGACTGCTCTTATTGCATCCTGCAATCATACTTTCATCCGCCGGTGCTCCAGTATTTTGTAAACCATCATGACTTGTTTGCAGAGCTGGACGGACTTTTTTCGAAAAAAAACGTATGCAGGATTGGGACCGGGGAATTCACAGACAGCATGATATGGGAACTGTGGACCGAGACTTCAGTGCCGCTGATCTCCAGATTTTCGAAACAGGCCCATGCAATCCTAGAGCTCAAAACCAAAACCACGGCGATTGAAGGATTAAAGGGCCTCAGTCATCACCGAAAAACCATCGTCTCCTGGTCATTGAACACAAATCGGGTTATCCAAAATGAGGAACGTCACACCGCTACACTCTCTGCCAGGCTCCGGGCCGCTGCGAAATGCGAATCATGGGGGTACCCGATTGCCTTCCATTTCGATCCCATGATGATTTATGATGGCTGTGAAGAAGACTACCGGCAGGTCGTAGAACAGCTTTTTTCCCATGTGTCTTCAGAGAATATCGTATGGATAAGTCTCGGGACCTTTCGGTTTATGCCTTCTTTAAAGCCGATCATACAGAAGCGTTTTCCTGATTCAAAAATTGTATACGGAGAATTCGTCTCCGGTCTCGATGGAAAGATGCGGTATTTTAAGCCCATGCGTATCGAACTTTATCGCAAAATGGCCTCCTGGATAAAGGAAATCTCTCCGGACATCCTGGTCTATTTTTGCATGGAAGATGATGAAGTATGGGAGAAGTCTCTTGGATTTGTCCCGTCAAGCCGTGGCGGCCTGCCAAACATGCTGGATGAAAGTGCTGTGTCCCATTGCGGACTGGATGTGGGTTGATTATGCAGAAATATTTTCCTTGTGTCTATTTGATATTGGCAGTTCTTTTTTTTTCTTTAGGGAGGCAATCTTACGGAGCGGATTGGTATGCCGTCAAATGGGTGAATGATGGTGATACCGTTGTTCTCAAAGATGGAAGGAAAGTTCGTTACATCGGGATCAATGCCCCTGAAATTGGGCATGCCGGCCAAAAGGCGGAGCCTTTCGGAAATACGGCAAAGAAATTTAATGAAAAATTGGTTTCTTTTAAAAAAGTTCGTCTTGAGTTTGGCGAAGAGCAGTACGATCAGTACGGACGGCTGCTGGCATATATTTTTCTTCAAGAGGGAACGTTTGTAAACAAAGCATTGCTGGAACGGGGGTATGCCCACATTTTACCCCGAAAACCGAATGGGAAATACGAAGACGAATTTTTAGAAGTACAGCGGAACGCGATGCTGGCAGGGAAGGGCATCTGGCATAACTGGAAAGAAAAAGAAACCGGGTATTTGGGAAATGGACATTCAAAGCGGTTTCATCTGAAGACATGTTTCTTTGGAAAAAGAATCGGAAAAGAAAACAGAATCCTTTTTTCAAGAAAATGGGATGCCTTCTGGGCCGGCTTTGCTCCCTGTAAAAAATGTATCGGCAAAAGCAAGTAACGGCGTACTGGAGGATGGCTCCAGCACGCCCTGTTCTAAGTTTTCTCCTTGCTCATTTCCTCTATGATTTTTTGTGAGGCCTGGGCAGGCACTTCATCATAATGTGACAGTTCCATAGTGAATATGCCGCGACCACCGGTCATCGATCTCAGCTCCGGCGCGTAGCTTAAGCATTCGGCCATGGGTACCTGAGCGTTAATGATCTGGTTTCTGCCCTTGCTGTCCATGCCGAGGACCTTGCCGCGTCTGCTGTTCAGATCCCCCATGATGTCGCCCATGCATTCATCCGGTGTGGTAATCGAAATCTTCATGATCGGTTCCAGCAGAACCGGCACAGCTTCTTTTGTTGCTTGTTTAAAGGCCAGAGAACCTGCAATTTTGAAGGCCATTTCAGAAGAATCAACCTGATGAAAGGAGCCAAAGTCCAGTGTAGCCTTGAAATCAACACACGGGAAACCGGCAAGGATTCCCTTTTCGGCAGCTTCAATAATTCCCTTTTCAACCGCGGGAATGTACGTTTTCGGGATGGCGCCGCCCACGATTTTATCAACAAACTCAAAACCTTTCCCTCTGGGTTGCGGTTCTATTTGAACCCAGCAATCGCCGAACTGACCATGGCCCCCGGTTTGCTTTTTATGCTTACCCTGGGCCCTGGCTTTTTTCTTGATCGTCTCTTTATAGGGTACTTTGGGCGCATTCAGTTGAACTTCAACATTGAACTTTCTTTTTAGCTTTTCTATCATGGCTTCAATGTGGATCTGGCCCAATCCGGACAGGAGAATCTGCTTGGTTTCGGCATTTCGAGTCAGCTTTATGGCAATATCTTCTTCCAACAGTTTTGAAAGGGAAGTGAAAACTTTATCTTCATCCCCTTTTGATTTGGACTCCACTGCAAAAGAAATGAGAGCCGGAAGCGATTCCGCACATTTAAACTTTACCTTAAGGGTGTCGTCGCAAAGGGTATCTCCCGTGGTTGTTTCTTTGAGCTTTGCCACGGCGACAACAGACCCGGGGCCGGCTTCAGTGATCGGTTTCTGTTCCTTCCCGGCAAGCCCTAAAAGTTGATTGTACCGTTCTTTCGTATCTTTATTCACGTTAAAGATAGTCCCGTCCCCACCCAGAGTCCCTGAAACCACCCTGAATATCGAAAGCCGTCCGGCATAGGGGTCGGCAACCGTTTTAAACACAAATGCAGAGAAGGGTGCATCCGGGTCGGGATTACAGTCAAGCTCATTCTCACCGGTTGGATCCGTAACGATCCAGGGGCCACGATCAATCGGAGAGGGCATGCAGCTCACGATGAAGTCCTGAAAAAGATCGATACCGATATTTTTTGTGGCTGAGCCGCAAAGAACCGGCACAAACGTACGGGACAGCGTGGCCTTTCTTAACGCTGTGTTGATATCATCATCTGAAAGGGATTCTCCTTCAAGATATCGTTCCAGGAGGTCATCGTCTGACTCGGCAATATTTTCCACCAGCGCTTCCCGTTCATTTTCCACCAGGTCCATCATATCCGATGGAATATCAACTTTCTTTGCTTTCCCTTTTTCGTCGTACGTGTAAGCTTGCATGCGGATCAGATCTACAACACCGATAAAATCATTTTCCTTTCCTATGGGAAGCTGAAGAATAATCGGCTTGGGTGTAAAACACTCTTGTGCGTCTTGAAAAGTACGAGAAAAATCCGATCTTTCTCTATCCAGTTTATTAATAAAAATAACACAGGGTATATTGAATTCTTCTGCAAAATCCCATGCCTGTTCGGTTTGGACTTTCACACCGTCCGCTGCGTCAATAACCACTACAGCTCCGTCGGCAGCCTGCAGGCAAAGTTTTGTGTCTGAAAAGAAATTTTGATCGCCCGGGGTATCAATGAGGCCAATGGTATGTTTTTTCCAGCCGTATTCATAAAACCCGCTGCTCAAACTAATGCCGCGCCTTATTTCTTCCGGCTCAAAATCCATGACGGTATTACCGTCTTCGACACGTCCTATTCTGTTTGTAAGACCCGCATTAAAAAGCATCACCTCGGCCAGGGAAGTTTTTCCAGCACCACCGTGGGAAACAAGAGCAATGTTTCTTAAATTTTCCGCCATTTGTATCATCTTAGCTCCTTTCTGCTAACATTCTCAGAATCGACAATCTGTAGATATTAAAACTAAAAGTAAAGTTTTGTATATGTTTGCCTGAATAAAATCAAGATGAACTTAATAATATCCTGATGCGTTATCATGGTTCTGAATTAGAATACGCCAAATAAATAATAAATTCTCTGTTTCCTTTAGGACCCAAAATGGGTGATGGGACGACAGAATTGCATGAAAGGCCTGTTTTTAAAAAAAAATCCGAAAGGTCTTTGATTACAGACTCATGCAAAGCCGGATCACGAACCACGCCGCCTTTTCCTACTTTTCCTTTTCCCACCTCAAACTGCGGTTTGATGAGTGCAAGGATTTTTGCACTTTTTTTCATAAACTTAAGCACGGCAGGGACGACAATTTTAAGGGAAATAAAGGAAACATCTATAGCGATGAGATCAACCGGCCGCGGGATAGATTCAGCAGGTAAATGCCGTATATTGGTCCGTTCCATCACAACGACGCGTGGGTCCTGTCTCAGCTTCCATGCCATCTGTCCGTAACCGACATCCACTGCATAAACAGAGCTTGCGCCGCGTTGAAGCAGGCAGTCCGTAAATCCACCGGTGGATGCGCCAACATCGAGGCACACCAGACCTTCTATATTTATGTTAAGTACCTGAAGGGCTTTTTCGAGTTTAAGGCCGCCCCGGCTGACAAATGGAATGTCATTCTCTTTGAGGATGATATGGTCACTTAACGAAACTGGAGTGCCCGGCTTGTCTATGGGCCGGTTGTTTACAATAACCTTTCCCGTCATGATCAGAGATCGGGCGCGCTGCCGGCTTTGGGCAAGCCCTTTCTCCATAATTGCATGATCAAGCCTTGTTTTCTTTTCCGACATGATGGGTTGGTTGTTGGATAGGGCCGAATATCTGTGTAATAGATATAAAGTGACTGTATCAAGCATCCGATATCAAGCGTTTGGCAGCTTTGACGATGGCAGGTGCGTCGATTTCGTATTTTGATCTGAGAAATTTCTGCGATCCGTGTTCAACAAAAATATCCGGTATTCCGATACGCTTAAGAAGAAAGCCTGTCATCCCTTGCTCAATCAAACATTCCAAAACCGCGCTCCCGAATCCTCCATGAAGAACATTTTCTTCCACCGTAACAATGCGTGGTATAGTTCTGGCGAGTGAAATGATCAGTTCGACATCAAGTGGCTTTACAAAGCGGCAGTTTACAACCGTAGTGGATATATTCTCTTCCCTCAAGGTTGATTGAGCTGAAAGCGCTTCATTGACGGAATTGCCGATGGCCAGAATGAGGAGGTCGTCACCAGCTGTTAATACTTCCCCCTTTCCGATTGGTAACATATCAATATTACGATCTAATTTTACACCTGTCCCGGTCCCTCGCGGGTATCGAAAGGCGATGGGGCCTTTATGCCCCAGAGCGGTTGCCATCATCTGTCGGAGTTCGTTTTCATCCTTGGGGGCCATCACCACCATATTGGGAAGGCTCCTGAGATAGGACAAATCAAACAGCCCGTTATGGGTCGGACCGTCGTCTCCCACAATTCCACCCCGATCAATGGCAAAAACCACCGGTAGTGCCTCAATGCATACATCATGCACGATTTGATCATATGCGCGCTGTAGGAAAGTGGAATAAATGGCCACCACAGGCTTGAACCCTTCCGTGGCCAAACCCGCGGCAAAAGTGACACCGTGCTGTTCGGCTATCCCGACATCAAAGAACCGATCCGGATACGTCTTAGAAAATTTTGAAAGGCCCGTACCTTCGGGCATGGCTGCGGTAACAGCAATGATCCTCGAGTCGTCTCTGGCCAGTTCGACCATAGTCTCTCCAAAAACTTGCGTATAGGAAGGGATGGAACCTTTATCGGCTGTAGCA
The DNA here is from genome assembly GCA_042573625.1 of Thermodesulfobacteriota bacterium. Taxonomy (GTDB): domain Bacteria; phylum Desulfobacterota; class Desulfobacteria; order Desulfobacterales; family UBA11574; genus JBHPCZ01. The sequence goes on from JBHPCZ010000027.1 coordinate 18,685, forward strand.
TTGCCGGTTTTGACTTCAAAACTTCCAACACCGTGAAAATAGGTTGGATTTTTTTCAGCTGGTGGATAGCCTTTACCTTTTTGGGTTGTGATGTGAAGGAGCACAGGTTCTTTAAGACTCTTAATGTTATTCAATATGTCAATGAGATGGTTTAGTTTGTGACCGTTTATGGGACCAAAATATTCGAAGTTAAAGGCTTCAAACAACATCCCCGGGGTGATAAAGGTTTTGAAAGATTCTTTTGAACGTTTTGCGAGCTGGTAAATATCGTCTCCGATTTTGGGAAGGGACTTTAAAAAATCTTTAATCTCTTTTTTAAAGTCCTGCAGATACTTCGCAGAAAAAGTTCGACTTAACAGAGAGGAAATGGCACCCACATTTGGGGCGATGGACATCTCATTATCATTGAGTATGACAATAAGATCCTTCTGAATGTCTCCGGCCTGGTTCAAACCTTCATAGGCAAGGCCGGCTGTCATGGAGCCGTCCCCTATAACAGCGACAACCTTGGATGGTTCATTTTTCAGGCATTTGGCAGACGCAATCCCGAGTGCCGCGGATATCGATGTGCTGCTGTGACCGGTTGTAAATGCATCGTACGGGCTTTCACTCATGCGCGTAAAGCCGCTGATACCGCCATGCTTGCGGAGAGTATGAAATTTTTTTCTGCGGCTTGTCAGAAGCTTGTGAGCATAAGCCTGATGTCCCACATCCCAGACAATCTTGTCTTTAGGGGTATCAAAGACATAGTGAATGGCAATTGCCAGTTCGACGGTACCCAGGCTGGGTGCCAGATGACCGCCGTTTTTAGATACCACATCAACGATAATACTGCGTATTTCTGCAGCAAGAGACGGAAGTTCTGACCGGGAAAGCGATTTTAGGTCCTCAGGAGAATTTATTTTTTCGAGAAGGCTCAAGTATTATCACTCCTCTTTAGATCGACGTTTCAAGATTAGGCATAAGTTGATTTTATATCATTCTGTTTTAATTTTTTTTAGCTGTTTTCGAGTCCGATCATCGTTTCCTTTCAATGATATACCATGCAATGGCTCGAAGCGGATCAGATCTCTTATCAAAATTATCAAGCGCTTGCAAGGCGGTATTCACAAGTTGCTTCGCAAATTCTTTGGACTGTTTCAATCCCATTAATGAAGGGTAGGTGCTTTTTCGGCGGGTTTTATCCGTGCCAGTCGCTTTACCCATAACTTCAGGGTCTCCTTCGACATTGAGTATGTCGTCTACGACCTGGAAAGCAAGACCGATATTTTCTGCGTATTGTTCAAGGCGCTTTATCTGTTTGGAGTTTGCGCCGCCCAGCAATGCACCGGAGTAAACGGAAGCATTAATTAAAGCGCCGGTCTTTAGAGCGTGCATCTCTTTGAGATTATCCAAAGTGAGCAAAATACCTTCTGAAGCCATGTCCTTCATTTGCCCGCCGACCATGCCTTGATATCCGGCAGCCCGGGAAATGGAATGGATTACACAGAGCCATTTTGATGCATGATCTTTCAAATCAGAGTCGATTGACGAGAGGATTTGAAAGGCCAATGTAAGCAAGGCGTCACCTGCAAGAATTGCTGTCGCTTCATCAAATGCAACATGACATGTCGGCTTACCCCTGCGCAGATCATCATTGTCCATTGCAGGAAGATCATCGTGGATCAGTGAATAGGTATGGACCATTTCCAAGGCACAGGCCGCCTTAATGACATCCTCTGCATGACCGCCAACAGCTTCAGCGGCGGCAATGCATAAAACAGGTCTTATACGCTTCCCTCCTGCCATGAGAGAGTAGGTCATGGCATCTCTTATTCGGCTTGGATTTTGCGAATCCTTCAAGAGCTCTTGAAGCGCAGCATCGACTTGATGCCGTTTGGAAACAAGGTACGAATCCAGATCAAAGTTCAGTTTCGTCATAATCTGAGTCGTTTTCCGAGGAAAAAGGTTTTTCGAAAAAATCACCCTTCTGATCCTGCAATAGAATCATCACCCGCTTTTCTGTTTCATCCAGTTTTTCGGCACAGAACTTGGAAAGTTGGACACCTTCTTCAAATTTCTTTATCGCCTTTTCAAGCGGTTGATCTCCGGATTCAAGTTCATTAACGATTTGTTCAAGCGTTTTCATCGCTTTTTCAAAAGTCTGTTTGGCCATTGTCTGATTTCCTCTATCCTGTTATTTTGATACCGATAAAGATTCTCATAAATACATTGGGCCAGAGTGGACAATCACAGGGTAAGGCCGTCATCACTTCCAATCTTATCGATTTATTTATTCTCTATATTCATTCATTATTTTTAGATTGAACGTTTACGCATAAAGCGCCTTTCGCAACCATCACCTCAAGATCCTGTCCGACATGGACCTTTCGGGAATCTGTTACAACAGTAGCATCGGGTATGGTTCTGGTAATGCTGTAACCCCGAGAAAGAATCGCGACAGGACTTAAGGCATGGAGCTTAGCAGTCAGTTCCCGCAGCGCTGAATGCTTTGTTGATATATATATATTCATATTATTCAAAAATTTATATGTTTTTTGTTCAAGTTCTTCATTAATTTTTTTGATTTGTATGAATGGATTGTTTGAATATAATTTGTCAATTCGCCAAACGAGTCGTTCTCTTCTCTGTTGTAATTTGTTGGTAAAGATTCTGGTCAGTCGTAGCGTATAATCATCGGTTCTCATCCTTAAATCATGTATTCTTTTCTTTGGATCTTTCAGTCGATTAGAAATATCATTTAATCTGTTTCGTAATTGACTAATTTTATAGATAATTATATTTCTTAACGCAACTGAATTCATGGTGCATCTTCTTACAAGATCATCCTTCAGCGGCACCACAAATTCAGCAGCAGCAGACGCGGTTGGTGCGCGAAGGTCAGCAACAAAATCTGCGATGGTAAAATCGATTTCATGGCCGACTGCCGAAATCACAGGTATTTCTGAGGAAAAAATAGATCTGGCGACGTCTTCCGAGTTAAATGCGTGAAAATCCTCCAAAGATCCTCCACCCCTGGCAAGTATCGCCACATCTGCGTCACTGAAGGTGTTTAAGGCCTTTAAGGCAGATACAATTTCGCTCACAGCGCCTTCGCCTTGAACTTTTACCGGTAAGATTTCAATATTGATTGTTGAAAATCGTCTGGTAACAATTTGTATAATGTCATGAACAACAGCGCCGGTAGGAGAAGTTATTATACTGATTTTACTTGGTAAAAAGGGGAGGGGAGTCTTGTGTTTCTCATCGAAAAGGCCTTCGTCCGAGAGGCGCGCTTTGAGTTGCTCGAAAGCCATCTGGATCGCGCCAACACCTTCAGGTTCCAGATATTCCAATATGATTTGGTATGTGCCACGGGGTTCATAAAGGCTGATCCGGCCCATTCCCGTAACACTCATGCCGTCTTCAGGAGAAAATTTCAGATTGCGATTTTGGCCTCGAAACATCACCGCATTTATTTGAGCATCTTCATCCTTTAAAGTTAAGTAAAAATGCCCTGAAACCGGGATTTTAAAGTTAGATATTTCACCAGAAATCCAGACAAATGGGTATTTTTCTTCAAGTAAATCTTTAATTTCTGAGGTGAGTTCTGAAACCGTATAAATCTGTTTTCGAATATGCTGGTTTGACACTTTCTCTCTGTTTGTTTGAATTAAATTTGACGGCATCGTAAAAAGTCTGTTTTTGCTCTCTCCGTGAGCAATTTTGGGATTCATTACTCATCTGGCTAAATTTCAACAACTCGGGCTAACGCACTCAAACAGTTTGAAATTTTTACCGACAGGCTCGTTGCAAATCTTTTTACAAAATTGCTTAATGTCGTTCGCAAAATAATTTTTTTACGAATTTGTAAAATTTGTTTATTTAATTATTACGCAGTTAGCGAAACGTTCAGTTGATCGAATCCTTATATGACGCATGGATTCTTGGATTGAGTAATTCATAGCGAAGAGAATGACGGGTTCAAGTTGGATTATTCTACGCTTAGGCGCACTATATTCAAGCCAAACGGGGATACGCTCTGAATATGATCAATACAGTATTGCATGCTGTGGAAGGAAATCAATCTACAGACTGAATAAGACTATCATAGAATATTATACCATTCAATGGTTTTTGCCGATATCGATCCTCCCCCTTGAAAATTCCATTAACGTCTGATAAGATATATTATGTAAACTAATATTTATCGATACAGTAACTCCCGAATAGCAGGGACGACAAATACATCTTCATGGGCCATTTTGCTGAGACAGGATGCCAGTAATTCAATCTTGTCTTGGATCGGTTTTTGCTTGTCCATGATAAATATATCCTTGCCCTTTACCCTGCATAAACCGCTTTTCGCTTTTACAGCTGTTTTACGGAAGTTTTCTTCTGATACGGTTACGCCAAGCTTTTCACCAAGATCTTTTAAGTCTTGATATATTTGTTCCGGTTTCATGTTGAAATCCTTGGCATCTGTGTTATATTAGCGTTATATATTTTGCATTTTCACTGTTTCAGTATTTTTGTATATAAATCAGTACAAGACATATATTTCAGGAGGAAATAATGCAAACGCTTTCGGTTCAACAAACACAGACCCAGCTTCAAGTTAATACATTTATTCGTAGTGTTTACAACTGGATGGCAATCGGATTAGCACTTACTGGTTTTGTTGCTTTCTATGTTTCACACAGTGAAGCCATATTAAGGCTACTCTTTGAGGTTGTTGGTAATCAGCTGAGACCCACCCTGTTGTTTTATGGGTTGATCATCGGTGAACTGGCACTCGTTTTTTCGCTCGCAAGCAGAGTGAGCAAGATGCAGGCATCAACTGCAACTGCTTTGTTTGTATTATACGCATCGCTAAACGGCGTAACCCTTTCTTCGATCTTTCTTATATATACACGATCATCCATTACCTCGGTCTTTTTTATCTGTGCCGCGACGTTTATTACCTGCAGTATTTACGGAATGGTTACCAAACGCGATCTCACCACAATGGGACAGTTCATGTTCATGGGGCTTATCGGAATCATCATCGCATCGGTGGTCAATTTTTTTATCCAAAGCTCGGGAATGAGTATGATTATCAGTTATATCGGTGTATTAGTTTTTGTCGGTTTGACGGCGTATGACACCCAGAAGCTGAAAACCATGGCACTGACGCAGCCTGCTGAACTTGACGCCGGTGTTGCCAGAAAAGGCGCCATAATCGGTGCCCTGACACTGTATCTTGATTTTATCAATATGTTTATATTCATGCTCCATATTTTTGGAGGAAGAGACTAAATCACCCTTTTGACTTTTATTTTCCCTGCCGTGACGCGCCCCTGTGTTGCAAAAAACCAACAGGGGCGTTTTGTTATCCGATCTGGTCTTTAACCACCTTGGCAATTTTCCGACAAAACTTTTCGCATTCTTCTTTTGTAGGTCCCTCGACCATTATTCTGCACAGCGGCTGTGTTCCGGAATAGCGAACCAGTACCCTCCCCTTCTCACTGAGTTGTGTCTCTATTGATTTTATAATTTTCATGATTTCCGGGACGTCTTCAATTTCGGGTCTGCGCCGGACTTCCACATTCATCAAGACTTGTGGTAAAACGGTCATAATTTTAGATAGTTCGGACAGAGGTTTCGATTCTTCTGTCATGGCTTCAATCAGGTTTAAAGCCGTCAGTATCCCATCGCCGGTTGTATGCTGATCCAGAAAAATCGTGTGTCCGGAATTTTCGCCGCCGAGGGTCGCGCCGGTCGAAATCATCTTTTCTACAACATGGCGATCTCCTACCTTCGCAACATCGTAATCTATTCCCATATCTTTCAAAGCGATTTGAACCCCCATATTGCTCATGACCGTGATGACCACCCGGTTTCCCATAAGCAGTCCTCTTTTGTTCAATGATTTTGCACAGACGGCAAGTACCTGGTCTCCGGTCAGAACAGTGCCTTTTTCATCCACCGCAACAAGCCGATCACCATCACCATCAAATGCAAGGCCGATGTCAGCGCTGTTTTCCACAACCTTTTTTGATAAAGTTTCAGGATGTTGTGATCCGCAACGTTCGTTGATATTTTTTCCGTCAGGATTGATAAACAGTGAATCAACGTCCGCCCCAAGTTCATTAAACAGCTGAGGCGCGACCTTGAAAGTGGCACCGTTTGAGCAATCGATTACGATTTTCATTCCTTTTAACGAACAGGTTTCTGACAGCGTGCCCTTTAGAAAAGATGCGCAACTTTTTACAGCATCATCCATCAAATGCACTCTGCCGGTTTCACGAACAGACCCGGATATGGAAACCAATTTGTCACCCAATACGAGCTGCTCAATCTCCTTTTCTTCTGTATCTGTAGGCTTGTAGCCATCTCCTTTGAATATTTTTATTCCGTTATCATAAAAAGGGTTGTGAGATGCAGATATCATAATTCCGGCGTCTGCATTGGTTGAAACGGTCATGAATGCCACGCCGGGAGTCGGAAGTATGCCAACAAGGTGCGCGCTTCCTCCCATTGAACAGATCCCTGAAACGATGGCACATTCTATCATGTCTCCGGAGATGCGAGTATCTTTTCCAATGATAATCTTTGGCCTGCCGTCATTTCTCCTGAAAAGAAAAGCAACCGCCCTGCCGATGTTCAATGCCATTTCAGGTGTCATCGGATATGCGTTGGCAACCCCCCGTATGCCGTCTGTGCCAAATAAATTGTGCATAATTTTACCTAGTGTCCATCCACGAATTCAAAATGAACACGATGGGTGTCCAATTCAGAAATGAGCAATTTTTGTCCTGATCAAGGCCGCAGCCGGAAACCCGCGGAGAACGCCGAACAGGGCATAAAGGGCCATTTATGGATGGACACTACCTAAACGACGGCATAATGTTGAGCGCTTCATCAACAATGCCATCTACAATTCCCTGAAGCCACAGGGTCCCTAGCTCCGCATCATCAGGCTTGAGCCCTGTAACCACAGAAATGTACTCTTTTCCCGATACGGTGATAGCAGAATTGGTTTTTTCCAAAAATGGATCTCTCAAGCTCATTTTTCCCTCTCTATTCGGGTGTTCTTTGAAATGTGCTTCCAGCTCAGTCCATCTTTCATAAAGCTCTTTTTTCTGCTGCAGTACCAGGGATGATGCATTTTCTTTTACAACCGCTGTGTATTTTCGCGCTGAATCGAGCATCATTTGTGAAAACAACTTTAGTTTTGTTATTCTTTCATCAATTGCCATACTCAGTTTTTCGACGAGTCCATCGTGAAGAGCATCCGGAAAATCCTGTGAAATAAATAAAGATCGAACATGCATGTACCACTGAAAAAGTGCCATGAGATTGGCAATATACACGATGTTGTTCATTACTTTTCTTTTTATATCATAATGTATCCCCGGGATAAACGGAACACTTCCACCCTTCCCTTCCTCTGAAAAAATCAATCTTCCCGGTCTAAGCTCATCCTTTCGACATATTGAACCAGCAGCGATAACCGTATCAAATTCCAAACGACAAGGGCCGACAAGCCCCCCCTGTCCGCCCAGGAATATCGGTTGCTGGTTGAGCATAACGCCTCTAGGAACATCACCGATTAACGATGGTGTTGCTTTATCCTGGTTGGGAGTATAATTGAAATGGACATAGGAGCTGCCCACTTCACTGTGATTTTTCCGGCTCGTACCGCCGGACATCAAGCAGTCACAAAAATTGATTAGGCTCCCCAGGGTCACAAATGGAAACAGGATGGTCTGCTTCAAACCGACCGTATGCGCTACATTCGCTTCTTCCTCCAGGATGGTCCCTTCTCGAATATAAGAACCCAAACCCAAACTGGCTTTCTTCAAAAAAACAGCGTTCCTGAAAAAACCACTTTTAAGGTCAACTTGTGGCCCGACCTGACAGTTATCAATGGTCACCGGTCCTTCAAACCCTATTTTTGCGCCATGGAGAATAAGGGTTGAATTGCCGTAGATTTTGCAGCCGGAGTAGATGACCGTCCCCTCACCAGAAATCTTTTCCAGCGCAACATCGTTTCCGATGTCGATACTATCAGGATTCGGAATCGTAACACCCTTTTTGATCAACGACTTGACTTTAGAAATATTGTCCATTCTCATTTACGCCCTCAGATAATAAATTGCAAAAACAAGCACCTAACTTTAAAATGGTAAACAAAGCTTCTGTCAAGTTGTTTATCATCTGCACTTTTGGAAAAAAACAAAAACCGTTTCATGGAATTAACCATAAAAACGGCTTTTATGTGCGTTTTCAAGTGAAACTCTCCATGGTAAGCCGCAAAGTGTTTTGGCGCGGTTTTTCACAAAATTTGCTATTCAAATGTTGCGGCAGCCAGAACCGCACTCTCATGATAGTCTCGGAATGTCTCGGTTGGCATTATATAACTGACCAATTTAGAATAAAATGGGAAATCATAAGATTGGCATAATTTACAGCAGATTATAATTTCTGACATTAGATCTATATTTTCTCTTTCAAACTTCAATTTGTTTTTACAGAAATCATGCAATTCGTTCAAAGCTTCAAGTGAACTTTTGGGCGCTTTCTTTTGTCCAAAATGAGTATCGTATAATACTACGTGTGTCAGGAAGTATGCATAAAGATTCGCATCTTTTTTACCTGCTTTTCTTAAAAGAGAAATGTATTTATTAAATTGTCCATATTTTTCTGAATCACAATATGATAAAGCTCTAATATATATATATATTAGAACCGAATCCCTCGGATGAGTGACACTCTTTATTTTCTCATCTGTCATGGAAATTTTTATCATTTCGTCGTTAACTCTGTATTGATCTCCATACCCAAGTAGTTTTGTGTAATACCAATAATCCAATTTTGCTTGCAAGTCATATAATGATCTTTGTTTTTTAAGCATTCCTCTCATTTTTGAGATTACGCTTCCCAACAATGATGTTGGTTTTTCTACTATTTCATTAATATCCGAGATAACGCTTTCCAAGTATTCATTTAATTTTAGTTCCCTGAATTTTTTGGGTGCAATATGTTTTAAGGTAAATAATATTGACAATCGAATAGACAGGTTGTCATCTGTTTTTCTGATCGGGTTTAAAAATTCTCTTAAAAAGTGGTTAGATTTCTCATCCATGTTTTGATAAGGACTTGTTTTTTAGTAGATTAAGCTAATTTTTCAATTTGTGCACATCGCCGAATAATTACAATGTGGGTATCCGCTGATGTAAAAAATGTTGCTACATTACCATTTTTCAGATCAATCTACAAACAGCTTCGCATCGGCAATGGTTTTTTTCTTTTACCGCTACCTAAACGGTTTTGATCGAGCACCCTGCTCTCTTTTCTTACTTAAATCATCGGAATCAATCTTGACACTAATAAAATAGTTTGGTATGGTGTTATCGATAACGGTACCGATAACGTTAATAAGGAGCACACATGGCTACTTTGACTCAGAGACGAAAGGCAAACAGGGATAGACGCGCAAGGTGGGTTGAACGTCAAAGGGTTAAGGGGAAAAAGATTGTTTCAGCTGTACTTTCAAGAAATGCGCAGGATGTTTTAAACAGTGAAAAAGAAAAAACAGGAGAGAACAATTCCGCTGTTATTGAGCGAGCTCTTTTAAATCTTACTAAATCTGATCAGAAAAAAGCATGGAAATTACTAAAAGGAATAGATCTATAGTGATATAATATAAATAAGTACTATCTCCTGTTTATTCTGTAAATATTTGAGGGGTCGGGGAGTTTTTATCATTAAGTTTTATAAATTAGCGAAATGGGTGATCAGGTTTTAATACACGAGTTCACGCGATTTAAAAAATGATTATCCATGGAGCGGTTTAGTAGCGAAAACTCCCCGACTGCTCAAATATTTAGAAAAACAAGATCAATCCGTGCAGATATAGTGTCGGATGGCTCTAAAAATTGCCTGGCCGATCCCTTCCACGTTTTTAATGTCTTCAATGATAAAATAACTGCTGTGAGTATCCCTGTATTCCGCAATCTTTACTGCCAAGACAGGGCCTACTTGCGGAAGCCTCACCAATTCGGTGAGGCGTGCTGAATTGACATTGACGGGCTGCAGGATTTCGCTTTTCATTACCTTTTCAGCGAACCTGCCATAATGCTTCTCGAGATGTGTACGGACAACTGCCTTGTTTTCTGGATACAACCATGTTTCTTTCTCCAGAGTTCCGAGACAGAAAATCACCTGCTCCATATCAAGTTTGCCGTTTAGATCGTGATGGGGACAATGCCTCATTGTTTTTCCTGTGGCGACTTCCACCACAGCAAAAGACTCGTTTGACAGTAAACGGATTTTGATATCAGGCCATCCCTGGCAAAGCCCAGAGCCCTCATTTATTAAACAAAAAATAATAACCAAAACAAAAGATACAAATAGAGTTGAACGCCCCACCCTATTTTTCAATGGCATAAGGCCTCTTCGATGGTTTCGTTTCCTCAGATGATTCATAATATTTGCCCTTTCTCATGGTAATGATCCATTGTTCTGGGGGTTATTATATCTAATTGAGTTAGAGTGTGTTTGAAAATTTAAAAAGACTAAATTATTCCACAACAATCAGATCTTTGTTCAGTTCAAAAACTTTAGGCCCGATACCGGGCACATTCATGATCTCTTCCGGACTTTTGAACGGTGATTTATCACGGTATTCAACTATTCTTTCCGCGTACTTGCTCCCGATCCGTTTGAGCTGAGTCAGTTCCTGAACTGATGCCGTATTGATGTTGATCGTATTTGCTTTTTCTGCACCTACCGGTCCGATCAGAACCAAAACCATGGCCATGGCAATACATATTAAAAGAATACTTTTTGTCCTTTGCATGATTCCTCCTTTTTGCTGATACACTTTGGTGTCTGTACAACGAGACATTCATGTGATTGAAATGTCTCACTCCTTTTCTTCAAATTAAAAATTTTCAAACACACTTCGAGATTATGTGTCTCAACAATCATGCCAAGACTTGAGTAATGGTTTTTATTACCAGGGATGTATCATTATGGACTTTCAGAAAGACTTTTTAATTCAGATACTTCAGGGTGATATGACAGTCTATCTAAACAGGAAATTTTATAAGGAAGGTTCAAACAAGATAAGATATTTCCAGGTAGCTTGTTTCAAATATGCACAAAGCCTTGTGAGCTAAGCACAGCTTTTTGTGCATTTTACAATTTTATTGCGGTAATGCTTTTAAGAAGTGATGGTTATCGTGCAGATTGTTTTCAGTAAGGCGCAGAAGACAGTCTTCCCGATCAAAATTTCGGCAAGCCATCGGCTTTATTGTATGGATCGCACAGAAGAAACGCGACTCACCAAAGTATTGGAATAAAAAGGGACACAATTGCTGGTTCTCAACCGCCCTTCCGCTCAAATAGGCGTACCAGTGTTCAGGATAATAAATTCCCGATGGCGGCTCAGGGGATACACCTCCGATTTGGCAACACACGCCGCATAGCGTGCACCATTGACCGGGTGGTACTTGGTGTTTCGTGCCATCTATTGGAAAGCAGGTAATCGTCTCGGGATCAAAAAAGGCCTGGATATCATTTTTTACCCTGAGAAATGCCGCCGCCCAACCCACTAATTCTCCGGCGAGTACGAATTCCAGATCGGGTCGGGACTTGTTGATAAAGAAACGCATCCCAACCACATCAGCAAAGATCGTCCGCTCAAGCATGCCCAAAGGAAAATAGGGGTCAAGCAGAACCTTTTGTAATATGGAAACCTCCGTTTCCTGATCATAACGAGAAAGCAACTGCGTGAGAAGGTCCTCCACAGGCGTCTGCATCTCAGGGGTTGATTTCATCAGTCGTTTTTGCTGGAAACCGGCAAATTGATTGAAAAGTTCAGAAATATGAAGATGTTTCTTATCCATATGAAAGGTTGGATGTTTGATTGATATCATCTGCTATAAAATATTCTAATACGTGATTCATTCAAACATAAGGTGTATGAACCGACTGTTATGATGAGGTATTCCACTGTATCGCCCGTTGTCTTAACAAATGATCCGCAATAACAAGGCTGACCATCGCTTCACAGACAACATTGATACGGGGTATGGCCGAAACATCATGACGACCCTTTGTTGAAATGGTTCTGGGTTTTCCGGATTGATCTATCGTCTTTTGTTCTATCAATATGGATGGAATCGGTTTTACGGCTGCACGGACCACAATATCATCACTATTGGTAATTCCTGCAAGGATACCGCCGGCGTTGTTTGACAAAAAGCCATCAGCCGTTATGGGATCATTATTTTCAGAACCCTGTTTTTTTGCAGCCTCAAATCCGGCGCCGATTTCAACCCCCTTAACCGCCCCGATGCTCATCAGGGCTTTGGCAAGATCCGCATCCATCTTATCAAACACCGGATCTCCCAACCCTGCTGGAACCCCTTTTGCGACAACTTCAACAATACCGCCTATTGAATCCCCCAACTCTTTGATTTGAATAACCCGCGCTTCCATCCTTTCGGCAGCATCCATATCCGGGCTGTAAAACATATTTTTATCTACTGCATCCATATTGAATGTCTCTGTACGAATACCACCGAGTTCAAGAGTGTATGCTGATATTTCGATATTTTCTTGTGAAAGAAGTGCCTTTGCTACTGCGCCTGCTGCTACCCTTGCAACGGTTTCCCTTCCAGAAGAACGCCCACCTCCCCGCCAGTCTCGTATACCATACTTGGCCTGGTAAGTTATATCTCCGTGACCGGGTCTAAACAGCTCCGCGTGGGTCTCATATGCAGAAGAATCAGCGTCTCTGTTTTCGACCATGATCATAATGGGGGTTCCGGTTGTCATTCCATCGAAAACACCCGACATGAGCACTGCACTGTCCGGTTCCCTTCTAGAGGTGCTGGCGTGTGATCCGCCGGGTCGTCTCCGGTTCAACATTGACTGGATCATCTCCTCATCAAGGGGTATTCTTGGCGGGCAGCCATCTATGACAACACCGACCCCCTTTCCGTGTGATTCACCCCATGTTGTTATTCTAAACAATGTTCCGAAAGTATTGCCTGGCATGTTTGATTCCTTCTAACGGTTTGTCGTTATTTTGTTCCAACCCTAACTCGGTTTTTCATTAAGTGTCCGGGCTAAACATCCCCATATCATTAAGCTTTTCCAAAACAATGTCGCAGACCTCATTGACACCGGCGTCGTCTGTGTCGACGAAAAAATTCATCGCTTCCTCATAATACTGTTTGCGAATCGTCAGTGTCTCTTCAATTTCTTCAAGTAAACCCTTCGATGTTAATGGAGGACGAAAATCCTGGGTGTGTTCATCCTTCAGCATCCTTTTTTCGACGCTTTCAGGCCTTGCCCTCAACCAGACAAGCACACCGCTTCTTTTCATTTGCGTAACGTTGTCTTTGTCCAGCACGGCGCCGCCGCCCGTTGCCACAACATGCCTGTCAAAACCGCATATCCGCTTAATGACGGACCTCTCCTTTTCACGAAAAACTTTCCAGCCGTGCCTTTTTACCAATTCGGAAATGCTCAATCCATACGTTCTGACCAGTTCCGAATCAGCATCAATAAAGGGCCATCCAAGGGTCTTCGCAAGAGCTTTGCCCACAGATGTCTTCCCGGTGCACCGGTATCCGATTAAAAAAATGTTCATCGTTGTTCAAAACCGGACAAAATATTTGAAGGGTCGGGGTGTTTTTATTATAAAAACTTATTGATCAGCGGAATGGATGATCTTTTTTTAAAGCGTGTACTGTTCGAGTGAATTAGGGGATCGTTAGAAAGAACAGACGCATGCCTATTTATTTTCACTGGAAGCTTGCCGCCCTAATGTTAACCCATTGTTTTTTATATAAAGGCCTCTGTTCTTTCTTTACGAACCCTTATGCACGAGTTTACACGATTTAACAAAAGATTATCCATGGAGCGTTTAACAGAAAAAACTCCCCGACCCCTGATTTACCTACGCTTGATACAGACCTTCAAACACTTTCCAAAAATTCGGGAATGACTTTTCAACGCATTTTTCATCTTTGATAAATATACCCGGGACCTTCAGCCCAGCCAGTGCGAAACTCATGGCCATTCGATGGTCGCCGTATGTGTCGATTTCAGCCCCATGGGCGGGTCCGCCCCTTATGGTCATGCCGGTATCGCTGCATTCTGCTTCAACACCTATCTTAGTAAGCTCCGTCACCACAGAGCCCAAACGATCGCTCTCTTTTGCCTTTAAATGCGGTACATTTTTTATAACAGTGGTGCCCTTGGCAAACGCTGCGACAACGGCCAATGTTGGAACCATGTCCGGCATGTCGGCCATGTCAGCCGTTATCCCTGACAGGGGGCCGCCAATAACTTTAATGCCATCCTTTTCATGAATAAGGGTACAGCCCATGGCTTGGAGGATCTCCGTAAAACGGACATCACCCTGGCGTGAATTCTTTTCCATGCCCTTTACATGGATGCCGGCACCGGTTATTGCAGCGGCAGCCCAGAAATATCCTGCCTGGGAACAGTCAGGCTCCACGAGATACGATCCAGCCCGATATACCTGCCCGCCATCGATCCTGAAGCGATCATATCCATCCCGCATGACCGTAACACCAAAATTTTTCATAACATCGACGGTGATGTCAACGTAGGGCTTTGAAACAGGTCCTTCAATGACACTTACATCCATACCTGTAATCGTGTAAGGGGCGATTAAAAGCAATGCAGAAAGAAATTGACTGCTGATTCCGCACTTCAGCGCAATCCTGCCGCCTTTGATTTTTCCGCCAATGACTGAAACCGGAGGACATCCATTGTTTTCAAGGCTTCGGACAACAATCCCGATTTGATTCAAGCCGTCTATCAGATCCTGAATCGGTCGTTCCCCCATACGTTCTGTTCCTGTGAGCGTATAAGTCCCTTGTCCGAGGGAGGCCACGGCGGTTAGAAGTCGCATCGAAGTCCCTGAATTTCCAAGATATACAGGATCAACGCTGGGTTTCAAAACCCCTTTTGTTCCATGTACCAGTAGCCGATCACTCTCATCATCTATCTCGACACCCAGTTGTTGCAAAGCAGTCAGAGTATAAAGAGTATCCTCACTCTTTAGAGTGTTGTGAATGGTGCAGGTTCCATCAGAGAGGGCGGCTGCGATCAAAATTCTGTGAGTGAGGCTCTTCGAGCCCGGGACATTCACCTGAGTGTCATTAATCTGTTTGGGTCTGATTTCAATCATAGTAACACATTTTCTTTTCCCAAAACATCCATGACAGCATTTCTCATTACAAACAGGGGCGCTTTATTTCCGGTCCATAATTCGAACTGGAATGCCCCCTGATATACAAACATCGAAACGCCATCAATGCTTTTGCAACCAATGTCATTCGCCTCCTTTATCAGCCGGGTCTTCAATGGATTGTAAACAATGTCCATAACAACCATGGAACTGTTTATAAATTTCCTGTCTACCGGCATGGCATCGGTGTTGGGCGTCATTCCTACGGGGGTCGTGTTGATTAAAATTTGGCATTTCGATTTATTAAGGTCTGATAGGGGCTGGAAATCAGCCCCGAGATCTTTTGCCAGATCTTCGCCTTTAGCCGTCGAACGATTAGAAATGGTTACCCGACCTCCTTCAGATATTACCCCGAAGCCTATGGCGCGTGCTGCCCCTCCTGCGCCGATGATAAGAACATCTTTATTATCTATTGTTGTTTTTTCAGACAGGGCTTTTATGGCGCCGATACTGTCGGAGTTGTATCCGGTTAAAATACCTTGGCGGTTATCAATCGTGTTGACCGCCCCGATTTTCTGCGCGGTATCATCCAATTGATCAAGAAACGCCATTACAGAAACCTTGTGCGGTATGGTAATGCTGGCGCCTTTGATATCAAGGGCTCTTATACCGGTAACCGCTGCGCCGATATCTTGGACCCTGAAAGCAAGATATGCGCCGTTGAACCCGATATCAGAAAACGCCCGATTGTGCATCACAGGACTTAAACTGTGGGATACGGGATCTCCAAGTACTGCAAAAAGTGAAGTGCTTGAATTTATCATTACAGAATTATTTTTCTGTTATGGTTTCTTCTATTTTTAGACCAAAGTGCCTGCCACCTTCTTCAATAGCCACAAGCACCTTATCCCCGGGGGTCAGGCTTACAACGGAGACCGCTCTGCCTTCAGGGTCTGTCAGTCGTATCGTCTCGGCATTTTGAAGGATATTTGTCACCTCTTTGTCTCCAACCATTGCCTTAACCAGTATCAATGGGCGTTTTTCGATCTTTAAACGCCCTACCGTACCTTCGATCGTATTGCCTTTGTAATCCACAATCAATATTGGATCACCTGCTGAAAGTTCTGAAAGATACCTTGTTTTTCCACCGGGAACCCTCGTATAGGCATGCACCGGCCCCGCATTAACCCTGAAGGGTCTGGGAGAAACATAGGGATTGGAAATGCTTTCAGAATGAACAAGAAACAAGGCGCTGCTGGAATTTCCGACCAGCATCCCCTGGCCGGCAGTCATGGCGGTGCATGTGTCCACACAAATCCTATCTCCCATCCCCAGCAACTTGATATCTAAAACCTCAGCCGTCGAAAGGGTGACCTTATCCCCTTTTGAATGAAACCAGGATAGCGTTTTTTTTAGCTCCATTGGATCGGTTGTATGAAACAGAATATGTTTCACTCCCTTTTCAAGAATACCGAATGCGGTTTGGGCTTCCTCCATGTTTCGAACTTGTGCAATAACATCCGCATTCTTGGCAATTAAATTCTCAAGGGGTATGATTGTCCAATCATTGCTTTGGAGAATGACACGCTTGCTCTGACAGAGCTGGACGATTTCCGATTCGTCCTCATTGCTGGTGACGTTGAAAAACACCACATCTTTCCCGAGTACCAGGTCACCGTCCTCGGAGATTGTTTCGATTCTTCCAAGTTCTTTGACTTTTTTGGAAAACCCCTTTGGGACCATAATTCCGTCCACTCCCCCTTCAAGGGCGGTTGTTACCATTTTCTTGTCCCAGGGATCCACCTTTACCCAGATCTTACGCATTTCTTTCTCCTAAATTAAACCGTATTCAACACATCCAAAGATTTAGTCAAGAAATCCAAGGGCGTCTTCCACACTGTCGTCATCATGAACAATAGCTGAAATCGCCTGAACAATGCCGGTGGGGTTTTTGTGCTGAAACACATTTCGGCCAATGGAAACCCCTGCTCCTCCGGCTTCAATTGAGCCTTTGACCATTTCCAGTATTTCCCGATCTGAATCCATCTTGGGCCCACCTGCGATGACCACCGGAACGCCACATCCAGATACAACCTCTTTGAATGTCTCTTCAGAACCGGTGTATGAAACCTTTACAATATCCGCCCCCATCTCGTATCCAACGCGGGCAGCATGCTTGATCACGTTCACATTGAACTCGTCCTTGATCTTCTCTCCCCTCGGGTAGATCATAGCAAGGAGCGGAATACCCCAAATACGTGCTTCATTGCTTACACGCCCGAAGTCTTTCAACATCTCTTTTTCCTCATCATCCCCCAGATTCACATGAATGGAAACAGCATCCGCACCCAGTTTGAGTGCTTCTTCCACCGTGCAGACAAGGGTTTTGATGTTCGGATATGGTGATAGACAGGTGGATGCAGACAGATGAATGATCAGGCCAATATCGCTGCCCTCGCCGCGATGGCCTTCTCCTACAAGTCCTTTATGTTCTACTATGGCATTTGCGCCCCCTTCTGCGACCTTTTGGATTGCATCTTTCATATTTCCAAGACCTTCGATAGGGCCCATAGAAATTCCGTGATCCATTGGAACAATAACGGTTTTACCCGTATTCCGGTTAACGATTCGCTCTATGCGGATCCGTTTGCCTAAGTACGTCATAATCAACCCCTCCTTTTAAGAAAAAAGGCCGTAGCGTCTTTCTCCACGGCCCTCAACAAATAAAAAGCCGCGGGTTCCGAGTCTGCCCGCGGCTTATTTTCGCTTTGTATGTTCTTATTGTCTCAGCGTACCCCAGGCAGACCGGTGGTATAATAATACCAATAATAGAGAAAATAGCTGCCTGATAAATTTGTCTGCAATTCCATTCCTTTCCGAATAAAAAATCTTGTTTCAATTACACCACCCTCTTTTTTGTGTCAAGCTTTATTTCAAACCCTGAACGAATCAGAGAATCGATAACCTCTGATTTTTCATGCCAATCAATACGTTTCATTTTATGTCAGGAACGGCGTCTAATTGCGATTATCCTCCGGTGAATTCTTCTTATTCTAAATAAGCGTATCATTGGACAGGCACCGATGCCTTGTAAAGGGTGGCATCTCCTTCGATACTGTACATCTCCACACTAGCGGGAATAACAATGGATGTACCTTTGTCCATATGAATGATATTATCCTCTCCAAATTCAGTAATAACCGCCTTTCCCTGCGTGCACAGGACAATTTCAATGCTTCTCCTGATGGAGCCCTTACAGATCATTCCTGCTTTGACATCAATCACAGAAAGAGCAAATTCTTCAACCGGTGTCGAATATTGACGTTCACAATCGCTGACCTGTTCGGCCAAAAGAATGTTGACGTGTCTCTCATTAAAATTGAGGACATTCATAAGCTCCGGGACATCAACATGTTTGGGTGTCAGTCCGCCCCTTAAAACATTATCTGAATTTGCCATGAGTTCTATTCCAACACCATCAAGGTATGCGTGGAGTTCTCCGGCAGGGAGGAACATAGCCTGGCCTGGCTTTAAACGAATCAGGTTTAAAAATAAGGGGGAAAAAATTCCGATATCTGCCGGATATTCAGTGTGAAGATTGATCATCCACTGAAAAGCCTGATCTTTGTCGGCATATTTTTCCGCATTTTTTACTGCAGCGCCTGTGATTTGGACTTTTCGATCTTGATCCATTGTCATCAACGCGCGGAAAAAACTTTTAAGCCCTTGAGGATTTTGATCTTTTCGAAGCGCGTCAAGTTCTTCTTCCAGCCCGTTCGGGCAAATCTTGTACATAAGTGAAAGAATATCTGTTATTTTTCGAAAACCGTTTAATGCCCAGAGTACTGTCAGTGCACAAATACATTCAGGCTTGTGATTGTCATCCTTATAGTTCCGGTTGGGCGCGTTTAAAGGTATCCCGAGACTATTTTCCCTTTTAAAGCCCTCAGTTGCCTGATAAATGCTGGGATGGGCCTGTATGGAAAGCGGTTTTGCTGCGGCAAGAACCTTAAACAGGTATGGGAGCCTGTCCTCAAACCTTTTGGCCGCCTCTATTCCAAGAAAATTTTTAGGTTTTTTTTCGATCAGCTTCAGCAGAGATTTCCATTCACCGTTGCGTTTGACCATAGAAGGGGCCTTGGGATGTGCGCCCATCCAGAGTTCTGCCTGGGGCCTGTTTGAGAGATTTTTTTTGCCTAAAAGTTCTGAAATGGCGGTATAGGATCCCCATGCATATTCCTGAACCGTATTTTTTAATATACTTATTCTCTTCATTTTTCCTCGTTAAACAGATATAATCCGCTTCAGAATTAAATAAATCGACCTTTCCATACGAGTACTATGCATATTATACTAAGGTATTTCAAGACTTTTAATAATTTCTGTATCCTGTCATTTTTAAAGATTCAAAGTAAACGATAAACCCATAACATCTGGAGACGAGTATGATTTCACGGATCGATCATATTGCAATAGCGGTAAAGGATTATAAAAAGGCGCTTTATTTCTTCCAGGAAATGCTGGGAGCAATCCCCGGTATTTCCGGGAAGGATCACGCTTTAAAATACGTATGGCAAAGCTTTTCCATGGGTGATCTCTCCGGACTCGAACTGTTGAAATCCACGGAAGAAGGGAGCTTTTTGGATAATTTTTTCAAAAAAAGAAAATTCGGCGGTGTTCATCATATTACATTACAGACGCCGGATATTCATGAAGCGAAAAAAAAACTGGACGACAACCAGATCCCCTACTTCGGGTTTAATGTAAAAAATAATTTCTGGAAGGAACTCTTTATCCATCCAGATGATGCTTTCGGTGTCCTTATCCAGATT
>JBHPCZ010000028.1:0-37610 GCA_042573625.1 Thermodesulfobacteriota bacterium
GTGCGCAGACTCACGGTTTTCGTGGGCTGGTTGACAAGTTATGATCAATTATGATAATGTAAGTTTGTCATGAACATTCTTCAAATGCCACGGTTTAAAAGCTATGTAAAAAATCTGCCTCGCCCATTTCAGCAGATTGTTTTAGATGCCGCCGAGGATGTCGTGGCGAATCCTGAAAAGGGCGAGCTCAAAACCGGTGACTTGAAGAACTTTAGGGTGTATAAGTTTTTAATGAATCGTCAGTTAACCTTAATGGCCTACAAACTTGAAAATGATTCTCTTATCTTTTATCAGGTGGGTTCACATGAAAATTTTTATAAAAATCTTAAAAGATATTTAAAAGAAACTGGAGGTTAAAATGCTTACAGCAGATAAAATTATAAAAGAAATATACCTCCTACCATTGGAGGAAAGAGAAAAGGTCGCACGCTATATTATCAACTTTGGCATAAGACAATATCACCCGGAAACACCTGAAATCCTCAATCTTAAGGAATGGCAGGATGAAATCGCCCAAAAACCGTTTAATTTAAATCAGGCTTCGGATTATCTAGGCGTATCAAGTGTTACACTGAGAAGATGGATTAAGAAAGGGCGAATATCAGCCTACAAAACTGGAAGAGCATACAGTTTTGATGTAAGGGATTTAAGGGATTTCAAAAAAGCCCATATGACCAGAAAATTATAACGGAAAAGGGTCTATGTCCGCTCCCTTAAAGTGAAAGGTGAAAAGTAAAAGGTAAAAAGTTATTTGTTATAAGTTATTGGTTAATTGGTTAAATAGTTAAAGGCAGTAGATTGGATGTCCCAAGTGCGGTCATACTCCCTGTTGCCTACTGTTTAGTGTCTACTTTCAAGTCCTTTCTGTCCTCTGCCCTCTATCTTCTAATCCCTGCTCCCCGACCCCTGAACCCTGGACCCCGAACCCTTACAGCCTATTTTCTCAACTTCTGCTTGCCCAGTTAAATTCGGAGATCATTTAACCGGGGTCCTCCGCCCTCAGCTCTTCGCCTTTCGCCATGCGCTCTGCGCTTTGCGCCAACCGCTCTCTGCTTGCCCTGCTAATTTTTGTTCTTTGTTCTCTAATCGCTGTTCCCTGACCCCCGACCCCTGCTCCCAACGGTCTCCTTGACGATCACTTGCAGCACACGACGCTCCAGCGCCTCATCTCCCTCCGGCACGATTTCCAGAACAACATCGTCATACGGGTAATATTCCCAAACTCTGCTTGCCGCCCTTTTCAAGTTGTCCGGGTTCAGCAGCAGAGATCTTTGGAATAAACGCAGAAATTTCAGGACGCCGTCCTCTTGGGATCGGATCGGTTTTTGTTGACTGGCAACCCTTTCTTCCGAAGAAACAGGTTCATTATTTCGGGGAAACAGGCCCGACCGCCACACCCAATACCACGCGACATGAAAGAGCATGTCCGCATCTTTGGGGGCGCAATAGATTCCCATATCAAAGCATGCATCGGCTGCCGGCAGCCATCGGTTCAGATAGTTCAGAGAATCATAATCTTTCAAAGAATAACGCTTTCCCAGCTCATACCAGTAGATCCCGCGGGCCGGATTCAACCGAACCGCATTCTCCAAGCTCTTAATCGCCCGCTCGTTCTTTTCCCTCTCAAACTCCTCCCCTGACATCACTTTCATGCCTTGAATGAGTTTTGCGCTCTTTGCTATTTGCTTTGTGCCTTGCGCTTTGCGCTTTGCTTCCTCTCCGCCTTCTGTCCTCTGTCCTCTGTCCTCTGTCCTCTGTCCTCTAGACTCTGCGTCTTTTTTTTTGTGGCTAATCTGATTAGAGGTGAGATTAATATAATAATTCGCTTTCTTAAAATAATACTCAGCATTCAAAGGATTATAACTAATCGCCTTCTCTATATCCATTAGCTCAGGACTCCAGTTCAGGTTCAGGGTAGAGTTCCATTCGGTCGGACAGTGTGCTTCCGCAAGAAAATGCCGTCCTGAAGCGAAAATACCGGCGAACAGTACCATTACAGCTGCGCATCCCATGACGATTCGCAGCATCCATGATAATCGAATTTTTCGGACGGTGTAAAAAAAGTTCTCACTGTACCCGTGACCCTGTCTGTGAACAGCGGCATAACCGATCCCTAAGAGTACAGATAAAGTCAGGGCATTGGCAGGGACGTGCATGTTGAAGTCAAAGAAACTGTGAATCCCGATAGATAGCAGCCCGGTGATTACACCGGTACCGACTCCCAGGGCGTAGAGATCTCTTCTTCTCATCCAGATGCGGATCATTTTGACAAGATATCCTGCAAAGGCGATGAGGATCAATACTCCTCCGGCTATTCCAGCTTCAGTTCCGGACTCGATCCAGTCGTTGTGGGCATATCCGCTGGTCGACACCCGGTCGAAGTCGTCGATATACCGGGGATACAAATACCGGAAATTACCCCACCCCACGCCAATGATCGGATAGTCCGCGATCATTGGGATTATTGTCCGTGTTGTTTTGAGTCGATCGTAGAATCCCTGGTTTTGTTTGAACTTGTCCAGCGTCGGATCGATCCCCACATGGAGGCCGTAGGCCAAGGTGGCCAGGAAAAGACTGAGAGCCAGTCCGCCGTATATGCGGTGCTGCCGCTTTGAAAATAAAAGGACAGACAGCAGCACCATCGAAATGCCTATGGAAAAGATACTTCCCCGGGAGGCTGACAGTAATATTGCCACCCCGATGAATACAGCCACAAAGAAAAAGAAGATCAGTTTCGGATGTTCGGACTCGGGGGAGAACCAGCCCACCGCGCGTTGGAATGATGAACGGAAACCGCCCAGCCCGGAGGTAAGTCGTGCTGTTTTTCTTTTCTGGGCAACGATAAAGCCAAGGAGAAGACAGAGTACCATCCCCATGTAAGCGGCAAAGTGATTCGATCCGATAAAGGTTCCGCTGGCAAAGTGATGAAAAGTGCCAACCCGACTTCTCCACCACCACACCTGCGGATTTGTGCTGAAAATCTGGACAACCGCATAACTCGCTTCGAACAGGCCCACTAGAATCAGAGAATAGATAAGGATGTTGATTTGTCGTCTGGATCTGATCGTGTTGAGCACCAGGAAGAACATTCCGATGTGGGCCATCAGCTTAAGCGATTCTGTCAGGGTGGGGTGGAAATAATATGAGAGACAGATCCAGGAAGGCTTTGGCAAAGCCGCCCCATAAGCTTTTTGTATCATATCAAAAAGCTGCATTTTGTCGGCAAAAGTCCGGGGAGACAGGAGGGCTATCATGGAAGAGGGGAGGGGAACCATCTGAATCCCGATGAGAGCAATAAGCAGTATCAGTACAAGGTTCACCGATGTTCGGACCCATTCTATGGCATCAGATTTGGAAAAAAACAGCCGATCGACGACCCAGAGTGCCAGGAGGAAAAAGACCCCGATTTCAATAATGGTGTACGCCCACACATGTACCGAACCGAAGGCCAGCGGAGCGAAGATCAGAAGGGCGATGATACCGATGAAGATGATGCGGTCTATTATGGTTTGTTTATGTTGTATGCTCAATTTTTGTATTTTTCACCGCTTTCGCTATGCAGGGTTATGTGAGTGAGTTTTAACCGCCCGCTCCGCTCGAGACACGGAGTACGCAGAGATTTATTTATCCAATCGGGAGACCCCAGAGGAATAAGTCCGTATGCGGAATTCCACAGGGCAAGTGCCGATTGGATAAAATCAGCTCGGGCCTTTGGCCCAAATAAAACTAATAATTTCAACATTCTCTAGGGAGCTATTTGAAGATGCTAAGGCTTTCTGTTCTAATGGAGGGAATGCCGATTTAAAACTCATGGACCAAATTGCCATTAAGTTCGATAAAAGAAACCACTACAATTTTCGCGACATTTAAGTGAATTTAATCTTCATACTCATTTACAACGCGTATAATGCCATCCTTCATTACGGTTACATTAAAATTCATCAGCAAGCCGACACTTAAACCGGATAATTTTAAATACGTTAATAATTGAGCTTTATGAATCGGGTCAATACTTTCACAAGACTTGAGTTCCAAGATGACAGCACCTTCAACCACAAGATCCATTCGATACCCACAATCGAGATTAACACCCTTGTATTTTATGGGGAGTGGTACTTGGCGTTTAAACGAAATTTTTCTTAATTTTAATTCATGGCAAAGACACTCTTCATAAGTTGATTCCAACAAGCCAGGTCCAATCGCCTTGTGAACTTCGATTGCTGCACCAATAACCTGTCCGGTGAGTTTATTTATCTCCATTTTTTTAGGGATACTGTTAATGAGAAGTTAAAGATAGTGCGAAGATCTTTTGTTTACCGGTATCTCCCGGAAAACAAAAAAATAAACCCTCTGCGATCTCTGCGTCTCTGCGGTGAGTCTAATCTTTTATCAACTTGGAGAGTGCACCCATGACAGAGCGCCTGAGGTGCTCCACCCGCCTCAGGGTATAATGGCTGATGGAATCGCGCTGAAGGTCCTTGATCAACCAGAGGGTCCCCAGGTTATTCTCTTCACTGTCCATCAGGGGCAGATCCAGCCTTAAAAGGCATTCTTTGCAAAGATCTTCGTCGGAGCTAAATCCTTCCCTGGACCAGGACCAATGTTTCAGCAACCCTATTTTGGATGGAATTTCAGATATCAGTTTTATTTCCGCCATATCGAATTCGAGCATTTTCAGGGCCAGGGTTACATTCTGCCACAGCTCTCCGATATCTTCGGACCTTCCGATGTCGATTTGAAGGCTCAGAAAACTTCGACGGTCGTGACTGAATCCGGCTTCGTCCGAGAGGTCTTTGAACCATCCGTACACTTTGTCGGAAGCAATATACTCGAAATAACCTAATTGGCGAATAAAGAGGATTACACCCGCCCCTAATAGAATAAGAAACAGACCGGCCTGTTCATCCCGGATGTTGATCATCAGAATCGCAAAACCGCACAAGACAAAAGTAACCGCGTAGATAAACCAGACGACTTTTTTGGTGGTAAATCCCATTTCGATGAGCCGGTGGTGAACATGTCCGTTGTCCGGACGAAACAATGCTTTACCTCGAACAAACCGCCTCAGGGGAGAAAGAAGGGTGTCAAAGAGCGGGACGCCCAGTGCCAGAAGGGGAATCAAGACGGCTGCACCCACCTGGCTTTTTGCGGAACCGGTAATGGAAAGCCCGGCAATCGCGTATCCGAGGAAATAGCTCCCCCCGTCACCCAGGAAGATGGACGCGGGATTGAAATTATATCGCAAAAATCCCAAAACACTTCCACCCAGGGCTGCAAAAAGCACTCCGGTCAAATAGTCTTTTTTGATTACAGCGAGTATGACCATGACCACACAAACAAAGAAAACGATTCCACCGGCCAGGCCGTCCAGACCGTCAACCAGGTTAACGGCATTGATAAAAAGAACAAACCAAAAAACCGTCATAAAGTAGGCAAGGGGGCCTAGATAAAAGACCTTTCCGAAAATGTTGACAATGCCGATACTGGTGCCACCCCAGAATGCCAGACTGGCGCTTATTATTTGAAAAAGGAATTTCAATCCAGGTCCGAGTCTTCGAAAGTCATCCACCAAGCCGATGCCAAAACAAACAGCGGCACCCAATAGTAATAAGGCTGTTTGCTCGTCCATAATGAGCTGCTTGGAGACCCGGGTCATAAAGAGGCTGCTGATTCCTAACGAGAGGAGGAAGGTAAGAAAAATGGCCAGCCCGCCGGTTCTGGGAATCGGCCGCGTGTGCATCTTTCTCTCTTCAGGGAGATCCAGCGCACCAAAGCGAATCCCCAGCTTTCGCACCTGAGGGGAGAGGATCAGGGAAAGAATGAGGGCAATACTGAAAATTACTAAGATTGTAGTCATTGATTATTACCTAAAGATATTTAAATAGCCACAGACACACACAGACAACCACAGACAGATACATATATTTCTGCTGCCGACCCCGGCAGCAGAAAAACTGTCAACCAATAGGCAGTATAAAGCCACCCATAACATTTTATATTATAAATCGTTTTATGAAACTGCCGCAGAATACCCCACCATTTATGGCGGGGATGAATGCAGAGTGAGGGTGTGGGGGATACAATCCCCCCGTTTTTCAAGATGCCCCGCCTTTTAAGGCGGGGAGTTTCACTTACTTCATAAACAGCACCGTTTATTTTATATGTAATATCATTCAAATCCATTTGGCATATTATATCGCGAAGCGAATGCATTTTTTGTTCGGCCAAGCCTGCCCAGTTAAATTTGAAAATTATTTAACCGGGGTCGGCCGAGCAAAATGTCTGTGTCTGTTCGTGTGGGTCTGTGGCTAATATCTTTTCTAAATCATATTAATCTGCGTAATCCGCGGATCGGTATCCTTGTCCCCCACTTATACCACAACCTTATCGGTCGCAGCACATAATGCAAAAAAGAAAGCGATGCCGGCAAAGGAAAGGCAACCCAATCGGCTACTTTGGGCTCCAGGGCTACATACACGCAATACCGTATCTTTTCGGAGAGATTCTCTTTTACGTTAATGTGGTACAATAGATCTCCAAATATACGTGAAAGACCATAAGGTTTCTTATTTTCATTGAACAGATTTTTATAAACTTCTGCGGCGATGCCGTGCAGCCTGGAGTCATTTAAAACCTTTTTCATAACCGGATCTGGCAGATCGATTCCGTAGAGGTCTTGCGCCAGCAAGAGTCCTAGATAGATTGCTCGTTCACAGCGCAGGTCGGTTGCCAGAAACATCACCCGGTTCCAATCCATATCCGTGTGTGAACGAATCACCTCGGCCACACTGCAAATCATCTCCAGATTTTCCCAGCGATGTTTAGTCCCATGAAGACATAAATAAAACAGCAAATCACTTGATCGAAGATTTCGCACTGTTTTTCCTTCTACGGACGTTGTTTCAAAATGATCGTTCAGTTTTTGAAAATTTAGGTCAATGGAAATATATTTGTTTGACATTTCCCAGTGCAGCCCAATGAACACGCTGCCATTACAGTTCACAAGTACATTCTGTGAATTTGCTCGCGCAAATTTTACAAGTTGTTGATCATCCAGTTTAATACTGTCCTGATAACCTTGGGATAAAACTAAATGGCGGGCCGTTATAATATCCTTCAAAGGGATTAGAATGTCTAAATCGACAAACTGCCTTGAAACGACATTCCCATAGAGGGAGTTAGCTAATATTGGACCTTTGAAAGGAACTGATTTGATATCTTTCTGATCCAGGAACTTCAATATTCTTAAAAGTTCATTTGTTAGTAAAATATTTCGTTTTGCATTGATTAGATAACTGTGTCTGAGTTTTGCCATGGCTTCTTCGGGCACGCTGTTCAAATCCCCAATTTTGAGGTTTCTATATAACAGCGGCATGACTCTGTAACGAAGGGAAGTTTCGAGAATATAACCCCAGTCCATATCTTTCCGGGCAATATCCTTGATCTGAACTCTATCCTCTTCTTCCAAACTGGGGCGGGCGCAACAAATCAACAGCTCGATTTCATTGCGTCGACCATTCGGCAAGTAGTGTTTGTAAAGAGGCAAAATTTTAGAGTTAAAAGTTATTCGTTAATGGTTGATTGGTTAAATGGTTAAATAGTGAAAAGTGAAAGGTAAATGGTGAAAAGCAAAGCGTATGGAGCGTAGCGCATAGCGCAAAGCGTTCAGTTCCCCGAACCCCGACCCCTGTCCTCTGCCTACTGTCGTCTGTCCCTTCTCTTTTTTAGTATAATTTCCAGAATCAGTGTAATCAGTGTAATCCGTGGATAAATCAAGGTTTTTTGAAATACTGCGGTATTTTTCTTATCGGCTTGAGCCACAGGGTCCAGGGACATGGCTTTATACCGTTGACTTTCCATGCCAAACGATCATTCCGGTTGGCAAGGAGGCGATTTTTTATGGATACATTGCTTATCCCCCCGGTTCGCATCTGAATCAGAACTTCAGGGATATATGCCGGACGAATCCTGTATTTGAGTAATAACCGCAGCATTAATTCATAATCCGCCGAGGAACCGAGCGCCGGATTGAAATAGCCGTACCGGTCATAGACGGACTTTTGCACAAAAAAGGTGGGGTGCGGCGGCATCCAACCCCAGTAAAAGCGATTTGGCCGGTATTCTCCGGAACGCCACCAGCGATCCACCTGGTCGGGATGGGTCGGATTCACATAAATCAAATCACCGTAACAGGCATTGATACTTTCACTTTCAAAAGCTTTTGCGACTTTGGATAGAATATTCGAATCGGCGTAAATATCATCGGCATTCAGAATTCCGACAACATCACCTGTAGCCAGGCCGAT
Organism: Thermodesulfobacteriota bacterium; assembly: GCA_042573625.1. GTDB lineage: Bacteria > Desulfobacterota > Desulfobacteria > Desulfobacterales > UBA11574 > JBHPCZ01. The sequence continues at coordinate 8,307 of JBHPCZ010000028.1, forward strand.
CCCTTTGTTCATGGCGTCGTAAATTCCATTGTCCGGCTCTGAGATAATCTGAGAAATTTGCGGGTATTCGTTGATGATATCCAGTGTTCCGTCTGTGGAACCGCCGTCAATGATGATGTGTTCCGGCGGGTGGGTCTGGATTTGAACACTTTCGATGCAGTCTCTGATGGTTGCGGCACCGTTGAGAACAACGGTTATAGTGGAAATTTTAACAGCCATATTTTATCAATTTATCAGCCACAGACCCACACAGACTCACACAGACCTTTTCTGCTGCCGACCCCGATGAAATAGGCTTCGCCCCGATGAAACTTAAAAACAGGTTTCATTGGGCAAGCATTTCATTGGGCAGGCCCGGCAGCAGAAAAACTGTCATTGCTAAATAGTAAATAGAGAGGCCTTTGAAAAATATTCAATTTGCCTGCTCTCTGCTTACTGCCTACTGTCGTCTGCCCTCTGTCTCCTATATCCATCCACGGATATAGTAGACCGCCCACCCCAGATACTCCTTCATCGCCAGCGTAGTACCTCCCAGAGCACCTGCATCTGGCAAGAAATCCAAAATGGTATACTCTTCACGATAAATAACATTATAATCCGTAGGCGAGGGTATGGCATTTATCCCAACTTTTTGAAACGTTGCCAGCGCGCGCGGCATGTGAAATGCGGAAGTCACCAGGAGAATGCTCTTAATTCCTCTTATATCGAGCAAGATTTTTGTTTTGACGGCGTTCTGGTATGTATTCAGGCTTTCAAATTCCCGTACAATCGCATTGGACGGAACCCCCCATTCCTTAAGCAGTACGATCATAGAGTCGGATTCCGGTGTTTTTGAAGTAAGCCACCTAATCCCGCCGCCGGATGCAATGACCACAGGTGCTTTCCCGGATCGAAAAAGCCTTGTGGTGTGGAGAATTCTGTCTGAAGCCCCCGTGAGTTCAACCTCGCTCCTGGGCGGATCCGCCGCGCCGGCTGCCGCTCCCAGCACCACGATGGCATCGGCTTTATTCGATTTTGAAACAGGCACTGGAGGGAATCGTTTTTCCAGTGACGCGATCAGAAATGATGAAACCACCGGCATGGAGGATACCCAGAGAAAGGACAGAGAGAGGAAAAATAAAACCACACCTGTTTTCTTCCGGCGCAAAATGGCCAGTCCCGAAAACATGGCCATCAATATAAAAAGAGACAGCGGATAAACCAATCGCGGAAGCAGTTTGGTAAAATACATAGGCATATGCACTAAGCTACTCTCCCGTTGAATCGGGGATGATAGAGAGTTTATAAAAGAAAAATTATAATAGGATCAGAAGACAGATGACAGAGAACAGAAGACAGATTACAACAATACAAACGATGATTTTACTTGCTGAACTTTTGACAGAATTTGTCAGGATTGGAAATCATACTTCCCAGCATGCGGCCTATTTCTTGGCATTTAGATAGTAGACTATTATGTGTTTCTGGTTGAATATATTCACAGCTGAAGGCCGTATCAATCCAATGTTGGGTTTCTGCTTGTTCTCCGTCTGAGTCTGTGAGTTTACTAACAAAATGTGCAATATAACGCCGTTTGTGCCACGCTTCACATATGTTTGATCCGATTGATCGGGATGATCTTCGAATTTGGTCAGTTAATGAAAAAAGTTCCTCTTTTGGAAAACTTTTTGTTGTCTCAAAGATTTCTTGCTGAAGTTTAAAAGATTTTTGATAAACAACTAAATCACGAAAACTTTCAATTTTCTCCGCCATAACTCCTCTTATCTTTTTCAGTTGTCCTCTGTCTTCCGCCTTCTGTCCTCTGTCTTCTGTTAAGCTGTCTATTCGATGGACCTTTTGCGGATCGCCCCAGCCGGCACACCCTGATGAATCCATCCGGCCTTCAGATCATGGGTCGCCACACTTCCCAGGGTCAGGACCGCCCCCTCATTGACTGTAACACCGGGGCCGACCATGGATCTCGCACCCATCCAGACCTTATCCTTTATTTCGATGGGTTCTGTTATCAAATCAAAGCGTTCGCTTTTCCAGTTGTGGTTGCCCGTACACAGATAAACACCCTGAGATATACAACAGTGGTCGCCGATGGTTATGGGTGCAAGATTGTCGATCCAAACATCTTCGCCGATCCAGGAGTAATCGCCGATTTTCAGTCGCCACGGAAATTTGATCCGCGCACCGGGTTTGATATCAACGCCTTTACCGATTTGGGCACCAAATTGTCTCAGCAAGGCTTTACGGTGTTTTGCTCCGGGAATCCAGGATTGAACAAAAAGCGCCTGAACAACAAGCCATAGGCTTTCCACCCATGCTGGCTTACCCCGTTCGAACCAGCTGTTGTCATATAGATCTAAACGCATGTTTTAGCCTTTATTAACGTCAAAAGTAAAAAGTAAAAGGTGAAAGGTGAAAAGTGAAAGGTAAAAAGTAAAACGTGAAAAGCGAAAGGCCATAAGCACGGAGCATAGAGCACGGAGCATGGCGCCAGTCAGTCTTTTATCAACTTCTGGTTTCCGTTCCCTTGTACCCTTGTACCCTGTACCCTGTACCCCGTACCCTGTACCTCATACCCTATATCCCTATCTTCTGCTCTTCTAACCTTCTGTCATCTGTCATCTGACATCTGTTCACTGTCCTCCGTCCTCTTGCCTTCTGTTTCCTGATCCCTGAGCCCTGAACCCTATACCTTGTACCGCTTACGCCCTACTTCTTATCTTCTCATCTTCCCTGCCCAGTTGAATTGCTCCGACAGGAGCACCCCGAAGGGGATTCAACCGGGGTCAACTTCTGCTTCTCTTAACTTCTTACGCCCCTATATTATCCGTGTAATCGGCGTAATCTGTGGATCATTTTATTAAAGAATCATATAACGCACACATCTCCTGAGCGATTGATTCAGGAAAAAATCGCTGAACAATTTTTCTGCCGATTGCCCCTTTAGCCTTTCTTTCAACATCTGTAAGGCGCATGGCCTCTTCAAGCGCCCGGGCAATGCTCGCCGGTGACGGTTCTACCCACCAGCCGCATTTTTTTTCCTGCAATTCTTTCCAGGGCGTACCGGTGGTGGTGATTACGGGAAGGCCAGTGGAGAGTGCTTCGGCAATGGATTGACCGAAATTTTCAAAATCACTGGGCGCAACGAGCAAATTCGCTGCTTGATAAGCTTCCCAGCGTTTATCCCCCCATATCGGCCCCGGGAATTTTATGGTTTCTCCAATATCTGAAGTCATTTTAGATTCAAGGTTCGCTTGGTAACCATTTTCATTCGGCCCCACAATGAACAATCGCCAGTCCGGGAACTGTTCAAAAATGCCCGACCAGGCATCGATAAGTCGTTCCAGCCCTTTAACCGGGTGAATTCGTCCCAGAAACAAAACAACCCTATGGTCTGATGTAAGGCCGATTTCTTCGAATATACATCTTCTTAACTTCCCATCTTCTTCAACTTCTTTTTCCCTGTGACTTCCGGGCGGCATCTCGATGGAATTGGGGACAACTTTTATCCGTAATTTCGTGAAAATCTTCTCAAGCCCTGAAGCTTCGGCATCTGACTTTGCGTGTAAAACAGTTGCGGACAAGAGGACTCTTTTTTGAAATGCAAACCAGGCCAGCGTCTTTTTCCATATGGACCGCCGCAACGCGTCTTCTTGAAGCATTCCACATGGAGATATGATATGAGGCACATTTAGTCTTCGGCTGATTTTGGCAGCCTGCCTGCCGGCATCCAGCCACAGGCCGTGGGAATGAACAACATCAGGGACAAACCCGTTAGAAAGCGCAGAATTGATGAGTTTGGGTGACCATCTTGTCGGACCGTAGGACTCAACATGAAAGATCTGAACAGTATCAGAAAAGTTCACCGGTTCGCCGTCTGCAGATATTCCGGTGTACACCACACGAATACTGTGACCTATTTCTGACTGGGCTGACGCCAACAGCCGCAGGGACTCTACCGGCCCTCCCTGGGCCTTCCCCAGATAAGGTATGAGGTGTAAGATATTCAAATTCAGGGTTCAGGGGTTCAGGGTTCGGGGTTCAGGGTTCAGGGTTCGGGGTTCAGGGTTCAGGGTTCAAGAGACTGGGGTCAGGGTGCAGGGTTTAAGGCACAGGGTTCATGGCAATAGATCAATATTCTAATTTTAGGCGCGGGCTTGAATGAGCCGTGTCAACATCCCGGATATACCGTTGCACTCCTTTTCAATATATTCAAAACCTTCATTGCTGAGATATCCTATCTCCAATGCAATAATGGCTTGAGTCAAAACCTCTGCCAAAGATCCTTTCGAGATGTAAAAGTGTTTTATTGCTTGTTTATTTGTCCCCAGTTCATCGCCTTCTGTTTACCCTGTTAAATAAGATTTGAGCCTTTTTTTTATATACATTTTGCCGTGGTAAGATTTCAGGTATTTTTCTCGTTTTTTTGCATCTTCTTCGTTAAGACAGGCTTCATAATAAATAAGTTTAAATGGCCTCCTGTCTTTTGTAGATGCAACAAAGCCCTTATTATGCTGTTCAAATCTTAGCTTTAAATCCTGAGTAAATCCTGTATAAAAATTTTTGTCCTGTTTGCTTTCTAAAATATAAGTGTAATACATTTTTTTCTCAAGCTATTTAACAGGGCAAGTATTGCTGGGGACTGAAACAGCAGCACGGCGAAGCTGATCTCTCAAACCATAGTCTTTCGCAAAAGCCCCTTCTGAAGTAATTTTATAGACGTATACGGCAAAATCCTTTGATTTTTGCCATACCTTGAGATCTTGGAACTTCCCCATTATATTGAGTCTCCTAAATTTTTATCAGATTTCCGACCCTTCACCCTCTGCCATATACCCTACACCCCATACTCCATACCCCAAATCTTATACCTTTTACCCCGCACCCTGCACCTTAAACCTTATACCATTATCCTCTTATTAGAATTAAGCCTTGTGAATGCATCTGAGAGATTCTACTGAACAAACCTATTTAACTGGGAACGTATCAGAGTTTGATTCTTATCCCCGACATCCGGGGTGCCAGCACCCGCCTCATGCCTGGAGCTATCCAGAGTATTATGAGCATGATCACAACAGATTTAATCATCCAATTTATCATGAATCCCACGGAAGTTTCGGCCTTAATGGCGATAATGCCAAAATAACCGGCCCATATCCACCACAATGGTTGTTGATATGCTTTTTCATAAAACCAGCGAAACCCCAACCCGAGAAGCAGGGCATAGAGACCGATGCCCAGTAAACCCCACCCCGGACCGAAGTTGACATACATTTCGCCGGCATAACCCAGGGACATACTGGTGCCAATCAACAGAAGGCCGGTATAGCGTGTATAATCCTCACGCCCACCCACTACCCCCTTTTGGGGGTTAAGAATTCGCGGTACCAGTGCGGCGGTTACACTATTTCTAATGGTTTTCCCGTGTGCAAAGGGTTCCACCGCCGGTGTCCAGATCATGGCCCTGTTGATAATCCAGCCCTGGTTAAAGCGCACCATGAGTTCAGATACCATCTTTTCGGAAAACAATTCCTTTGGATTCAACACATAATCTGAAGTCAGACGAATATAAGCCAGAACCCGATTTTCTCCAAAATATCCCTTGCCGTACCAGAATTGATCCCGAAAATCCTTTTTCACCGCATTAACTACTACGATGCCTATGACACCGGCCATAATAACCGCGATCAAACGCTTTCTGTTCCATTTGTGTCTGTACGCAACCACCAGCACCGTAAACGAGCCCCATATGACCATTTCATGAAATTTTGCTTCTCCCAGGGATGTCCAGAAGAGTAATGCCATGGCGATTATTGTGCGTGATTTCCAGCCCGGCGTATTTAACAGGATGTATCCAAACGCGCCGACATACATCAGGTTACTCAGCAACACTATGATAAATTTCAGGCTTGACGGCGCTCTGCCTCCAAGCAGCGTCGCGGCGACGCCAACAACAAATATCGTATGGAGTTCCTTGACCAGCTGTTTTTTGGTCTGCTGGTTTTCAATTACTGTTTCTGATTTTTCAGTTTGTAATCGACTACTCCCGATGGGAATCATCAGGCCAAGTGCGAACAGGGCACAGGCAGGTCCCCCGTAAGACAGATAGACGGGCAGGCGATCGAGAATATCGTGCACAGGATGGTGCTGGGGGAAATGCCAGTTTCCCCAGGCCGCCAGGATCATTTGAATGCAGGATATTACAATTGCCAGCTGTGGATAGGGCAGCATGTAGCGTACTGAGAAAGCTATGTTTATTGTTGAAAGAGCGATGAGAATGATTCCAAACCCGATCCACCAGGAAATGTCACTGTAAGATGAGAAAAACAACGCGGCAATAGATATCGCAAAACCCAGGCTTATGACCCATTCCCCGGAAGACATAAAGAGCCATCCGGTTGGTCGGGGGTAGGTTGTCTTTGTTGGTGCGCCTATAATATCGGTTTGGGCAATAGAGGTATCCATAACTTTTAGCTTATGCTGATTTCACCCTGTTCGTGTATTCCACTCTTCAGTCGCCATTATATAGGTATTTAAATTCTTTCTTGCAACTGCGTCCAGTGAAAAGTTTTTTTCAGCCCGATTCCGCCCCTTAACATTGAATTCAGGGATTTCATTCTTTTGGTCCGAGAAGCGGGAAATGTGTGATCCAATTGCCCTGGCGAGCTCGGTAGTGTCTTGACTCGGAACGATGGTTCCGGCATCTCCTATGACATCCGGGATGGCCCCTGAGTCTGTGCCGATACAGTGTAATCCGCATGCCAGGGCCTCTATCACCGCGTGGGCATCGTGCTCTTCGTGGTCTTTTGTTTTTCGGGCGGGCATGACAAACAGATCCAGGGATTTCATGAAACCGGCAACTGCGGCATGGGACACTTGAGAAAAAAGATGTATAAAGGATTCTCTTTTCCGCAAATCGTCCAGATGTTGTTTCATGGAGCCGTCACCCAAAAAAAAGACTTTTACATCTATGTTTAATTTTGGTCTGAGATTCTTAATTGCTTCAATCAAGTCTGTTATCCCTTTATACTCTTCCAGGCGACCGCAATAACCGACAAGAAAGGTTTCCGGATTATGATTAGCCGGAAGCCAATGCCTGCGCTTCATATATTTTTCTTTTTGATTCACAGGGCAGAACAGTTCCGTATCAACTCCCAAATGGGTGTTGCGGTCAAAATACTGAACAGGCAGATTAAAGTGCCTGGCATAAAGATCAGGCACCGCGTCACTCACCGCAATGAATCGTGCCACGTTTCGTATTCCCCATAGGCCAATCTGCTTTTTCAAAACATCGAGAAGCCAGCTTCTGGATGTGTATGTGTTCTGTTTCGCGGTGCAGACAATCGGGATTTTTCGATCCAAGCTGTTTCGCACTAAAATCATCTGCACTGCAAAGGTTGTCCATGGGTCGGATTCTATGTGAATGAGATCCGGCTTAATGGATCTCACAGCTTTTCGTAGGCCGGGTAGCACATATTGGGAGTGTGGTAAATAGGGAAAGCGGTATTCCCGCACAAAGTGTATGATTTTTTGACGACCCTCAACCCTGTCGGCATCGATGTCAAATTGGGTCATTCCTTCATGCCATCGACGGGGTGACAGTACGACAACGTTGATATGGCGAGCCAGGGCGTTCAACTGCTTTCTATTTTCTGTTGCGAGGTAGCTGTGCCCCAGTATCAGCACTTTTTTAAGATGTGTTTTCAAGTAACACTGATCTGCATTTTAACGGTTTGAATTTTATTACATTCCTCTAAAACTGGTTTCAATCGTTTTTGATTGCTGTAGCCATTTTCAAGGCAGCGTGTATAACCGGCCCTGGCAATGCGCTTCCGTTCGTCGGTTGCTTTGAGAAAATGACGAATTTTTTCAATCAATTCTTCGTCCGTTTCAAAAAAGACAGCCTCTTCATTTTCTTTAAAGAGTTTTTGATGTTCTTTTGTGCGTTCAGCCAGCATAAAGGCACCGCAGGCTGGAATCTCAATACTGCGGGTGGTCTGCTGATCACGGTTTATCTTGCGGAGAAATGCCAGATTGATTTTTGTCGCGCATAACACCTTTGCGTATTCATCACCAAAAACAGGGCGATCCTCGATTCTCAATATTGTTGGTCGGTTCTTCAGCATGTACCATCTGTTTCCCCAAACACGTATGGATATGCCGGCTTCGGCAAGCCTCAGCAGGCTTTCAGCCCGAGCCTTCTCATAACCGCCCACGAAGCCTACATCAGCACCGTATTTCTTTTGGTCTTCTTCTGTGATCTCCACAGGACGATGGACATGTAAATCATATCCGTTTTCAATATAAAAAAGGTGTTTTGCCCCCATATCCTTTAATTCCAGAACATTCGGTGTTTTTGTGGTAACATGCAGATCATATCGCGGAACAGATTTTAGGTAGTAGCGGGATTGATTGTCCGGATTGATCATATCATCAACGCTGAATGACAATATAACGGTTTGAGGTTGTCTATTGCGGATGAAATCAAGGGTTTTAGGTCGGATGGTGAGCCCTTTGTCAATCCACACGATGTCATATCGTTTTTGTGACACAGCATCGATAATTTTCCGGTTTTCATCTTTCATTTCAAGCGGATATCCCGTGCGCCGAAAAAACGACCGGACAATTCGCCTTCCGATGGTTGGTAATTCTTGGCGCCAGCCGGTATCCACCGTATCTATGGTGCAGCCTATGTCTTCAAGCGCTCGTTTGCGTTGTGCTGTTGTGCTTCCATACCATGTCGTTCCAACGTATAAAATAAAGGTTCCGTTCACTCTCGTTTGAAAATTGTAAAACTCGATTGGTTTGTCTCTTTTCACGCCAAATGAGGTATTTTATTCAGAGGCTTTAAGCCGTACCATCATGTCCTGCGTATATATATTACCGCGGTCAGTTGCCACTTCACATAACAGGTATGTTTTAATTGCCAATCGAAAGAGGCGCCACAAGAGATACCGGACAAAGCTTGCCGGGCCGTGGGCTACAGGGCCGCACTCTCTGAACTCCGGCAGGGGATCGAAACCCACCAGGGCGGCGAGTTGGTGCCAGTTGTTCGTCGTGAAAGTCATTTCATGTGTGATGTCCCAGTACCGGGTTGTGCTTCCCATGATCGAGACAGCATTGGGCACCATGGCAATCAGACTACCCCCGGGATTGAGGATTTTTCGAATGTTCCGGAGTATCACCAGCAGCGAATCCTTTGAAAAATGCTCGAGGAAATTATAAGCAATAATGATGTCAAATCTGTCTTCAGTGGTTTTCAGGTAATCAACCGCATCACCGCATATCAAATGACTGTTAACAAATTGTTTTGCTTCATCCACTTCCGCCTGACAGCAGTCAATACCGGTCAATTGATGATATCCTTTTTGCTCGAGCCCGAACAGTAATTCTCCGCACCCACATCCCAGGTCCAAAATTCGGGTATCTCTATTTTGAGGGAGCCATTGCCGGATACGCAGCATTTTTTGAAACGAAGAATGCCTGTACCAGTTGACATCTCGTTTGTGAGAACGACTTCTGGTTGTCGAATAATAATTCCCGGCAATTGCATGTGCCACAGAATCGTTCTCCGATTTCAAATTATCATTTTGCATTTGAAGTTTCCGTGTAAGACGATGAACTGTCTAATTTTCTCAGTAATCGTTCAATGTGCTGAAGCACGGGTTCAAACTGAACTTTATAATTAAATTTTTCCAGATGAACGCGTCTCCCGTTTTTTCCCATTTGGTTCCGTTTGTCCTTGTTTTTGAGTAAATCGGAAATTGCCTGTCCAACGGCTTCAGGTGATTCGGGGTTGACACATATGCCGGCCCCAGTTTTTTCGATAATCTGGTGCATACCCGGGCCGGAATTAGCCACCTGTGGTATTTGGCATGCCATGTATTCAAAGCGTTTGTTGGACGCACCAGAGCAGTAGGTATAATGCTCTCCTTGAGATCTGATAAGCCCCAGACCCAGACTTGCTCCAACGGTGTAGCTGAAAAGTTCCGCATATTTTACCGGAGGCATAAACACGATACGATCAGCTAATTTTTTATCAACTGTTGAAGCAATGGCCATTATCTTTTGTTTACATACCTCCTTCACGGGCCCGATGAATACAAGCAGGCTGTCTTCAGGCCATAACCACATGGATTTTACTGTGATGTCGGAACATTGGACGTCGCTGACAGCACCTTGGTAAAGCACTATGGATTGGTTTTTAAATCCGAACTGCCCTATTGTTGTTTGGAGCGCATTTGCGGGGATGTTCTCAAGCCGCCTGGGGCAATTCATCACTACGGTTGGTAGTTTTTTGACAATCCCTGAATCGAGCATTGCATCAGCTCGGCCGTAATCCGGCACGACAATCAGATCCACACTGTCTGCATGTCTCTTGATAAAATCCTGCGCCAGGCAGACTCCCCGAGAAACAGCCAGTTTTGGATCAGGATGTTCGTGTAAATGCCAGATGGTCGTTGCTTTGTTTCGTTCCGGCGGACCGAGATAACGGCACCCGATATTGTCGTAGCCGATCTCAATTTTTGGGAGTAAATGTCTGCGAATCCACGCAAGCTTCTTTGCAAAGGCTTTCTGGCGAAATAACCGGATCCATATGGGCGGTAAGGATTCCTTGAAACTCAGCCATTGTCTTGCACCGTTCCATCGTTTGATACTTGGATTTAGAAGGTTTTTATCTTCTAACTCTGGATGCCACATGCACAGCACACCGACCTTGATCCCTGCTTCAGCCATAAGATTGGCCTGGTTGATGGTAGGTGGATAACCTTCAATGGCAGCGGCCTGTACCATCAGGACATCCAGCCGATCTTTCATAAGAGAACCTCACCCAAAGTTGCATTCAATCGACGATTAAAATGCTCATAAAGGAATATTGTGTGGAGCCTTTGAAATCCGGCTTTTCCCATCTTTTCTCGAAGCGGCGTGTCTTTTAGCAAACTGGCAATTGAAGCCGTCATTTCATCTTTTTGATCCCGATCTATCAATAATCCGGTCACTTTATGCTCGATAATCTCTGCTGCAGCGCTATTCAACAAACCGATGCAGGGCTTTTTGTGAGACATGGCTTCAAGATAAACAAAGCCGAAGCCATCGCCCTTGCTCGGCATGACAAAGACCGCGCATTTTTCATAAAGCGCGTGTAAAACATCATTGCTTACCCGGCCAGTGAAAAATATGCTATTTTTAATCCCACTGGTTTCCGCTTTTTGTTTTAAACGCTCCATGTCATCACCGTCCCCAACAATGATCAATTGCGCGTCCGGCACCTGATCAATTATCTCCGGCATGCATTCGATAAGATAGTCGTGTCCTTTGTGGCACTGCGAAGCATCCATCCGGCCCACAATGAGTATGGCATGAGATCCGATATTGGATAGCAATGGCGTGTCGATATTGCCATCTGTTTTTTTTTCATTATAATCTAATCCAGGCCGGCAAACCTCTATTTTGGGAAGGTTTGTTCCCAATTTATGAACTCGGGATTTTGTATAATTGGAATTTGCAATTAAAAGTGTTGCCCCTTCAAGGGCTTTTGTGTAGTCGGGTCGCGCCTGTTCATCAATTTCCACCCCGTGAATAAAAACGCAGTAACTGGGTCGGACGAACGCGGGCAGCATCTTTGCCGATTTTGATGGTCCAGCATGATCGAAAATTACCAGATCCGGTTTTGAAGTTAAAATCCCCATGGTAAAGCGGACTCTTGATTCTGAACACCATCGGATGGAAATTTCTTTAAAATCCTGCATTAACTCATCGTTCGGGTCAGGTCCGGATTCATTCAGTACCTGAGCCTGAAGCTTGATCTTTCCTCGAAGATGCATGTCAGTTAGGCTTCGAAATATCAGTCTCGCCAGTACGGTAATACCGCCGGTAATTCGACAAAGATCCACAGCGCAGAACAGTACTTTAGGAATCTTGTATTTATTTGTTAATTTATTTTTCTCACTCAATGGGTTCGCTTAACAGTGAATAGTGAATGGTGAAAAGTTATCGGTTATCCGTTATCAGTAAAAAGTAAAAGGTGAAAGGTTAAAAGCGAAGAACATGGAGCAGGGAGCGTGGAGCGCGGAGCATGGAGCACAGAGCAAGGTATACATTGCATGGCGTTCAATTTTTCCGACCCCCGATCCCCGATGCCTGACCCCTGACCTATGCCTTCTGCCCTCTGTTTTCTGTCCTCTGTCTACTGCCTTCTATCCTTAATCTTCTCGACTGCATCCAACACTCTCACCAGATTCTTTCTTACGACTTCTTTTGAAGATACACGTTCAAAAACAGCTCGTGCCGCAGATCTTCTCGCTTGATAAACTTTTTCATTTTCACTCAGAACCTGGAGCATTGCGTTTGCCAGGCCATCAACATCATTTGGGGGGATAATCAGGCCGGAACCTGATCCGTTAAAAACCTCTTTTACACTACCGACATCTGTAGAAATAAAGGGAACACTTCGTTCCGCAGCCTCAAGGAGAACCAGGGGATAGCCTTCGTGATAGGAGGGAAGCACAATATATTTTGATGTGGCCAGCGTTTCCATTGTTTCAGAATATGTTTTGAAAAATTTAAACGAGATATTTTGTTCAATACCCAGTTTTTCAGCAAGCAAACGAAATGGCTTGTCGCTGCCTGGTCCTGTAATGAGTACACGAACATCTGGATTCGATTCAGCTACAACAGCCGTAGCGTTTACCAATTCATTCAGTCCTTTTTCAACGTCACGACGTCCAAGGTATATAAATTCTGTTGAAAACGTTTCCGGTGATTTAACCAGCATCAGATTGTGATCTGTTACCCAAAAAGGGAGCCGAAGAATATTTCCTTTATAATTGTATGTTTCCCGAATTCCTTTATCGATTACAGGGGAAGGGGAGAGTACTGATCGGCAATTGTTAAGCCTTCGGATCGCATCTTGATCAACAAGCTTGTTTTGCGGGGTTGCATTGGTGAATTCCCACATCAATAGATGACCTGCGATACCACTTCTCAGCAAAGAGCTCGCCAGCTTTGTAACACCGCACATAAATACAAATTCCGGTTTTTGCCTTTTAATTTCTTTTTCAACCTGAAAAGAAAGAACTCTTTCAGGGATATCCCAGCGGCATCCTTTGCGGAACCAGGGTGTGATAATATGGAAAGAATTCGGTATTTCTTCATCACCAAAAAGCAGACTCTCCGTAAAGGCGGTAACCTCTATGCCGAGATCGGTGAGCTCCTGGCAGAGCAATAGCGGCGCCAGGGCACCACCACCAATCGTTCCAAGATGACTGGTAACAACGAATGCTTTTTTATTCCAATTGAAAGTTTTAGATTGCCCCATCATTTGATGTTCACCACAGGGACACAGAGAGCACTAAGAGGCTAACTATGTTCTCTCCATTCCTTGTACATCGTTTAGCATGAACAGCTCATGGATTCGGTTTGATAGAAGACAGAGGTCAGAGGTCAGAAGACAGCAGGGAGTTAAGGACAGATTCATTTGTGCTTCATGCTTCGCGCTCTGCGCTTTGCATATCCTATGCGACTCTGTAAACTCTGTGAGAGATTTAAGTTTTTTATAAAAGAAAAGAAAGTTGTCTGTGTATGTCTGTGCCTGCCCTGTGGAATGCGAAGCATATTCCTCTGGGGTGTGTCTGTGGCCAATTTATCCAGAAGTATTTTTCTTTTTTAGGAACACCTCCATGCCCGACACAAGCGGATCTGTGGGCAGCAGCCCTCTTTTATTTACCATTTTGTCATACAGATCAGGGTATTCTGTTTTGAATTTACAGGCTTTAGGACTTAAATGAACCCGGAGAAACAAGATGTCAAAATATTGAAGGAAGGCATCCACATACTCCACTGGCTTTAAATAACTAAACAGCTTTTGCAGGATCCACACTCTGCCGTCAGCCATATTTTCATCTCTATAGGGGATACTATCCAAATAATTCATGTATTCTTTTTCATCCAAAAGTACATGATTAAAACCATTCTTAAAATGGTCGTTACCTGAAAAATGATCTCCGCCAAAGGTGTAATAGAGTGGGCTCAATGAGAACGTTGCTACACCGTCAGGCCTCAGAACGCGAGATACTTCTGATAAAAGCACGGGCACATCCTGAACATGCTCCAGTACTGCGGTTGAACTTACTGCGTCAAAACTTGCATCATCAAAACACGAGAGATCGCTTCCTTCGGTGCGAAAGAACTCAATACGCATGCCACTGAAATGTTTTTTAAGGATTTCCCAGGCACGGGAATAATTTAATATTTCTGTTCCCGCAATATATCCTGGTGATAGCTGTGTCCAATCCGCAAGATCCGGCCCAAACCCGACGCCCAGGAGCAGAAGTTTTTGGTCTCTCAAAAGAATATATTTAGATATTTTGCGAACCAGAAACTTGGTTCCTCCACCGCGACTCCCCCAGACAATTTGATGCGGCACTGATAAACCCAGGTCACCAAATCGCCGGTGAAGAAAAGGTTGATGGAGGTTGATAATAATGGGGTGGACAAACGGCCTGAGTTTGGCCTTGAAACCTTCTCTCTTAGATACGACTCGAAAGTCAGGTGGAGTAAAATCTTGATCTTGTGAAAAAGACCAATCCTTTACACGCATCTCATAGTTGTCACGCCAAACCTTTGCATGTTGTGCTTTTTCCGCAATCATCTTGTTTTATGAAATTTTTCTTAGATTCTATGAAATTTGTTTGGTCTGTGGAATGCTTCTCAAGATTTTGCCTAAGGCGTGTTTCACTGATGTGGCGTCTATTCCTCAGGGTTCTACAGATTAGGAAAAAAGAAAAACCCTCTGTGTCCTTCGTGCCTTCGTGGTGAAAATTCTATTTAACGACGAACAAAAGCGAGAATCGTTTTGTCCCAGAATTCTGTCGATTCGATCAATTCACAATTGTTGAGATACCTTCTCAACGTTGGAATATCCCAGGCATATACCCATCGAAGTTTCGGTACTTTTATAAATTTAAGTATAACTTTTTCCTTTTCAGGATCAGCATATTGGTCGCCATATCCAGTGTATGAAGTAAACACGATATGTCCTCCAGGCATCACCGAATTGGTCATGTTTTTTAAAAACAGTTTGAGTTTTTTTTCCTCGACAATATGCTGAACCACATCAATTGAAAAGACCAGGTCAGCTTTATCTTCTGACTGGTAAACTTCTGCGCTTAAATCAAAGCATTTAAAAATGCCGTCTGGTACTTCACGCATACAATTTTGTACTGCTGTTTTAGAAATATCTAAACCGAGATAGCTTCGAACGCCTTTTTGTAATACAACATTCCCCCAGAATCCGTTCCCACATCCAAACTCAATGCAGTTTTTATCCATTAGCTTTATGTGGATGCTTTCAAGAAATGTAAGAAATTGCCCTTTCTGTTGTCTATATCGGGCATGAGCTTCATTATTATTTGATATATTTGCTACAGCTTTGAAGTCCAGACCGTGCTTGATATGTCGGTTTTCCCAGAATTTACTTGGACTATAACTCCAGCTTCTATTATTGATTAAAAGTTTGAGAGCCCTTTTTGTTTTATTGAGGATCTCAATTAACTTATTCGGTAAGATGAAATTCATTTTCAATAAAGAGGGAAGATGAAGCTGTTTCTCGTTGCAAGTGAAATACGTAATTTTGAGCAATAGTAGAAATAGATAAAATAAATACTATTATAAATCATCTTCCACTTCAAAAAACTTTATTCTGAATGTCTTTTCCACAACCTAATTTAATCGATAAAACTAAATATATAACCATACCATCCTGTCGAATCTGCTTTATTCCACTCACAAGATATTGCCCCAAATTCCGCAGCCCACATTCTAATACTTCGATGGGAAAAATGTATGATATGTGTATCATTATTAGAAAATGGGTAGCCTTTGAGATTTGGCAACAAGATGGATTTTGTTTGGTGCCTTACCTTTTTCATCCATGGAACACTTAGAAAAAAGAGCCCCGGTCGGTTTAGAGTGTCAATTGCTTCTTTAAATAAAATCCTGGGGTGCTCAACATGTTCGAGAACATGCGTGCATATAATTATATCGAAATTTTTGTTATAAAGACCTTTTTTAAAGAAATCGCATTTTAATTCTATTGAGAATTGATCTCTCGCATGTTTCACTGCATATTTGTTGGGCTCGACACCATCAGCATCCATTCCAAAAGATTTAGCCTGTAAAACAGTTGCTCCGATTCCACTTCCTATATCAAGAAAACTGTTGGAGTGAGGCTGTAGCTGTTTTAATTTACTTAGGAGGATAAAGGCTCTTTCGGAGGTGTCTTGAAAATGGTCAATATGCCATTTCGTATCATTTATCAAATCTTCTTCTTTTTCTTTAAAACCAGAAGGATTAAACAATGAGTGGCAGTTGAAGCAAAAGTAAAGCTTAAACCGTTTGTCTGTAGCCTGTCCTTTCAAATAACAAAGAGGAAAAAACCATCTGCCATCACAAACTGGGCATTTATTAATTACCATATCATAACAATAATTATTTACGTGAAATCTTTTCTAGTTTCTAATTACTAATTTTTATATAGCATTGCATAGTTGGCGTTATTCAATAACAGTACCTGAAAGTTGGGATAAATAATTTGAATTTACGTTATCCGCATTCATTGAACAAATATCTATGGATTCAATTTGTATGTGGATTCTGCCTATTTTAAATGCCTTTTTCGTTCCCAGAGCGCATCAATTATTTTCTTAGGGAAGAAAAGTTTCACACCAAACTTTAACAAACCTATTTGAAAAGGATTAGAGATGAATCCTTTAACTGCAAATCTGAGAGCAATACTTTTCCCTCGTCTGAAGAGTGCGAGGTTGGATGCCATTAGATAGCCGGTTCCCATGATCCTGCGAGATTGATACGAATTCTTGGCACGTTTTGCCCAGGTACGGTGCTGTGCAATAATGGCCTCACATCTAAGCACTTCCGTCAGCGTGGAATCGTGAAGGCGATATCGGTAGGGAGAAGCATCGATGTGATATATTTGAAAGTGATCTCTTACTCTCAACCAATATTCGTCGTCTTCATTAAGATAATCATCAACAGAGTAGTCACCAAGTTTTGCATAAACCGAGCGTCGATATAGAATGCATCTGCCAACGACGCTTTTATAGTCCATCTCGGAAATCTCTCCCCTTTTTTCTACATTGATAATATTTCCATTTTTATCGATATTTTTTAGATCACAATAAACAAGGCCAATATCTGGACGATCCTTTAATTCGTTAACCATAATCTCAATTGCGTCAGGCTCATAAATGTCATCGTCACACATCCAGGTTAGAAAATCTCCACGAGTCCATCTGAAGCCATAATTTAAAGCCGCTGGCAAATTCCCACAAGTCTCCTGATAAACCTGTATCCTTTTATCGGTTATAGCCAGTCTCTCAAGGATTTGCGGAGTCTCATCCGTACTTTCATCTACTACAATAAGCTCAATGTTTCGATAGGTTTGGTTCAGGCAAGATTTAATGCATTCTTCGATCATCGATGCACGATTTCGCGTGGGCAAAACAATACTTGCCAGGGGATTACTTTTGTTGTTGCTCATGATCTTTGAATAATTCTTTCGAGTGGATTATGAAAAATTATATGAACTCTAACTTTAAAGAAGTGTAGTTTTTTATTGGGTGTAATCATAATTTTTTGCGATATAATGAGAAAAAGGAGGGGAAAAAGTCAGCTTTGTTTTCCTGCAAGCCCTTTTTCGATTCTTATATCGTTCTCTCTGGAATTCCTTATTCTTTGTAAATTATTTAGAACCCACCGTCCGTCTTTAACTGTTTCAATCAATTCTTCCCACCTTGCAAAGAAAATATTGTGTATTGTATTGCCTACCAGGGTCTTGAGAACGGACAAGCATCTGCTTGGCCAGGAACGATCAAGGTCTTTTAATGTGAGTAAAAACCGACTACGCCGGATGTGTGGACCAATTGTTGATATTACTTTGCCAGCCTCAGTTTGTGCTTGCGTGTGCCAGTGAAATACTTTAGATTTTGGTACCAGCCAAATCGGGAAACCGTTTCTTTTGGCTCGGCGACAGAAATCTTCATCCTCTCCATACATAAAAAAACACTCATCAAGCAGACCGATTCGTTCAAAAACCGAGCGGTGAATAACTACAGATCCGAAGTATGCACATGATAGTGGGTAGGTAGTGTTCAATTGACCGTTCCAAAGGTCATCGGCAAATTCTTCACATTCAAATAGAATCCCTTTTCTCATTTCCGGATCAATACCACTTCCATCATATTTTAGTTGTATTGGAGTAAATATTCCTTCAGGCCCTCTCTTTTGAATGCCTTTAATTAGATTGTTCAGCCAGTCAGGGGAAACTCGAATATCAGGGTTGAGCAGTGCTATAAATTCTGACCCGTCAGATAGTGCATTTCGAATACCAACATTACAGCCTGCGGCAAAACCTAAGTTGCGGTCATTAAAAATGAGTTTGATTTTCCCTTGATATTTTAGCAGCTTTTCCCGTGTGCCATCGGTTGATTGATTGTCGATAAATATTACATTTGTTGCTGCGGGAGGGGTGGTAAGTAAGAGCGATTCTACCAGTGGATCTATCCAAGATTCAGAGTTGAATGTCAGTACAACAATAGTGAAATTCGATGAGTTAAGCGGCATTTTTTCTAATCAATTAAAAAAGGTATAAATAACTAGAAGCTATCTCAAAAATAGTAGATCACGTTCAAGGGCAAGGCGGCAGACGCCGTAGGCGTCATGTGTAACATACGAAAAAGCGCGGCATACATGGTAGTATGTGAGAATTTTAAGGAGGTTGGTAACACAGCCTTTGAGCGTTAGATGCATTTTTGAGATAGCTTCTAAATGAAAGGTTTCATTACTGCCCATTTTTTCCCGAGAAGCACTCGAGGACCTGCTTCCTGAATATATGTAAGTAAAAACTCGCATAATCCAGAAATATTCTTTGGTTGATATTCATTTGAAGCATCTGAAATTACTTTAAAAGTTTGAGCAGACGATTTTCTGAGGTCAAAATTCTCTCTCGCTCGAACTCTGCCCAATTCGCCCATCTTTTCAGCCAAGTGATCGTCAGAGAGAATCTTGAGGAGATTATCTGCCATCATTTCCGGATCACCCACTGGAGAAAGGAAACCGGTTTGGCCATCAACAACTAAATCTCTGGGGCCACCTGAGTCAGTAGAGACCACAGGCAAGCCTGCAGCCATAGCCTCAAGGATTACGCGGGACATACCTTCAGAACGCGAGGGAAGACAAAAAACCTTTGCCCGGGACATATGAGGAATCACGTCTTCCTGATAACCTAAGAGATAAACATGGCCAGACAGACCCTTTTCCCTCAACCTTTTTTGAATTCCGGTTTTATATCTTGATGGATAGACATGACCAATCACGCAAAATTGAACATCTTTTCTTCTGGCATGGATTATTTTAGCGGTTTCAATCAGATCTTCAAGACCCTTAGCAGCGCTTGTCGCGCCAATCGAGAGAACAATATTTTCTTTTGATTTGCTACAATTCTCAAATTTTCTGTAATCGATACCGTCTGGAATAGTAATGATCTTTTTTTCATTATTTTCGTTGATCATGTATTCTTTTGCAAGGGGCTTCGAAATGACAATGATCTTACATGAAAGCGAAAGAATCAAAGCCCTGATTATTTCAAAGTTAAGAGGACCTGCTGAATATCCAAAATCTTCATGATTTAAAAACTCTCTGACGTGCCAGACATGGGGCTTTTGTTCAAGCGCTGCAGCAAATGCTGCCGCTGGAGCAACAGATGAATTGGTATGAACAACATCAATATTGTTTTCCCTAATGATCTGACGAATTTTCTCAACGGCTTCAGGCAGTCGGCGCATGCCATACAGCCAGGCATCTAAATTAGTGTTTTTCACCCACCACACAGAAGGGCAAAAATCGTATGTTATCCCTCTTTTTTTGCATGCATGTGAAAAATCCCCTTCACTAGGAGTCACAACAAACGGTTCACATTTTTCTTTAGGCAAATTCTCGAGCAGCTCTAGTAGAGAATGCTCAGCACCTCCTTCTAACGTTTCAACGTGGTTAAAAAATAGAATACGTATCATTCTTAGACGGGATATTCTAATGGTATATCAGAAAGTCTTCATGAAATAGGAGGCAATTTCTTTTTCTGACAGATAAGATGGTACGGAGTTTTTCATCTTAAAACGTTTGAAAAAAGCTAAAGGCAAACGAGGCAGAGCCATCAGCATGGCTTGTGCCAGCATTTTGTCCCCAATAACGAAATGTTGAAACATGCGTTTAGGATAAAGAAGAATGAATCGGGAAAAAGCTTTGGTATTACCAAATAACTTTGTAAAAACAAGAATTCGGTTACGTAATACAATTAAATATCGTTTTGAGCCAAACTTTTTCTTCATAGAAATACTGCCTAAATGATAGACAACGCTTTTAGGGTCATAAATTGTCTTCCAACCATGTTGCCATGCACGGTATGATAGATCCAGATCTTCGGAATAGCCAGGGCGGAATAACGGGTCAAAACCATTTAGAGCTAAAAACATTTTTCGCCGAAAGGCAGAGGCCCCTCCTGAAGCAAGTTGAACAAAGCATGGCTTTTCAGGAGAAGGATAATATACTTCTTCATACCATCCATTTTTTGTCTGGAAAAAGCATAAGGAAGCAGGTGTAGAATTAAAACTATTTTCCTCAAGCCAATTGTGAATGCTACTTGTGACTGCAAAAACATCCGGTTGGGAGAAATGAATTAGAAGCGGTTTAATGAAATTCTCATCAACTTTCATATCGTTATTCAGAATTATGACTATATCTTCTTTGCGTTGTTTAACCACATCGTTAAGGGAAAACAGATAATCATTTCTTGGAGTAATAACTATTTCTATGGAGGGAAAACATCTACGAACAAAATCTACGCTATCATCAATGGATTGGTTATCAACAAGGATCGTGTTGCATCTTTTCATAGTCTTTTTTGAAGCATCAACGATTGATGGAAGACACTTGGACAAAATATCACGCCCATTATAGTTAAGAACAAGGATTGCACAATCTATGTAATTTTCTCCTCGTTTTAATATACTATTTCCCATGTGCAATAGATTTAATTTGACAAGATGTTTCTAATAAAGGGCTATTTTGATTTGTAAAACTATCGTACTCGTGGAATAACGACAAATATATTTTATTTCCTCTCGCCATAATAAATTCGTCTTTTAATTAAATTATGTGCTTTATCGCTTGAATGAAACAATAAATCATATTTTTTTACTAGGTCATCTTCTAAACTTAATATGTCAATTTCTTTAACTATGAAACCTGCATTCTTAAGTTTGTATGTTAAATCACCATCAAGGGGTCTAATGTGCTTCGACTTTTTAAATGAATGTTCGATCTCGGTTTTTTTTTGGCTATTGTTTTTGTTAAATGCACCATCTATTTTAATTTCTTGCCAAACCGTTACAATTATTTTCCCATTTGGTCGTAATAAACGATACATTTCATTAATTCCTTTTTCAATATCACATAAGTGTTCTAAGTAATCTGCAGCCACAATTAAATCAAAAGACTTATCCCTCATCAGCGACACTTTTGAAACATCCAAGGATAAATTAACTGCTTCGTTAAAAAGTGTGGCATCTAAGTAATTCTTTGTACTTTTGATTAATATTTCAGAAAAAGACTCTTTCGGTCCAAACCTGAGAATTTGGCTTTTTTTAATAAATATCGACCAATTCACTTCAGTCATTTGCTGCAATTTGGCAGCGATAGCTCTTTCAAAATTTTGGGACCTACAGTATGGACAGAAAGTTGCAAGATAATCTTCTTTCTTAATAAAATGTTTTCCCTGCCATCCACATACATTGCACATACAATTTTTCATAAATTTAATGAGGGAATATTTTAAAATTTCTTTAATCTTTAGTTTTACTGAGGCGGAGAATGGTTTTTTCTCAGGAAGGATGCCCGTACGTCGGAGTTGCTCTTCAAACGATTCTTTAAGTATAAGCTCAAAATCCCTTCTTATCCAATTCTCATAATCTCTTAAAGAACTAAATCCTCTCCAACGTGCAGTGAGGGCAGCCTGATCATTTAATCCCTTCTCTTCTTTAATAAGACAATGATCTGATCTGGGATCATCCATGTTATGAGCTAACAGCAGTGGTAAAGGCCATCCGTTAATGAGCCCGTTACTATTCATCCTTAATTGGTCTATCGGCAATCCGTAGGTATAATTATTGCCAGTCTTGAAGTACTTATTGAAATATTCGTGACGTATAAGAAAAGAATGTCCCTGAATCCAAAGATTTTGAAAAATTGATACATTCTTGAAGCTAATTATTTTATGCTGCGCTAAGTGCTCATTCCAATCATCGGGCATGCCGCACCAGCATCCGAGTAGCCCAAACTGTTTATTGCTTAATATAATTTGTCCTATGGTTTCAATCCAACCATGTGGTAATAAAATATCATCATCAATTTTCCCAACTAATTCATTTTTGGCCTGATTTATGAACCATAGACAAGGTAACCGTTGAATAACATTTTCCTTAGAGAAATATTTTTTAATTATTCTGGGATCAGTAATCCCTGCTATGATATCTGCAGTACCATCATGGGAAGCATTATCCCAACAGTACAATCTGAAATCTGAATGCATAGAAAGAAGATTGGCAAGAGTTTTCTCAAGATACTCTCGACGATTCCAACTGATCAAAAGCAAATCAACAACTGAATTCAGTTTGGTCATTTCAAAGATATCCTAACTTATGCAATAACAAGCACGCCTTTTCATTTTTCATAAACTCTTCAATTCTTTTCGAATGTTCCGGCTCTTTCCAACGGCCAATAGAGTTTGTATGAGTTTTTGTTGCTCGGCCATGCCAAGCAGTATGGCTTTTTATTTTTCCTTTCTTTTCCCATTCCAAAATAACATCCTCGAATTCTTCATCCAAAAAATTTAGTACATTGGTAAGGGCATTCCTTTGTGCTTGTACGAGGTTCTCATATGAAATACGCATAACTTGTGGATGTTTCTCTGCGATCAATCCCATCGAAACATCATTTATCCAACGTTCGATGCTAACCCAATATTTACTTCTATTGTGAGGATGTAATGATGTAATAACATCCCTCCCGTCACGTACAATATGTAAAAATTTCCCTTTAGAACCTATAAAAGACAGTATTTCATCTATATTAACAACGTTCTTAGGTGTTTTTTCACACCATCTGCAATTTCGTTTATTTATAGCCCATGGCCGAAGCTTTATTAAAAATTTAATAGGATTGATATAGGGGTACAGGCTCCAAGTTTCTTCATTTATCGTATAAATCCGACTATGTGCTGAAAGCATTCCCAAAAGTAGAGAAGTACCTGATCTTCCGCATCCTCCAATCACTATACCTCCTCGAGGAAAGTGAAAATCCAAATACTTTTTTACAAGCCAGCGTTCTATGCTGAGCAAGGTCCTTGATTCTTTATGAAATTTTTTAAGACTTTTATCAATGTCCATGAGAGTGGTCACTCGTGGTATATGTTAATTGAGAACTTAAAAAAGTAATTTTTCTGGAATTATAATATTTATATTTTCGATTTGTTGATGCATCTCCTTTGTCCAACCCTTTTTCCATTTTGGTCCCATTATTAACTCATGTATTGGAATTTTTTGCTGAATCGCAATTTTAATTATTTGGATACGTTCTTGTAGCGTAAGTTTGCGGATCGAAAACTTCTTGGGTAAGTAAGGATCACCCCCACGCCATGCATATCGCAATAAATTTGTGATTGCAGTTTTACATTCAGATCTATCCAGGTAAATGCCATCATTTGAGAGCCAGTTAATAATCCAATCATATCCATCAGCCCAGCCCAATCGCCATTTTTCTTGTCCCATATAAGTTGTCTGTGAATAATTGCGATAATGGACTAATCCTTTGTTAATTAATACGATGGGCGATACATTAGCAATTTTTAATTGTAAATGACGCTCACACGGTTCAAATTTTGACTCAAATCCACCTGACTGGATAAAGACATCTTTACGTATGATCAGAGCTGTCGGGCCTTCCAGGAATCTTGGGGTTCCAAAAAATTCCGACCTCAATGCCAGTTCAGGGTCAAGACAAACACCGGCCCTGTAGGGACCACAATTGCCGGATATGCCTAGGCCGGCATCAGGATAGGATTCCATCAATGATACCATCATTGCCAAACAATGCGGGTATAACAAATCGCCTGAATGCAAAAACTTAAGATATTTCCCTCTAGCTAATTCTACACTGTGGTTGTGATTTTCCCACTTGCCCAGGTTGTTTTCATTCCTGAAATAACGGACTCGGTTTCCGTCTGCATAATCTTGGCAAATTTTTGAAGTTTGGTCTTTGCTTGCATCATTCACAATGATCAATTCCCAATCGTTAAATCTCTGTACCAAAACACTTTGGATTGCCTCTTTTATATAGTGTTCGGCATTAAATGCAGGAATTAGGACGCTGACCAATGGTTTGTCAGTTAAATGTGAAAAGTTATCGGTTGATGGTAAATACTCATCGTTAGCATTCTGTTTTCCGTTCTTAGCTTTAAGCTCATCTGCGTTATTTATCACTGAAGTATTATTGGAAGCGGAAAAAATCTTCTCACTTGGTTTTCCCGGGTAAACAGTCCAATCCGGAGGATAGGATGGCTCAATATCGAATTTGGCGATATTGGGGCGAGGTTCCAATAACCTCAGCCATGTTCGAATAGGCAGACCAGATGCTTCCCAGATATCGAAGGCACGTTGAATTCGAAAATGTTTTAAATGATGCAAACAAAGCTTAATAAAATTCTGTAACGCTTTCTTTTTAGCTTCCTTACGTTCAGAAGCAGGAAGAGGGTTATCAGGATCATTTAGCATTTTTGGATACCAGATAATGCGTTCTTTGATAGACAGGTCATTTGCACGGTCAACAACCGCAACTTGTTTTTCATGGTAGCGATACCACTTAAGTCCTTGAGGAAGAACAAGGACCGAAAACCTTTGAGCCACAAGGAGATTTATTTTTGAATCAGCGCTGACAATAGGCGGGTCAAAACCACCGACAGCGTTGAAGGCATTAGACTGAAAAATTGTTCCCGAAGGACCTTCAGACATAAATGACATTTGGCCAGCAACATATAACCTCCATGTTTCTATCGGTGAGAAGAGCTTCGGCGCAACAAAGGGCCAGGAATCTTGTGAGATACCCAGGCCGGCTTCAGGAAAAGCTTCCATCAATGCCACCATGATCTCAAGGCAATGAGGATACATGATGTCATCACCGTGCAGGAATTTTATATATTTACCCCTTGCCAAAGCAGCACCACGATTGTGCGTCGGAAACTGACCCTGGTTCTGCTCGTTTCTTACAGACTTAATTTTCTTTCCATCTGTATATGAATCAACAATCTCAGGGGTTTTGTCACTGGAATGATCGTCTACAATGATCAATTCCCAATCAGCAAAAGATTGTGCCAGAACGCTTTCAATGGCAGCGGCAATATATTCTTCATAATTGTAAACGGGTATGACAACACTGACGAGAGGTGAGGGCATGATAGAATGATAGTGCTAAAAGTTAATGGTTATCAGATATTCGTAAATGAGAGAGTTTTTGTGTACTGAGAATTTCTTGGATAGCTTGATCTATCTTTTTGCCAATAACATTCCAGTCGTATTTTTCTTCAACCAGTTTGCGTCCAGAATTCCGGATTTTATTGAAAAGATGATTATCTGATAGAAGGCTATTAATCGCTTCCACAAAACCTGCCGGATCGTCGGCAATGAGGATGTGCTCGCCATTCTTTGCCTTAATTCCCTCTGCCCCTTTTGAGGTTGATACGGCGGGAGTCCCCTGGCTCATAGATTCGAGAATTTTGAGCCGGGTTCCACTGCCGATACGCAGTGGCACTAAAGAAATCGAAGCCTTTTGAAAATATGGTCTGACATCCGGAACACTTCCAACCAGATCTACATTTGGGGATTTTTTAAATTTAGAGATAAGTTGAGAGGGCATGCCGCCACCGACAATTAGTAGCTTGAGAGAGGGTAGGGTTTCAAGTAATCTCGGCCAGATATCATCCATTAAAAATGATAAACCATCCTGGTTTGCCTTTGTTCCCATCCATCCGGAAAAAATCAAATAAGGTGGTTGCATTTTTTCCACATTTTTATCGAATGAAAAGTGTTCAGTATCTACTCCATTTGGAATAGTAAATCCCTTGATTTTATTAATAGAATCAAGAACCTTTCTGTCGTTATCTGAACAAGCCCAGAAGTTATGTACATATTTATTAAGGTTGTGTTCTATCCATCGTGCTTTTGCAAACGATTTTAATCGATGAGATGTTTCTTCTTCTCTATTTGGGGCTGACTCTATTTCCTGGGCCAGAAGTTGGTGGTCCACATTATGCGCATCCAAAATTCTAATCGTTTTAGGGCTTAATCGGCTAATTATTGGCGCTGCTGTCATACTGGAGAGATGTTCGAAGATTATAGCATCTATTTCATTATTTCGTAGTATTTGTTCAATAAGATGATGGCATCGCAAAAGAGTTGATTCAGCTGGCCCCCTCAGGCTGTGGCGCAACCAGCGATAATGAAGCATAGGTCCAATACGTTGAGGTAGTTTGTCGAAAAACGATGGCGGCGGCGGGTTGTCTATTGGACTGTAAATTTTAACATTGTCAGGCACCTTATAGCCTTCAGTTTCGGTGCGGAGTTCTTCTTCCTGCTGAAAAATGATTGCATGGACTTCATTATAACGAGCTATCTGGCATAATAGATGAAAACAGCGTAAAGCACCTCCACCTTTAAGAGGCAGGAGCTTATAAGGGCATATTGTTAATACTTTTATTCTGCTCATATTTTTTATTTAATTTAACATTAGCTTACTTATCTCTTTCAATTCAATAGTGTTTTTTGAATAATATACTCTAATTCCTGTGAGAAGTTGTTTATGTTGAAGGTATTTTCGCATAACTCACGGCCCCGCGCTCCCATATCGTTTGCTTCGTTAGGATTATTCCACAGTCTTATAATTGCACGCCGCCATCCTTCCACATCTCCAGGTTCGACCCAGATTCCACATCCTTCAGCTTCTACATCTATATCCAGAAAAGGGTTTTTCGTAACGATGGCTGGACGACCAACAACCATGGCATCTAAGAGGCTTGTCAGTCCTAATAGAATGGGCATGTTTTGAAGAGGTATAGCAACTAAAAAAGCACGTTGATACCAGGTAAGCAATTCTTTATAACTTATTATATTCTTGTTACTCTGGCTAGCTGAAACCTTTACATTTGAGGGGACTTTCTTGGGAGGGTTGCTTTTCCCACAAAAGATTATGCTCGGAATATCAAGGCCTTTAAGAGCAGTACACAAGGTGTCATAGTCACGTCCGGTTTTGCCGGCAGATACAATATAGTTCCCAAGCGGTTTTGGTTTTCCATAAAATTTCAGGTCTGGTCCCCAGAGTAAATGATGAATTTGATTCTTATTAATACAATAATCGTTGATTAAATGATCATGAACTTTGTTACTAAGACA
Source organism: Thermodesulfobacteriota bacterium (assembly GCA_042573625.1). Lineage (GTDB taxonomy): Bacteria > Desulfobacterota > Desulfobacteria > Desulfobacterales > UBA11574 > JBHPCZ01. Next base: position 35,870 of record JBHPCZ010000028.1, read on the forward strand.
TATTATCTGGTCCGTCCCTTTCAGGCTCAATCGGGTTAAGTGTTTTTTCCAGTATCTTTTGCTGCCGACTTTATGATGAATAACGGTTACGATGGGATTGGAGAATAATCCAAAGTTGCGAAGCCGGGCAATGAGGCGGATAACATCAAAAGAACCTGAATATAAGACATCAAAGTCTCTATTTTTCACAATCTGGAATTGTTGATTAAGATCTCCCCAGGTTCCGGCTCGATTGTGTTTAAAATTTGGATATTGATGAAAATCAGGCATTTGGACATTGTGTCCATTTTGAAGCATTTGATAAGCCCCCCACAAGTGATGAGAAGGGTGAATTCCTTCCCGGACTTTTTTCAGGGCTGCTTTCATATCATAATTATTAACAAATCTGATTTTCATTAAGGCTCAGCCTTATAGTTAGAGTTTTTTTTATCTTTTCACTCAAATGCTCCCAGTCAAACTTCTCAAGAACCAGTTGACGTGCTTCATTCTCCATGGCTATGCGATGCTTATGATTTTGCAATAAATAGGTTACTTTTTTTGCAAAGAGGTCTGGCGAGTCGGCTATTATAAAATGTTTTTCCGGTTTCGCATCAATTCCCTCGGCACCTAAACTTGTAGAAACAACTGCGCGTCCCATTGCCATAGCTTCTAATATTTTTATTCGGGTGCCGCTGCCGGCCCTTAAAGGCACAACCACTAAAGTAGCTTTATCAAAAAAAGGGCGCATATCCGGAACATCTGATGCTATATCAATGTGTGGATCTGTTTCTGGCAAATGACCGAAATAGGTTTGTGCCCCAGATCCAGCAATACAAAACCTGCAATTCGCAATTTGGCTTCGAATTAACGGAAAAATTTCTTTTAAAAAGTACCAGACAGCATCTCGGTTGGGGGCATATCCAAATCCCCCTGTAAATAAAAGAAGAGGTTCATTTTCTGTTTTACCTGAGTCCCTATTTCTTGAAAAGGAAACAGTATCTACTCCGTTGGGAATAACTTCAATATGTACATGAGGTGCAACATCTTGGATTAACTTTTTATCATTATCTGAACAACAAAAGATAAGGTTACATTTTGAAAAGCCATTTTTCTCCATTTTTTGGCAAGCTTCGGCCTGGATTTTGTACCAATACCTTGCCCTTTTGGTTCTGACAATACTCGACAATCTTTCGTGTAATGAATATTCTACATTGTGAGCGTTACACACAAGTGATGCATTTGGAAATAAATTTTGTAGGTGTTCTACATATGGAAAGAGGTAGCTGTGTTCTATCCAGATTACATCAATCCCTCTTTGTCCAGCCTGTTTTTTGATTTCAGGCAATATCGCGTTAAATTCATAATATCTTTCCATAGTGCGGGCCGGAGGAAGTCTGAAGACCTTTGTGCCAAGTGCAATTTCAGACTGAAGGATCAATGCATAAAACAGATGCGCCAATTTTATAATGGAATTGTCATGGGATGGCTTTTCGGAACGACTAAGGCAATTGCTTGATCCAGCTTGGAGCAGACTTCTTCCCCCTTCGGCCCAAGGCGTCAGGATTCGTGCAAACGCGCGCGCAATATTTTCAATACGTGATGAGTTTGATTTTTTTGTTAAAGATCTCCGGAATCCGTTCGGAGGTTGTAGAATTAAAGTACATTTATCTCGAAGATCGTCTGGAATCTTAAGGTGGCCTTCCTCAAGCAGAACAACCAAATGTAACTCCCCAAAGTCGCTGATAGCTTTTGCAAAAGGATA
>JBHPCZ010000029.1:0-34623 GCA_042573625.1 Thermodesulfobacteriota bacterium
CCCAGACTCCCGGTGGCCCATGATACCGGAGGAATCCACGACACGATTGCCGATATCGATCTGGATCGAAAAACCGGAAACGGCTTCCTGTTCAATACATTCGATGCCCATGGCCTTTCTTGGGCCATTGATCAGGCCATGGCCTTTTATTGTCTTCCGAAGAATATCAAAGCATCGCAAATTCGACGTGTCATGATAGAAAGCAGGGACAGGTTCAACCATGATGTTACGGCACGTCATTATATCGATCTATATGAAAAAATGCTGGAAAGACCGCTTGTTGTCTGATCAATTATCTTACAAACGTTACTATCTTTCGCTCATTTAGGTCTTTACAAATGACCAAAGTCATTCCACCACCCGAAGATTCCAATCCCGGTCGGATTAAACAGAAAAAAGACCCGTTTGTGTATCTCCTGAATAGCGACTCTTATCTGAAGCCATATGAAGAAATTCTTCAACGTCGAGTAGCGCACATAAAAAATACCGAACATCGTCTGACTCAGGGCAAAATGAGCCTTTCGGACTTTGCTTCCGCCCATGAATACTTCGGCTTGCATCATCGAAATGGAGAATGGGTTTTTCGGGAATGGGCACCCAACGCCACCGGTATCTGTCTGGTCGGCGACATGAGCGATTGGCTGGAGAAAAAAAGATTCGTAATGGAGCGGATCAACGGCGAGGGAGTCTGGGAACTCCGGCTTCCCTCAGAAAGTCTGGGGCACGGGGATTTGTTCAAACTGCGTGTATACTGGCAGGGTGGGTCGGGGAACCGTATTCCGGTGTATACCCGGCGGGTAGTGCAGGACCCAAATACACTGATTTTCAACGCCCAGGTCTGGCAACCGGATACTCCTTATCCGTGGAAACACCCTGAATTTCGACGATCTTCCGAAGCACCCTTTATTTACGAAGCTCATGTGGGTATGGCCCAGGAAACAGAAGGTGTGGGCACCTATCAAGAGTTCACAGCAAACATCATCCCTCGAATCGCTGATGCCGGATACAACACCCTTCAACTCATGGCGCTTCAGGAACACCCCTATTATGCGTCATTCGGCTATCATGTGTCGAACTTTTTTGCCGCGTCGTCTCGCTTCGGAACACCGGAGGATCTAAAGGAACTCATCGATGCCGCCCACGATTCGGGCCTTACGGTGATTATGGACATCATACATTCTCACACCCCTCGGAACGAGGTGGAGGGCTTGAGCCGATTCGACGGTACCCTGTACCAGTTTTTTCATGATGGGCCGAGAGGGTTTCACAGTGCCTGGGATTCCCGATGTTTTGACTATGAAAAATACCAGGTGCTGCACTTCCTTCTTTCCAATTGCCGTTTCTGGCTCGATGAATACCGGGTGGACGGTTTTCGTTTTGACGGGGTCACCAGCATGCTCTATCACCACCACGGCCTGGGTAAAGCCTTTACTTCATACGATGACTACTTTGATGGTAGTGTGGACGAAGACGCCCTCACCTATCTGGCATTGGCCAATCGTCTGATTCATGAACTCCGTCCCGATGCGGTAACCATCGCAGAGGATGTCAGCGGTATGCCGGGACTCGCCGTTCCCTTGTCTAAAGGCGGCATCGGTTTTGACTATCGCTTTGCCATGGGCGTTCCCGACAACTGGATCCGGCTGATAAAAGACACGCCGGACGAACAGTGGGTCATGGGTCACCTCTGGCATGAACTGACCAACCGCCGGAAGGACGAAAAGACCATCAGTTATCCGGAATCACACGATCAGGCACTGGTGGGAGATCAGACGCTCATTTTCAGAATGATCGGTGCCGATATGTATGACCGGATGCGGCTCGGGGATGAAAACATCCGGGTGGATCGGGGTATGGCGCTTCACAAACTCATCCGGCTGATCACGCTGGCCACCGCCGGAAACGGATATCTCAATTTTATGGGCAACGAGTTCGGCCACCCCGAGTGGATCGATTTTCCAAGGGAAGGCAATGGGTGGTCGTACCGCTATGCCCGGCGTCAATGGCATCTGGCGGACAACCCGGAACTAAAGTATCACTTTCTGGCCCGGTTCGACCGCGACATGATCGCGCTGGCCCGGCAGTATCGCCTGCTGGACGCCGGAGAGCCGAGGTTGTTACATGAGCACTCGGACGACAAGATCATCGCGTTTGAGCGGGCCGGTCTTCTCTTTGTGTTTAATTTTCACGGCACCGTTTCCCACGTCGATTATCGATTCAGCGTATCGCCGGGGAAATACGAATTGATCTTTAACAGTGATGTCCGTGAGCATGGCGGCTACGGCCGATTGCAACCCGGCCAACAGCATTTGACGTTACCCGATTCCCCAAAAGACCCGCAGCATCATTTTATCAGCCTTTACCTTCCCACCCGAACATTCCTCGTCCTGGAACCTGAAGCCTTGGCTTGACGTCATATAACCCTGAAAACACTACGACTTCATTATAGCTTTATGTCTCAAAAAGTATAAAAACCGGACATTGAAAATGTATGGAACGGTGGCCCCATTTTTCTTCTGTTCATCAAAAGTGTTTTAAATTCACTTTTTAATGACCACAACCCCTTTTACGGTGATCACTTGCCGATTTCGAACCGCCCTTCCGTCGAGCAGGCCCGTAACTTTTACCTTTTGACGCAGAAACTTAAAAAGCGCCCTGCCGGTTGTGTCTTCCGTGTCGATGAGGTATTCCGTTTCTTGGTCGGTTGCCAGAGCCAGTGCGACCGGACAACCCCGTATATCCCACTCCACCGGCACAATGATACCCTTTACCGTGACAACAGGATCGTTCCTTTTTTGGTTTGTTGCTGGATTCGGCATAACGGCTTTTCCGCCTTGCTGTCCGTCTGTCTCTCTTTGGGGGAGATAAATCAGATGGCGTTAATACATATCCTCATTCATGGACGGCATCTGGGTTGTTTTTTTCTTCTTCGGTTTTTCAGCCACCATGGCCTCGGTGGTCAGCATCAACCCTGCAATGGAATCGGCACTCTGAAGGGCAAAACCAACGACCTTGGTCGGATCGATGACCCCTGCTCCTGCTAAAAATGGGAGAAATTCCCTGCAGGAATTCCCATTCCTGCAGGGAATGTTCTATTCCTCTAAAATTTTAAAGGATGACACAGAAATGATTTTAACACCTTCTTCATCTTCCTGAAGGGTCCCGACCACTTCAACGACTGAGCCGATATGCGTTACCAGTTCATTTCCTGCCTCTGTGTCTGCAATTTCATAAATAGTGCCGTCTCTTGCAATGAGTTGATATTCATCGTTGATTTCACCACTAACTGTGACTTCCATGGAGATTGCTGTCCCGGCAAACAAAAGGACCAGTGACAAAGCAAGCAAAATTACAAGACCGGCTGAAAACCTTGGAAATATTTTTTTCATGCGACTACCTCCTAATTTCAGATGAATAGATTAGAGCAAACATTGCCCCCTATCGGCATTATCAGCAAACTTCATGCCAACCACACAACCATTTGAAATAATAGTCAATATATCAACACTCCTGTGTGTTTTAGATATAGTGCGTTCCTGAATCGTGTAAAAACCGGTGAACAGCGCCTGAAAAACGGAAATAAATATTTAACCAATTGAAATGATATGATATTATTTTTCGGAACTCCATATTCCGAAGTTTAAAAAACCGGAACTCTGAATTCCACAATTTGATTGTCGAAGTTGATGGAAATTCGGAGAAAAGGAAGCCCCCTGCAACAGCTTGCAGCGTATTCGGATGCAGGCAATAAAATGGGATGTAAATGGGGCACGATATGCCGACTTCACTTCATCGGTAAAATGCCAGACATGCTTTTCTCCGGTTTATGCGGCCACGCAATAGAGCAGGGTGGCAACAAACTTTTCAAAATCTTTCAATCCCTGAACGGACAGATATTCATTGGCCGCATGCCCTTTGCCGCCGTGTCCGAGACCGCCGAGAACAACCGGCAGGCCGAGGATTCTCTGATAGACAAAAAAAGAAGCCGTTCCGGTGGACATTGACCACGTTTGGGGTTCGACGCCATGATACCGATAGGCCTGAAGCATTTTCTGGACAATGGGCTCTGAAAAATCCGTGTGCGCATCAAAGGCTGCATCGATGGCCTAGTGGACTTTTTTCAAAGCGTCTGTTTTTATCATTAAACGGGAAGACATCTTATCGATTTTGAAACAGCTTCTAAGCTGCCACAAGTTTATCATTGCATACCGCAGCAACGTTCACGCGTTCGTGCTCGACTCTCTGCTCGGCTGCAAGTAGAATCTCCTGCAACATTTCCACATAGGACATGCCTGCAAATTTTGCCATTTTGGCCAGATGTCCGTCCCAACACCAGCCCGGGTTGGGGTTGACCTCCAGGAGTTTGGGGTTGCCCGCCGCGTCGAGTCTCCAGTCAAACCGGCTGTAATCCCTGCATTCCAGCCGTTCGAATAACTTCATGCAGCATTCCACAATGAATTTTTCCGTGGTTTCCTCCAAATTCGCCGGAACTGACTTTATTTTGTAATATGGAGAATCCGGAAGCCATTTGGCTTCGTACCCGCAAATTTGTGGAAGATCTTCCGGAACAGCCGAATAATCCTCTTCGCTTAGCGGCAGCACGGTATACGATGTCAGCGGGTTGCCGATCACTCCGACGCTCAGATCTTTACCCGTTAAAAGCTCTTCGACCAGAATCGGCTTGTCGTATCCCAGTTTTTCTCGAATCATGGATACGGCGTTGATCAACTGTTCGTGATTACTGGCAACGCTTTGCTGTGTGATACCGAAACTGGAATCCCCGTAGTTGGGCTTGACAATAACGGGAAAAGCGAACGGCAGGGTAAAGGAAATATCATCCGGTTCAATAAAAAACGCTTTGGGAACCGGGATGCCCATCTCCTTGGCGATACCGCGCACCAGCGACTTGTCATAGCAGAATGCCAGGCATTGGGAAGAAGATCCGGTATAGGGAAAGTCTAACATTTCCAGCAGTGCCGGAATGTGCAGTTCCTTGCGAGGATCGTTGTTATAGCCCTCGTCGCACAGGTTGAAGACAAGGTCGATTTTTCCGGCAAGTCTGCTCAAATCCTGGATGACGGTATTATGATTCGACAGGTAATTGAACGCATACCCGGGCAGCGAGTGCAGTGCCGACTTCAACTGATCGATGGTGTAAAGATCGTCATCGTCGAAAACCGCACAAGGCTTTAACGGATCGGGTTTATTGGGATCGCCGAAAAGCACGACAATTTTCTTCTTCGTGGTTTTTTTGAATCTACGCCTGACCGGCGTCCACTCCTTTTTTACCTGCCCGGTAATGATAATCCGCTTCTCCATCATTCCCAGGTCCTGATTTCTCTTCGAATCCGTAAAGATTTCACCGTGAATGCGTACATCCGATAAACCGACTTCTTCAAAGAGATTTTCCAGATCGTTTTGGGTGTAAAGCCTTTCGGCGTAAAACTGGTCGGCAATCACCCCTTTGCTTACATCCGTCACGACCTCTCTGGAGATGAGTCGCTGTCTATCTGCGGAAAGAGACCGTTCCCGGCAGACAAACAGCTTTTTGTCGATCCATTCCCAAGACCGGGCTTGAAAATTCCGCTTCAGGTATTCACCGTCCGCTACGTCTAAAAGAAGACGTCCCCAAGGTTTTAAAACTCTGGATATCTCTCTAAGGATCCGCAGATCGTCTTGGACGGTTTCAAAATATCCGAAACTGTTGCCGAGCACCATCACGGCCTCAAAAGTGTCCGGATGAAAAGGAAGCTTGCGGGCATCCCCCTCTTTGAATCGGACGCTCAGGTTCTCTTTTTTGGCAACGGCCTTGGCCTTTTGAATCAAATAGCGCGATCGATCCAGTCCTTCGACCTTGAATCCCCTCCGGGTCAGTTCCAGAGCATGCCGACCCTGACCGCAACACAAATCCAGAATCGTATCATCGGCTTTAAGATTGAGAAGCTCTGAAAATAAATCAACTTCTTTACGCGTAATGGTAACATCATCAACAACATCTGCATCGGTTTTTAGATAAAGCGAGTTAAAAATATTGCGCCACCAATCCGGTTGCACATAATCTTCAAGGGATGCAACCGGACCCAAGATGATTGCCTGGCCGGTAGATTTCTTTTCCCGTGCTATCGATTTTTCGGAAATGCTTTTTTGCGGTTTCATTAAATCTCCTTTAATCATTGCTGAAATGAACAACTTATTAACGACAACGCTGCCGAAGGGTCTGCGTTGCCTGCACTTCTTCGGGCACCAAAGGATCTTGCCTTCAGCCCCAGTTAAACGAGATCTACGCCCTGCTCCAAAAAGAGACAGTGATTGAGCAAATAAGTATAGCAACAGTCGTGCCAACTAATTAACTATCTGATTTTTTACGTAATTTATTTCTCGCTCTCTAATTTCGGAACTGGCGGTTCCTAAGGTGTCATTTTTCGTATTGACCGGATACAAAATTGGTTTAAAATGGGGTGAAACCTAAAATCTGTTTTTAAAAGGAGACGGCATGAAACCCAAGATCATTGTTCATGGCGGTGCCGGAAATCGAACGGATAAAGAATCTGAACGCCGGAAAGATGTCATCGAAGCCTGCGAAAAGGGTTATGAAGCTTTGCTGAATAAAGATGCAGTAGAAGCCGTGGAGGTGGCTATTTGCAACCTGGAGGCTTCGAAATATCTTAACGCCGGTGTCGGGAGTTATCTCCAATTGGATGGCAGGGCTCGAATGGATGCATCGATTATGAAGAATGATCTGTCTGCCGGTGCCGTCATCGGTATCGAAGATGTCGAACATCCCATATCCGTTGCCAGACGGGTTATGGAGACTACCCAGCACGTAATATTATCCGGTCCGCTGGCCACCGAGTTTGCCCACTCTGAGGGTTTCCCAAGATACGATCCCCGAACAAGAGATAAGGTGGAGCTGTGGATGAACATTATGGAAGAGTTTCGCCAAAAAACAACCTATGAACAGATATTCCATGTGGATAGATATTTGCAGGCAGGAAAATTAAATCTGGGAACTGTCGGTTGTGTTGCCATTGATGCAAAAGGCAACCTTGCCGCCGGCACCTCGACCGGAGGTCTGAAGATGAATGTCCCCGGAAGGGTCGGCGATTCGCCTATCATCGGAGCCGGGACCTATTGCTCCGAAAACGGCGGTGTTTCGTGTACCGGTTTTGGAGAAAAGATCCTTGTTTTATGCCTTGCCAAACAGGTGGTCAATTTTCTCAAACTGAAACAAACGGCCAAAGCCCGGGAAGCCGCTGAATACGGCAAAGAAGAATTAAACCGGCTATCTGCCAACGGCGGATTAATATGTATCGATAAAGACGGAAATATCGGGTGGGCCTATAATACAGAGAGGATGACGATGCATTATATCGAATAGATCTAATATTCTCACGAAATGTTTTATTCTGTTTATTTCCCGCAATTAGAAGATTTGGCAATCGATCTCATTGCCCGTGAGATTATTTCCTACTTGCGGGAGAATGGTTATATTGAAATTTTCCATACTCCCGGGACAGTCACTACAGCAGATGAAACTTGAAACGCAGATTAATCCAATTTACGCCGTTTTCAAGAAGACCTATGAGCGATTTCTTAAAATCAGGGGACGGCCCCGCGAAATTTCTCTGGGCTTGGCGCTGGGTCTTTTTATCGGCATGACACCCACCATGGGGTTTCAAATCGTCATCGCGGTTTTTTTTGCGGCCTTATTAAAATGGAATAAAATATCCGCAGCCGTCGGTGTCTGGATAACCAACCCTTTTACCGCGCCCTTTATCTACAGCACAACCTATATCGTCGGGGCAAAGCTGATGGGTATCAAAACCTCCTTTCGCCTGCCCTCTCCGTTGAATCTGGAATCTGTTCTTAAAATGCTGGAAAAAGCGCCTGAAATTTTGCTGGCACTGACCCTTGGCGGTGTGGTTTTAGGTCTCCCCCTGGCGGTATTGGGACATTTTATTTCCTACAATCTGCTGGAGAAATACCAGGAAGAAATAAAGAAAAAAGTTGCAAAGCAAAAAGAAAAAATTGTCCGGTTCAGGGCGCAAAGAAAAGAGAAAAAGAGAAGAAAAAAAAAGAACAGGAAATAAAGAAAGAAATTACCTTGATTTTCATTTATCTTTCGCACCGTTGCCTTGGGGTGTCTTTTCTTTCGTATCGGTTATGCCGGATGTCTTTGCCTGGTCGTCTTGGGTTCGCTCAAAGCTAACCTGAGCTATTCGGTGTCTGTCCATGGCTTCTACAGTGATTTTACAGTCTGGCAGTTTAACGGTATCGCCGATTTCAGGCACGCGATCTATATGCTTGTAGATCAGCCCCGCCAATGTTTTATATTCCCCTTCAGGGAAAGAGCACTGGATGCTTTCTTCCAGGTCTTCCAAATCGATAACCGGATCAATAAGCGTTTTTCCATCTTTATCCCTATCTTCAAGATATTTGGGAACATCCGAGAACTCGTCTTCGTATTCACCCACGATTTCCTCTAAGATGTCCTCCAGCGTGACAAGCCCGGCCGTACCGCCAAACTCGTCGATGACAATCGCCATCTGCTGTCTCTGAGCTCTGAAATCCTTTAGCAAAGATCTGAGAGACTTGGTTTCCGGGGCGACTTACGGCGGCAGCATAATTTCACTGATCGGCAGCTTGACTTCTCCTGCCCCTTCGTCCGGGCTAAACCGGTTTAGAAGCTCCTTGATCGAAAGAATGCCGACGATATGGTCGATATCCGTATCATAAACCGGATAGCGATGGTGTCTTTCATGGCGGTAGATCTCAAGAAATTCTTGAATGGTTGTCTCTTTGTGAAGGCCGACGATTTTAGTACGCGGCACCATAATTTCGTCTACAGCGTGTTCTTCAAGGTCAAAAACGCTCTGGATCATGGCCGTCTCCTCCGAGTCTAAAATGCCTTCGGATTCACTGGCGACCAAAATGGTGCGCAGCTCTTCTTCCGATATGGATAAATGTCCTCCTTTGGGGGCGGCCAGATCCTTTTGCCCAAACAGCCTCAAAAGAGCGTTGGAAGCATGGTTCAACAACCAGATGACATAGGAAAATCTACGGTATAAAAAGTTGATTGATCGCGCCACAGCCAGGCTGATTCGCACCGGCCTGTGAAAAGGCATAAACTTTGGGGGCCAGCTCTCCGCCGACAATATGGAGGGCCGAAATGAAAAGAAAGGCAAACACATGGGTCGAAATCTTTACTGCATGATAGGCGCTGGACGGCGACACGATGGCCGAAAGCAGCGAGGCACCAAATTCAATTAACGGATTCATAACGGTCGTAATCGTAACAATCCCGATCGCGCCAAGGCCCAGCGACATGAGCGTAATACCGATTTGGGTGACCGAATAAAACCGCTCCGGTTCGGACTGCAAAAGTTGTACCATTTTGGCTGACGAATCTCCTTTTTCAGCAAGGTGTTGGACACGGCTGCGTCGTGCAGAGGTCAGGGCGATCTCCGAACCCACAAAAAAAGCATTTCCAACAACAAGCAGGAGAATGGCCATGAGTTTTAGAAGTATAAAAGCATCTATTTATCTCTCCCGTTTGACGGTTTCATTTCTTTTTAAGCTGCAAAATTAAATCTTTGCCGCTTTTCAGCAAATCGATGGTTGAATCGACATTTTTTTTCAGCTTTTCATATAAGTGAAGTTCAGCCAGATCCGGTGGCATCAGTCGGTTGTTGATCCGGATCTGCTCGGACATGATGGCTATCTCCTGCACGGACGTCTCCAAACTCTTGATCCGCACATCAATATAGTGAACCTGCCGGTGTTCCTTTAAATCCAGAAAAAGGGTGAGAAGGTCATATTCATATTCACATATGGACGATATTGCCTGTATGGCCAAAATTGTGGACATCCAGATGTTTTTATACTCGTCATAACTTCTATTGTCTTTCCCAGTGCTACTCAGCCTTTTCTGAAGATGTTCAAACCGGCTCAAATTGTCGGACAGGCCCGATAAAATGGTTTGAATTTCTGATTTTACATAAAATTCATCCAGGGAGGATTTTTGCGCATTCATTATCTGTGCACTGAATACGATTAGGCTGATTAACAATATGGTGCAAATTTTTTTCATTTGACGTGCTCTCCTTCCAATGTAAACAATTCGAATTTGATGAAAAAGCAAATTACAGATAGGACGGAGGGGGAAAATGGACATTTTTTCCTTATTAAATCTTTTTAGCATGGCTTTAATATATCTGGTACGCAGATATTATAACAGATAATTTTTGAATAGGACAGCAACTGCCAGAAATGACAGGAACCCCATCACATCGGTTACTGTTGTCGCTTTTTTTGCCATTACCTAAACCTAAATCAACCCGAGTATATTTGTATCATTAACAATTAGAACATGAAAAACCAAATAAGATCGGTGATTCTGCTGACCGTCTTTATCATATGAACCGGCGGTCTGTTTGGCGGCCGTCAGGGGTGGTCGTTGCATTGATTCTGGCAGCAGGAATGAATTTTTTTTCAGCTACTTTTTTTCGGACAAAATCGTTCTCGCCATGCATCGCGCACAGGCGGTTACCTTGAATCAGGCACCGGATCGACAGATGCGTCTTCAAGGCCTTGGGGGGTCAGGCCTGGCTCGCTTGTTCTAAGTATGCTTTGATGAGCTTGTCGGAACCGACGCCACAGCTAATGACAGTCCTGATGGCCTGGTCCGCCGATATGTTCACCGGGTAAACATTATCCCGGCTCAAGTGAAAAACAAACCCGGTGGTCACATTCGGTCCCGTAGGCACAAATACCGTGCACTGGCCATCCGGATGTTCATCGGTGATAAAGCCGGTCATCAGGGTATCATTCTCAAAAGCCCGCACCAGTACCACCGGAGAAAAGGGAAATTTCTTTTTGCCCATAAATTGCAGAACCGTCTCTTTAATGATGGAGTATCCCGGAATATATTTCAAAATGTAATCATCCAGGCTCTCCTGAATAAAAACGCCCACCCGGGTCTTTACGATCATCCCCACCACAAAGCAAGCCAGCAGAATGATGGCAATAACGATGGTATCCGCAAGAATCACCTGAATACCGGATCGTGCAAAAACAAGCAGTGTCAGGGGCCGAATGATACCGATGACCACCTTAAACAGCCACTTGAGAAGAAACGCTGAAAGCGCTGCCGGTAAAACAACGGCGATACCGCCGATAAGCGTCGTCATCATGAAATTCTTGAATCGGCTCATTTGTAAGATCTTCCTTTCATTTTAACTGGGTTGTTTAGAGTTTTATCTTAGACCATGCTGAAAGTATCGTATCCGCTGACGGCATCTTTTTGGGTTTCGATCATTTTTTATTCCCCTTTCCCCCCTTCTTTAAACGTTAACCCATATGAGCAGTCGGGTAGTTTTCGCTATTCAGCCGCTCCATAGATAATCATCTTTTAAACCGTGTGAACTCGTGGTTAAAGGCTCGTAAAAAAGAACAGAGGCTTTCATTGTAAAAACAACTGGTTCGCTTAATGACGGGTGACTTCTTGCGATGGTTGATTTGTGAATGTGTCTGTTCTTTCTAACGATCCCTAAACCACTCAAACAGCACACGCTTTAAAATCTGATCACCCATTTCGCTAACGGATAAAGCTTTATGATAAAAACTCCCCGACCCCTCATATAGTTAACCCATCTATACAACCGAGCCGCCGGGGAGCTTTTCTTTTTTATGAAATGAATCTCTTCGCAGCCTTGGCTAAACACATAGCCTGTCCGTTTGCCAGAGGGCAACCGCACTGTAGGTTCTGGCCCAGAAATTGGCTTTTTCTTCGGCCGGGTACTTAATAAAATCCTGGGTCCAATTAAAAGCAGGATTTTGATAGATATCCCGCAAAACATTGGCGATGTGTTTGGGTTTCCACTGTGCGTGTATCAGAAAATCATAAACCAGACCTATCATTTTTTGAGGTTGAAGTGCTGCGGGATTCGGAGCGTAAAGGATGTTTCTAGCCCAGTCCGGGATGTTTCCCTCCTTTTTAGCGTATTCCAGAGCAAGTCCCCTGGGGATGTCTTCCTGGCCGTCAAAATCCTGGTGAAAACCGTAAAGGTCGGAGGATTTGTACTCCCCGATAAAATCAATCAACGTTTCATTGGAGCAGGGGATAAAACCGGAAAACCTTTGGGCGTGGTGTGCTGCTTTTTCAAGATCCCACATGCACTCCAAGATAACATTGATATTTGATTCCTCGTCGACTTTTTTACCGTCAAAGAAAGTACCGATGACATCGACCAGCGGCGGCTGGTGGTGTTTACCGTATTTTTCCTGATTTTTTTTATGCAAACTGAAGGGGCTTCGAATCGAGCGCATAAACGGAGAGCCTTCACTCCAGGAATTGTCAAAGTTCAGACAGCGATCATGAATATCCGAAATGGTCACCGGCATCAGGCCCTTTGAGGCGTTATCCTTGAAAGCCTCCATCGTGAGCAGGGCGATATGCTCGGCAATTTTACCGAGCCCGCTGAACACGCGGGCCGCATCCAGTGAAATTCCATACCAACGCCGGATGTCATCGGGATCAATGTAATTACATGCCGCCATCAGGTCCATTTCCAGACAACCGATTTTTTGCAATTCCGCAGTGGCCCGATAGCCCAATAGATTTTGAAACAAGATATGCGCACCCGATGGTGTGTAATCCAGGAGATACGGCATTCCTCTTGAACGAAAGAGGGTTTCAAGAAACTTTAAAACAGGAAGCGTGTGATGGAATAATTCTTTCTGGGAATCCGGATCCGCATACAGTTTGTGATTTTCATCCGCCAAAAAGATCTCAAAATCAATCGGCATCAGCACGGATTGGGACCTCTTGCCGACAATCGGAATATGCACCTGAAGTCCTTTTTGAAGGGTCAGATCTTCAAGCTGACGCACCGGTTTCGCTGCTGCCGGAAATGCAGGGTCATACCCTTGGGCAACCAGTTCCTGGCCCGCCGCAATCACATAATGGCTGAATTGATAGCAATTTTTTAAGCGATCAATCACGCGGTGATAATATTCTTGCGCATTCATGAATTCATATCCCTACCAGCATTTCTTTGCCTTTGCCCCTATTTAAAAAGATGCGAACAGGAACTGTGCCAATAGCCCAGACACAAAGACAATAAGACAAAACTGCCTGCAATTGCCCGTATGTGTTGTTTGATTTTCTTATCCCGCCCCCTAACCTATAGCCGTTATTTCTTTGCGACCTTTTCGACTTCGTAATATACGGATATCATCCAATCGGAATAGGATGTGTCCATACTTTTAAATCTCTGAAGAAGTTCCTGTTTAAAAGTCGATTCGATGGGTACCCCTCGACCCGGGAATATTCTGAATTTAATCCGCAGAAACTCTCTGCCGGAGGCGGTTTTTTGTCTGCCCTCGACACTGGGAGGATAGACGAGAATGCCCGGGAATTGCTCGACGAATGCATTCATGGTATCTTTGGCGATATTTTCAAGCTTATCGTGTTCGCCGGTCGCATCCGGAAAGGTCACATCGACAATACATCGCACATAACCGCGCGGGTAGTTTATGACGTTGGTAATGCTGCGGTTGGGAATAAAAACTTCGGCGCCCAAGGCATTCTCCAAAACAATAAAACGCATGCCGATAGAACCAACAACACCGGTTTGCCCGCCGATCTCCACCATATCTCCGACATCAATCAGATTGGAAAAAACCAACGTTAAACCGGTAACCACATCTTGAACCAGCCCCTGAGAACCGAATCCAACCGCCAGTCCAATGACGGAAGCGCTTGCCAGATAGGCCTTGAGAGATATCCCCAGCTCGCGCAGGACTAGACCAAACGCCCCAAAATAAAGAAAAAAAATCAAAAAACTGCGGGTGAGGCTTGCCACTGATCTTAATTTGGCGTGTGACCTGGAGGATGCGGAAAGAAGGGCGAAATGGCCCAACCGTCGGACGAATATGACAGTGCCGTGCGCACCCAGAACAAGCAGGCAGATGACGATGATTCTTCCGGCAGAACCGTCGATGCCCAATACTTTTTGAAGAAAATCAACCATGATGAACTATTTTTTTGTCTTCGGGATCAAGACTTAATCGATCGCCTGGATATAAAATGGCCGTGTTGTCGTCACGCGATACGGCTTTTCAACCGATTCCCTTTTGGGTTCGTACAATAAATTCGCCTGTTTTACGATATCAACGAATTACAATTCCGAATATTTCTTCAGTCAGTGGTTAAATTAAAGCATGAAATAAAAAAATTGGATATCAAAGACCAGAAGGATGTCATTGGCTTCAAGGTAAAAAAAACAGAGGGGTCTTCAATGTTCAGCGCGTTTTCCCTCTGCTCTATGGCTTGGTAAGATCAGCCAGCCCTTCACTGCGCTCCAAAAACAATTGAAGGTGAGGGAATGGAATCTCGATTCCGGCAGCATCAAGCGCCTTCTTGCATTTCTCGGTATATTCGAACTGCAGGGAAAACTTGTCTAAAGGATTTTGTATCCAGAATCGAAGCTGCATGTTTACGCTGCTGTCTCCAAGATCGGTGACAATCACACGCGGTTCGGGATCGGTTAGAATACGCTGGTCTCCTTCGATGGTGGAAAAAATGACCTTCCGGGCCTCGTCAATGTTCTCCTTGTACGCGATGCCGAACAGAATTTTAACCCGCGTGCGCGGCGTCAAGGTATAGTTGATAATGCGATCCTGGGCGATAGACTTGTTGGGTATGACAATGGTTTCATTGTCAAAGGTGGTCAGAACAGTGGTTCGCAGTCGTATTTCGGTCAAGGTGGCATGCAAATCCCCGATAGCAACCCAATCACCTTCTTTGAACGGTTGATCGATGATGAGCGTCACGCCGGAAATGATATTTTCAATGGTGTCTCTGGCGGCAAAGGACAGGGCAAGTCCGGCAACACCGACGCCGGCAAGCAGTGAGGTGATGTTAATGCCGAGCTGGTCTGCGATGGTCAACGCCGCAACCGTGACAATGGCATAATGGGTGACACGAAGTAAAAGGCCCTGTACTTCTTTCGCGATTTTGCTTCTCCTGAGGGTTGAAGACAGGATCTTTCGAACAATAGTCGCAATTATCCAGAAAACGATGATGAGAATGAGTGCGCCCAGCAGGTGCGGAAGGTAGGATGCGAGTTTGGTGCTTATGACTTTAAAATCGAGATTGTTGATGAGTTTCTGGAGCATCTGATCCTCCTTGCTCTGTTATGAATCGTCAAAAATGGTAGGAAGTCAACAAACTATTTTAACAATAAAAATGGTAAATGTTATGCTGCATGTCAAGAAAAGGGGCATCCTCTTCTACGATTTAAATTAAAAACCCTTCAATAGCTAATCGCCGTTTTTATCAATTGCTCTGAAGAATTCGCTCTGTTCGAATGACGGCTTCTTTTTCGGAAAACAGAGCGGCAGTGGAGTCTCTTTAAATTCATACGGAAATATTGACAGCGGGCCTGCTTTTAAAATAGCATGATATTCTCTTAATAACAAAAAGCCGCAAAAATCAAAAGGGTTTTAACAAATATGTAACGAACCTGATCCCGAAACATAAGACTTATGATCATTTTAACATGAAACCTTTGGGAGGCTTGAAATGGAAACAAAAGAAGGATTGGTGTTTGCTTATATTCTTGACGGGAAGGGCGGAGGCGCGCCCATAGATTGGGAAACGCTTAACCAGTGGTCGCCCGAAAAGGGGACGCTCTGGATCCACCTGAATTACACCAGCGAAAAAGTTAAGCATTGGCTCTCGGAAAATAGCGGTCTGAGCCCGATTTTATGCGAATCTCTCCTTGCAGAAGAAACCCGGCCCCGCTGTGTTTCATCCAACGAAGGTCTCCTCTTGATACTTCGCGGGGTAAACTGCAACCCCGGCTCGGATCCGGAGGATATGGTATCTTTGAGGATGCTGTTTGACGAACATCGAATTATAACCATGAGACATAGACGGGTGATGGCGGTTGACGACATGAATCATGCCATTCAGTCCGGGAGCGGCCCCACTTCTTCGGACGATTTTTTGGTGATGATTGCTCGCGGCTTAACCGATCGTATCGGCGATGTGATCGCAGACATTGACGACAGTGTGGATGAGCTTGAAGATGATGTATTAACCGCCCAAAGCTACGAACTTCGTCCGAAGCTGGCAACATTGAGGCGCCAGACAATCAGCCTGAGACGTTATATTGCCCCGCAGCGTGACGTATTGACTCGCCTTCAAATTGAGCGAATACCCTGGTTGGAAGATTTAAGCAAAGCGCATATCAGAGAACTGGCTGAACGCACATCCCGGTTTGTCGAGGATATTGACGCAGCAAAGGACCGTGCGGCAATTACCCAGGAGGAACTGAACAGCCGCCTTTCGGAACAGATGAACAAGGCCATGTACCTGCTTTCGATTGTGGCGGCCATTTTCCTGCCGCTGGGACTCATTACCGGTCTCCTCGGAATTAATGTGGGCGGCATTCCCGGAGCAGAAAACAAGACGGCATTTATCATAGTAACCGTATCTCTGGTGGCATTGGCAGGAATGCTCGTCGGAGTGTTCAAGCGCATAAAATGGTTGTGATAAAACGTCTTATTTTTTCAACGGAAAACGGAACTGTGCGTGCCACCGAAAAACCGTTCAGCTTTAACGTTTATCTACCGGGGCGCCTGCGGACTTTTACTGCGCCGCTTTCTCTAACTCCTTTGTCCATTTTTCAGCGATTTGCTTGAGAGATTGTTTCTTCGCTTTGGCTAAATTTTCAATCTTCTGAACGGCATTTGCAGCGGTTGTTTCTATCTTATATATTTTTTCCTTCACGGCCTCGTCCGTTCCTTTTATCTTCTGCTTTCCAGACTCGGTCAGCGCTTTGATCTCCGTTTTGGCATCCGCACTAATTTTCTCAACCTCTTTTTTTAGAGTTTTATCTATCTGTGCCATATCTGCCTTGAGCGATTCCACGACGGTTTCCATCTTACGTGCCGCATCGTCTTTAATTTTTTTTATTTCCGTTTTTCCGGTGTTTCCTGCGGCATTGATCTGGTTCAAGATTTTCTTCTCCAGCGCAGTTATTCCAGCTTGCGATTTTTTACTTCTCATTTTTATCTCGTCCTGAATTTTTTGATCCTCTGTTTTCGCACACGAACAGACAAGCAACACAGCAAATACCAGGGCGAAGAGTTTTGAAAGCGACTTTTTCATTCTGTACCTCCTTTGGCTTGGCGTCAACTTGGTGAATATTTATCTATATTTTTTTCAACCGATATGGAAGCATGTCGGTTGAAGATCTAATTGACATGGCATTTTTACTGTTCTTGGAAATGGTTTTTTATGATCTTTAACACACTGTAATTCGATAATATTGTCTCACAAACCATATGGTCAATCAAGACATTTGTAATTTTAAAACAGCAGATCATTCGAGTCGGCTTCGGTTTTGACTTGTGGGAAGATGCGACTTGTTTTATACAACCCCGCCTTATATAATGTCAGGGCTGTATAGTTGAATGTAAAACACCCGGGAAAAACCGTATCAAGGATACTGTTAATCGCTATAATGAAACGGATCAAACAAATCAGCATCGCTTTCAGCCTGTTTCTGGGCCTAACGATTTCTCTGATGGTCGCGGGAAGCCTGTATCTGAACACGGATCACGCCCGGCGGAAGGTTCAGGAAACGGTCAATAAAAGGATCCCCGGTTCGATATCATTGGGGAAAATAAAAGTTTCATTGCCACGGGGACGCATTGAACTGACCAACGTTTTGCTCCAAAGCGCGGCGGGCGAGGACCTCGCTCGCTGTGACCGTTTTTTACTGGATTTTTCCTGGCTTTCTCTTTTCAGCGGAAAAATTTGGATCACTGAACTGTCCATAGAAAAACCGAATATCGGCATTCGCATCGATCCCGAAGGAAACATCGATCTGCTGAATGCGATCAGATCGCCCAAACCGCAACCACCGTCTCCTGAAAAGAAAGGTAAGAAAAAAGATACCAGCGGTGTTCCCTTTGATATCGTTGTGGCATCTTTGAAAATTACTGACGGTTCGATCCATTGCGACATGATGTCTCATAATATGAAGGTTGCTTTGCAGGATATCGGTCTTGTTGCCGAGGCAAACCTTTTGGAACGCTTTGGAAAGCTGAGCATCGATATCGGTCGGACAACGTTGGACAGCCCGGCAATTCAAACCCGGATCGATCCGGTTCGGCTGAATGCAACCTTCAACGCCGGCCGTATAGATCCCCTGGCGTTCCAGCTGGGCTCTGAAGCCCTGGTGCTGAACGTTTCCGGCAAAATTGACGACATTTTCAGCAAGCCGGTTTTAGATCTGGCCTTGGATCTTGACCTGTCGCTTTCCGAAATTCGAAAAAACCTGATGCCGGAAAAGGCCATGGACGGACAGGTCCGCGGACACATGACGGTATTGGGCATGCCGGACAACCCGGACCTCGCCCTGCGGCTCGACTACGGGGGAGGTGTTCTGGCAGGAGTCAGCATAGAAAAAATGACCGCGGACCTGCGCTTGAAAAATCGACAACTGAACATCGATCCCCTGATTGTGAACGCGGCTTCAGGGGAACTCCGTTTAAACGGCAATGTCGATCTTGAAAGCGCTTTTTCCCGCAGGTTCCCGACATCGCCGGAAGATTTCAAGGCGGTTTCGTATCAATTTCATTTGATTGAAAAAAAGATGATGCTCAAGGCGCTGTCCAGGGATTTAAGGACAGTTGACGGCACCGTAAACAGTGTTTTGAATCTCGAAGGCCGGGGGATTTCCCTGCCGAATCTTTGGGCCAAAGCTGATCTGGAAATTCGGGGCAACAACCTGTCCGCCCCTCATTTAAAACACCCCGCGACCGCAGATCTCAAGATCGTTGCGCTCATCGAAAAAAGTATCGTCCAGTTGAAAATCATCGATGCAGCCACCGGCGATATCCGGCTCCATGGCGACGGGCGCTACGAGCTTCTTTCCGATACGCTTGCCGCAAACCTGAACCTCGATGCCCCGGATCTATCCAAAAACCTTTTTCCTTTGGGGATAAAAGATGCCCGGGGGAACATCAAACTTCAAACCGACATCGCCGGATCGCTGAAACGGCCGATTTTCAACTTCATGCTCGACGGTGCCGGAATCGGGTTTCAGGATTTAACCCTGGGCAATGTTGTCGCCGGCATTCATCTGGATCCGTCCGGCATGCTAAAGGTCACGGAAATCTCCGTTAACAACAACGGATCCGTGATTCAAGGATCTGGAACCGCACAGGTTTTTCCGGACAAAACCTTGCCCGAATCCCCTCGCTCAATTAATTTTACAGCGATGCTTCGAGACGTGAAGGTCGATCATTTTATCCCATCAGATTTATCAACCGGCAACTTCAACGGCAATCTTCAGCTTGCCGGCAGTCTCGAGGAAATCCAGGCATCTTTATCTTTGACGGGCAAACAACTATCGATCAAAAACGTCCGCCTGGGAAATCTCTCGGCACAGATGCGACTCGCCGGCGAAGAACTCCACCTGGATCAGTTCCGTCTTCAAAATCAAAATTCCACACTTAGTGTTGCGGGCAGCACCCGGCTGTTCGCACCCGGCGGATTCACCCCCTTGAAAGATCCTTTGTTCAGGGCCGACATCAAAGGCGATGCCATTTTTCTGGAAGATTTTGTCGATCATCTCAGCGGAAGATTGTCGGTCAACGCAGAGCTGGCCGGCAACTTGAGGCAGCCGAAGGGACCGGTTGAGATTACGGGAAAGGATTTGAACCTAACCGTTCAGAGGCTGAAAGGATTCAACCTGTCCGCCGAACTCGATGCAGAAAAGGCCCTGATCAGAACCCTGGAGATTATTGTGGCTCCCGGCGAATCCATTACCGGATCGGGCTGGATATCGCTGGATCAATCCTTTGATCTCAATCTGATAACCCGCGGAATCAACCTTCAGCATATCGACCGGTTTCGTGACCAGGAATTTGTCCGGGGAATGCTCGTGTTCGATCTGGCCGGCCAAGGGAGTTTGGATAATCCAAAGGCTCAAGGAAATATTACCATAGAAGACTTTCTGATCAACGGCAAACCAATGGACAACGTAAACCTGCGCCTCGATCTTCAAGATCAACGGGCCCGAGTTTTCGGAAAGCTTAATTTTGACATCGACGGACAATACCATCTGAACAAAAAAGATTTTTCGCTGTCCCTGAGGTTTGATCAAACCGATCTCGGGCCCTATTTCAGGTTGGCGGACCGAAAGGAACTGAACGGCACCCTGACCGGAACCATACAGGCTGAAGGAAACGCCGATACGATCCACCGAATTCGGGCTTCGGCCGATATGCCCCATCTGGACCTCTTTTACAAGGATCGACCACTGCTGAGCGCGAAAAAATTCAATCTGGTGCTGGAAAATGAAGCGATCAACATCCCCGGACTCCACCTCATTCTATCCGACGGCGGAAAACTCGAAATCAAGGGAACCGCAAAACTCAACGGCCCGGTGGCTGTTGAGGCCAACGGCAACATCCCATTGAAAATACTGAATATCTTCGTTGAGGATCTTTCTGATATCACAGGCAATATGCGGGTTAACGCCCGAATGGAAGGAACCTTTTCCGAGCCGGAGGTCCGCGCCGAGATAAACTTGGAAAAGATCGGATTCATCGTCCCGGCTGTTCAACAAAAGCTACACGCTGTCAGCGGGCGGATCAGGATTACACCGCAAGACATCACGCTCGACGGGATTGAGGGGCTGCTGGACAGCGGTCAGTTGGACTTGTCCGGTCAGATCGATTTGAAATCATTTCAACCGGCAAACTGGAATTTGGCCTTGAAAACCGTAAAGCTCCCGGTCAAAATACCGGACACGCTCGATCTGGTGGTGGACGCCGATCTGAAACTGTCCGGTTCTTCGTCAAAATCGAACCTTCAGGGAGAAGCGATCCTTCTTGAAGGCGTCTATTACAAGGACATCAATTTGAGTCTCGCACAGGCAGTAGCCCAAGAACAGCGGGAGCCGTTACCGCCGTCACCGAAAAGCTTTCCCGCTTTTCTTAAAAACATGGATTTTAACGTCACTCTGAAAGCCGTCAAGCCGCTTCGTGTCGAAAATAATCTGGCCATGCTCGATATCCGGCCGGACATGAAATTCATCGGAAAACCCGAAAATCCTCTGGTCAGCGGCAGGGCCGTGGTAGAGTCCGGAACCGTCGAATTCCGAAAAAGAACGTTTGAGGTGAAAAATGGCACCGTCGATTTTCTAAACCCCTACCGAATTGAACCGACCATAAACATTGAGAGCGAGACTCATATTCGGAGCTGGACCATTTGGGTTACGCTTTCAGGTACGCCGGACCGGCTCGGTTTCAAATTAAAATCAAATCCCGCTGAAAGTGACGCAGATATCGTGTCACTGCTCGTATTCGGGAAAACCACCGGCGAACTCATCGAAAACGAAGGCGGGGTGACCCGGTCCGCCGAGCAGTTGCTGGCCGACATGATCGCCAAAACCGTGGCCGATGACATTAAAGCGGTGTCGGGTCTCGACATCGTCGAAGTAGAAACCTTGCGGGGGAACGGCGCAGGCGACCCGGAGCGAGCCCGGGTGACCTTGGGAAAAGAATTTTCAAAACGTCTGACCGTAAAATACGCGTTGGAATCCAAAAATGGCGAGATGGTTCAGCGGGCTATCACCGAATACAAATTATTGGAAAACATTCTGCTCAATGGATTTCAGGACAACCAGGGTGTTTTCGGCGGCGAGGTCACGATCAGGCTTGAGTTTCGCTAATCCCGATAAAAAGAGAGGCTGTGTGTCAAGAGGACGAATATTGAGCACGGGGCTGTACCTTGCGGTATGGCTTGTTTGTTTCATCGGTCATCCAATCTCCGGAGCCGGCCGGGTCTGGTGTCAGGAATACGATTCGACGTCGAACCCGGTCATCCCGTCGATGGTTGCTGAAATTCTTGTGGACATTCAGGAGGTTTCAGACCAGCGTGAAACCCTGATGAGGATGGCCCGGAATCTGATCGTTATTCAACAAAATGAGCCCTTTTCAGATTCACGACTGAAGGAATCCCTCGAAGCGCTGAACCGTGTGAAGCTGTTCGACACCATCGAATCGGAAACTCGAAGGGAAAAGGGCGGGGTTATCGTGGCGTTCCGGCTGACACCGTACCGGCGGATTAAACGGATCCGGATTCACGGGAAATACCCTTTCTTCGATCAGGAGATCCGCAACGCGATGACCATTCATGCAGGCGCTGTAATGGTCCCCGAAGAAATGGTCGAGCAGAAAAAACGGATCGAAGCATTTTATCAGGCCGGAGGATTTATTTCCCCGACCGTCGATATTTCCGCCAACAAAGATGCCAAAGACGGGTTTTTTGTGATTGATGTAGACATTAAAAAAGGTGTTTTCTACAGGGTCAAGGAAGTGGTGTTCAAAGGGAATTACGCGTTTTCGAGCGCCCGTCTCAAACGGAAGATGAAAACCCGGCCCGGGTCACTTTTTTTCTGGCGGTCCGGCCGGTTTGTCGAAAGCCATCTGAAAAAAGATATTCAAAACCTGGTCCATTTCTACCGCCGCAAGCAATATCCTGAAATCGACATCCAGGCGGTGACAGAAAAAGATCCGGAGAACCGGTACATTTCAATTGCCATCACCCTGGACGAGGGGCCGCGTTATGGGATTACGTTTGAAGGGAATACGGCCTTTAAAAACCGTACGCTTAAAAAAGATTTGACGCTCTTTAAAGGCGGCAACCCAAATGACCTGGGATTGAAAAAGAGCCTCCGTAAAATCAAGGCACGGTATCGATCGGCGGGTTATCTGCAAGCCCGGATAAAAGTAGAGGAGAAGCCAGCGACCGAAGACGATCCAAAGACCCGGGACTTGCGGTTTGTCATCAACGAAGGGGCCCTTACAACGGTTGATTCCATTCGCATTACCGGTAATGCTTCATTGAACGATGATGAGATCCGAAAGCAGGTGCTGACCCGTGCGCCCGGATTTCGGAGAGACGGGGCTTACCTTCCCGAAAGGCTGGAAGCGGATCAGGATGCGATCAAGGCGCTTTACCTCAAAAACGGGTTTATGGCTGCAGAAGTGAAAGCGGCTGAAGAATGGGCTGCCGACAAACAAAAGGTTGCGCTCAACTTGGACATTACGGAAGGCACCCGCACCCGGGTGGATTCGATCAAAATAACGGGGCTGACCGTTGTGCCGGAAAAATCAGCCCTTGATGTCATTCGGCTGAAAGAAAGCGACCCGTTTCGAACCTACATGCTGAGAAATGATGAAAACGTCCTGTCCGCTCTGATTTCAGAAAAAGGATACCCGCATGTCAAAGTCAGGGGGGAAGCGGCCTTCAGTCCGGACCGGTCTTCGGCATCGGTGACGTACCGGGTCGATGAAGGGCCTCATGTAAAAATGGGGGAGGTCTATTTCGGCGGAAATTTGCGAACCCGTAAAAAGATTCTGACCGATGAAATGGTGTTGAAACCTGGAGATCCGTTTTCCTTAACTCGGATGCTTCAGACCCAGCGTAACATTCGAAACCTTGATATCGTTGATTCGGTTGAATTCAAAACCGCTGGACTCAAAGAAAAAGCAGACAGTGTCACCCTATTTGTTGAAATTGAAGAAAAAAAGCCGTATTATGTTGAAGCCGGTGCGGGATACCAGAGCGACCAGGGGCTTTATTCCCACCTTCGATTCGGGGACCGAAACCTACTTGGCGCCAACAAAAACGGCTGGGTGTCGGGCGAATTCAGCCAGATCGGATATCGCGGCGAACTCGGCATATCCGAACCCCGGTTTCTGGGAACCCGAACATCGGCAGTTTTGGGCCTTTTCGCGGAAGAGCGGGCGGAGCTTAATCAGGATTTCGGCACGAGAAGCTACGGTTCGACACTGGGATTCAAGCGGAAATGGACAAAAAATATCTCTACGGGCCTCAATTTTCGCTTTGAAAATCGAGAACAGTTTCTCGAAGATTTTAGAAGGTTTTTAGACCCCGGCGAGCTCGAAACCAGAACCATACTTGTCACGACACCTTCTGTCCGCTACGATACCCGGGATTCTTTCATTCGTCCCCAAAAGGGTGTTCTGTCATCTTTTTCAGTTGATATCTCCCAGGGGATCGATAATGATTTAGATGATTTTGCCAGATACGTTTATGATCTGAGGTTTTTCACGACACCAGTCAACCGGCTGACATTCGCCTGTATCGGCAGGGTCGGGTACCTGTCCCCGTTTAATTCCACAGAGAAGGTTCCGACAGACCAGCTGTTCTATCTGGGCGGAATTTCAGACGTGAGGGGATTTGACGAAAATCTGCTTCAATATGACGCGTCCGGGGATTCTGTGGGCGGGCGTTTTGCCCTTTCCGGAACCGTGGAGGGCAGAATCGATCTGGGGCGCAACTTTGAACTGGCGGTATTCTTCGATGCCGGGCGCTTGAGTGAAACCGAAGCAATAAATCCCATTGGTTCGGCGGATTTCCGTTTTTCGGTTGGGATGGGGCTTCGATATATCACCCCCATCGGCCCCATTGGCCTGCTGTACGGGCACAAACTCGACCGGCAGGAAGGCGAAAGTTCAGGACAGTTCCACTTTTCAATCGGGTATACATTTTAACTCGAGAAACATCTATTAGAGAGCGTATACTATCATTCTATGGAGTAAAAAATGCAAACTTTTACGAGATGCAGGATAACGTTTTTGATCTTTATCAGCATTATGCTGTGGGCCGTAGCCCCCGGCTTTCTTTCGGCGCAGAGCAGCAGCCCGAAAGAAGTCAACTCGACAGAATCCGTTACCGACCAGACATCGCCGCCCGCCCGCAGTGTCGAAATAAAGCCCAAGGCGCTGGACAGGGCCGGCGAAAGCATTGGAAAAGGCATTGACAAGTTGAGTCATTCGGCGTCTTCAAGCGTCGGAAATTGGATCAATGCGGAGGTTTTCGCAGGAATTACCTGGCTCAAGCTGCTCTTTTGCCTTTTGTTGGTTTTTGCGGTGGTGGCCATCGAACGGATGCTGCGGTTGCTCATCAATGCGGGAATTCGAAAAATACCGGAAGAAGCCGGGGTTTTTTCATGGCGGTTGTATCTTCTCCACGCTTTCTCAAAACCCCTCTCTCTCTTTGTCTGGTCCTATGGCGTTTATGGCGCCCTCTCGCTTCTGTACAGCCATTTTCAGTCCGCCGATGGCGTCAACCTGGTCCATCTGGTGGCGCAAAAGGCGGCCGATATCGGCGGGATTATCGCTCTCTTCTGGTTTATCCTTCGCCTGGTGCAGGCCCTTGATGTGTACCTGAAAAAATGGGCGGCCGAGACTGAAAGCACCCTCGACGACATGCTGGTTCCGATTGTCGGAAGGACCCTCCGTCTGTTCATTATGGTTATCGGCGGCATTATCGTCATTCAGAACCTCACCGGGCTCAAAATCGGCCCCCTGCTCGCGTCCCTGGGCATCGGCGGTTTGGCGGTGGCGCTGGCTGCCAAAGATTCCATCGCCAACTTATTTGGAACCCTGACCATTCTTTTTGACAAGCCGTTTCAGGTCGGGCAGCGGATTGTCATTGATAATCACGACGGAACGGTTGAAGCCGTGGGTTTTAGAAGCACCCGGATTCGGACCCTGACCGGTCATCTGCTCACCATTCCCAATGAAAAGGTGGTAAACTCCGCTCTGGAAAACATTGGAGAGAGGCCGTACATCAGATGGCTCACGAACATCGGCATCACCTATGACACACCACCGGACAAAATCGAAAAGGCCGTACAAATGATCCGGGAAATTCTTGAAAATCACGAAGGTATCAAGGAGGATTTTCCGCCAAGGGTATTTTTCAACGGTTTTAATGACTGGAGCCTGAATATCATGGTGATTGTCTGGTATCATCCGCCCAACTACTGGGACTTTCAGGCATGGCTCCAGAATACCTGCCTTGAAATCATGCGGCGATTCGAAACCGAAGATATCGATTTTGCATTCCCGTCCCGCACCATCTACATGGCCAACGACGATAAACGCCAGCTCAAATTGATGATGCTCAAAGGGGAAGCGCCCTGATTAAAACCCACATCCTTATTAAAACCCGGGCTTCAAAGGTGTTCAGGCCTTTCCGGTACCGTCAGCACCTTCGGACGCTTTCGTCTCTTGAACAGCCGGCATCTTTTTCCGGTATCGTGAAATCCAGCCCGTGATGAGCCCGGCCACGAAGGTGATGATCAGAACGAGGGCCCGGGAAGCCTGGGTTTTCCAGAACAGAAACCGCACCTCTACAACCTGCGTGTTTTGAAGCACGAACACGGTAAATACCAGCACAACGGCAATGATTATAACCCGTTTGAATGTCATGTATCCACCTCCACAATTGAATATCCCAACATTTTAAACCGATCGGGGGTTGGATTTTTAATGCCCCCCTGTTCGATACCCCGTAGACAGAACGATCGCCCCGATCAGCCTTGCGAGCAAATACAATCAGTAAGGCACCGTCGTATTTTAGGTTACGACTTTTCCGGCCGAACACTCAACAGCGGCACCGGGCAATGGCGAAACATCTTTTCGGCGGTTGAACCGAAAAGAACAATGGCAAGGTTGCTGCGACCTTTGGTGCCCATCACCAGCATATCGACATCTTCTTTTTCTACGGCGTTAACCAGTTCTTCAAAAGGGACGCCGGTACGAAATAGGGTCTTCATCACCAGGTGCTTGCACCCCGCCGCATCGATCAGTTTTTTGATTTCCGCGGAGCGGCTTTCCTTCATTTCATCGATGTATTCTTTCGTTGACATGGGAATATCGTTCCCCATCGCTGCTATTCTGGCCGTGGCTTCATTCACAACCACATAGTCTCTCTGGTTGATAACATTGACGATAATCAGTTCGGCTTTCAGGCTCTCAGCCAGTTCAGCGGCATGTTTGATGGCCTGAAACGAATATTTTGACAGGTCACACGCTACCATGATTTTTTTATAGACTTTCATCTTGCCCTCTCTCATTCGGCGTTTCATCTTTGAGCCCGGATCGGATGTGGATATCCCGTTGGGGAAAGGCGATCTCGATATTCAGTTCTCTGAACAGCCGATCAATGGCAAAACGGATGTCACTCCACGTGGAATAATAGTTTTCAATCGTCGTCCAATATCTCAGCCTGAATATCAGTGCGCTGTCTCCGTGATCCAAAAATATCACATCAGGTTTGGGTTTTCTGCGCACATTCTTCGTCTGGTCCGCTATTTCTATCAATGTTTTTTTCACCAGCTCGACATCGGAGCCGTATGCCACGCCCACTTCGAGGTTTCTGCGAAGACTCGGCTCCTTGAAACTCCAATTGGTGACCTGACTGCTGATGAACTCCGAATTGGGGATG
Organism: Thermodesulfobacteriota bacterium; assembly: GCA_042573625.1. Taxonomy (GTDB): domain Bacteria; phylum Desulfobacterota; class Desulfobacteria; order Desulfobacterales; family UBA11574; genus JBHPCZ01. The sequence continues at coordinate 27,353 of JBHPCZ010000029.1, forward strand.
ATCAGCGATGCGTTGTCAAATGTTTGAACCACCGTGGCCCGGACATTGATTTTCTTAACCTCCCCCCATATGCCGCCGATTTCCACGGCATCGCCCACCTGTATAGGCCGCTCAAAAAGCAGGATAACTCCACTGATAAAATTGTTGAAGATGTTCTGAAGCCCAAAGCCGATGCCGATACTCAAGGCACCAAAGACAACAGCCAGGGACGTCGCACTCACCCCCAAGACGCTTAACGCCATGATCACTCCCAAACCCCACATCACGTAAATTGAAATGGTCGTGATGGAGTGCTGAAAACCCGGTTCCAGGCTGCTTTCCACAAACATTTTCTCGGCCAGGAGGTATCTTGCAAGCCGCGTTAAAATGAGCGTGAGAAAAAGGATCAAAACGGCGAAAAACAGGCCCAATGGACTCAAATGGATGTTGCCGATGGAGACAGATTTATTCAGGATCGCATAAACACCGATAAAAACATTCATCCGGGTGCTCCAGGCCAGGATCAGGGCCACGATGATACCGCAAAACCACATCAGCCAGCATACGGAGACGAGCAGTTGCCGAATCGGATAATCGGGTGGCGAGGGCTCGGTATCGCTGATGACATCCGGCGGCGAATCGTCACTGCGCCACTCCAGGATAACCTTAAAAAGAATGGCCGCCCAGAACAGGGCTGCCAGGCTTCTGGCCCACGACATCAGCCAGTAAAGGGCCATGGCCGGGTAACCGGCAAGTTCGATAACCAGTGCACCCAGGGGGATGAGATAGGTGAGCATCATCAGAGAGGTGTATGAAATTATCCTGGGCGGCGGCGCGCCCTGAACCAGCGGCTGCTTTGCATTCCGAAACGCTCGCCAGAAAGCAACGCAACCGGCCGCCAAATAAATTTCGATAAAAAGCCTTCCCGCGAAAAGAATCAAGCTGTCTTCACCAACAATCCAGTGAATGACAACGTAAGCGACGGCAAAAAACCGTATCCATCTCGTCATCCGGCGAATTCTAGCCCCCGGTTTTTGAGGAATGAAAAGGTTTTCGTCATGTTGCCGCCATTTAAAAAAGTCGAGCAGCCAGCGGGAAAACAGAAATATGAGCAGAATGTTGAAAACAGGGCGGTGAAACGGGAAGCGATAATGAGAAAACTGAAGGATGCTATAACTATACAGAACAAAAAGAATTCCAAGAAAAAAAAGGGAACGCCGAATCAATCTTACACAAAGAAATCGCCAGCGATGGTTCGGAACAAAAGGGCGTTCTTCATAGTTGAAGCAGTACCGGCGCAGATGGGCGACCAGTGCTGCGGCAACCGCTGTTAAAAATGCCAGAATCAAAAGGGACATGGCGGCGGTTTCTCTGATGCGCCGGCCTTCATCCTGCAAAAAGTCTTTTTGGAAAGGCTTGGCAAGATTTGTTGCCAATACGGCAAACTCTTTGGAAACGGCATCTTTTTTAAAGGCTCTTAACAGTATATACTTCCGGCTGAACAATTCACGCGCTTTACGGGTCTTTATCTGCTGTTCGAGTTTTCCGTTGAGCTGAGACGTGGATGCCCTGGCCGTTTCAAGTTGTTTGACAATCGGATCTAAACCCTCGAACAAATTCTGAACCACGTGTTGTTTTTCGGCCAGGATATGATCCAGTTGACGAAGGTCGGCCAAAAGGGAAGCTTTTTCTGATTTGGGCCAATCACTGCTTTTGATTTCAACAACTTGTTTGGCATTTAAACCGATTTGATCCTGGGTCTGCCGGCGGAGTTCGTCGACAGAATCGCGTCTTTTAGTGAAATCTTTAATATTAACGTCGATGGCGTCCAGCGCCAGCCGGTTCTCATCAAACGCCTTTTCCAGAGCGATAACGGGTGTCGCCGGCTGGAGCAGGAGGTTGCCGTAGGCCGAATTTTGAATGTTGTAAGCATTGATCTCTATGAAAACAGCTTTTTGTAAGGTTTCGAGGCGAGCGAGCCGTTTTTTTAATTCCTCTAAATTGCCGTTTTCCACGGCAACGGCGTTTTTAACCGTCTTGAGCAGCTCGATGTTGCTGTGCTCCGGTCCTTTTTTAAGGTTTTCTTTGTCTGCATCCGCTGCCGCCACAACGACCGGGGCAGACAACAGGAAAAACAAAAGACATCCCCGCAGAATTCCGTATTTAAATATCTGTCGCTGAACCATTGCTGTGACTCCCTGTTTTTGCCGAAATGACAATAATAATATCTTATTTTTAATATAGCCCCGGCATTTTCCATAATAACCGCAACCGGTTGATGAAAAATCCGGTTTAGAGCCATTTTTTACGTTTGAAAAAACCGATCATCAGCAGCGCGATACCGCCGATGAAACACCACACGGACAGATACCCCCATTTCCACTCGAGTTCCGGCATATATTTGAAATTCATGCCGTAAATGCCGGCCACAAAGGTAATCGGAATAAAGATGGTGGCAATAATGGTCAGGACTTTCATGACCTCGTTCATCCGGTTGCTGATGGTGGATAGGTACAGATCCAGCATGCCCGAAAGAACGTCCCGAAACGATTCGATGGTGTCGACAATCTGAATGGTGTGATCATAAACGTCCCTGAAGAACACGACGGTGCTTTCTTGAACCAGAGACTGTCCTCCCTTTGCAACCGCATTGATCACTTCGCGGGTCGGCCACACCTGCTTGCGCAGGTAGATCAACTCGCGCTTCAAATCATGAATGCGCTGAATGGTTTCCGCCGTGGGTTCGGCCAGCAGATCTTCTTCAAGTTCCTCTATCACAACCCCGATTTTTTCCAATATAATAAAATAATGATCTACCACGGCATCGATGAGCGCATAGGCCAGATAGTCGACGCCGCCTTTGCGAATGCGGCCCCTGCCCTTGCGGATGCGCTCCCGGACAGCTTCCAATACGTCTCCTGTGACTTCCTGGAAGGAGATGAGAAAATGCTCTCCGACCACCAGGCTGACCTGCTCGGATCGGATCTCATGGGTCTCTTCATCTACGTAGAGCATCTTGAGGACGAAGTAGATGTAGTCTTCGAATTCTTCCACCTTGGGTCGCTGCCCGGTGTTTAGGATATCCTCCAGGGTCAAGGGGTGGAGGTTGAAATGTTTGCCGATCTTTTCAATGAGATCGACGTTGTGGACACCGTCGATGTTGAGCCATGTCGTGGTCGGCGTATCTTTAAACACCAACGCATCCTCAATGGTTTCAAATACCTGCTCGCGGAGCTGGTCGGGGACATAATCCATTACGGAGATGTGGACCCGGTCGGTTCTACTTTCGCCGATGTGCAACAGCGTGCCCGGGGCGGACCCGGCTTTTTTGGATATTTTCTTGGTGAACTTTATCATGTAATCAACCCTCCTGTTCCTGACAATCAATTTTTTTTTCAATCAGAGATTATCACCAAACAAGTCAAAAATCCTTTTCATTATTCCGTTGATTTTTTCAAAGTGAGTTGAATTTATCCAAGATTTATTTTATTGCTCGGATAAATACGTTTTGTGTCATTGGGGAAAAACTACATACCGAAAAAATTAGCCAATAAAGTAATGAGCCACCTTCGAAGTGTTGAATAGGAATAGTAGCGGGAGGCCACCTTATAGTTGTGATCCACCATCTGTTGCCTTCGCTCGGAAGAAGAGAGAATGTCTTTCACTTGCTGGACGGTTTTTCGGGTTAAAAACCCATCCATGACAATCAGATCAAAACCCTTGGGTTCGATGTCGCGCACAAAAATGGCATATCGGTTGATCAGCATCGGTTTTTTAAAATAAATCGCCTCAAGAAAGGCGTTTCCGAAGCCTTCATACAGGCTGGGGTAAGTGACAAAGTCCGCACAGGGATATACATCGAAAAGGGTATATTCGGATTCCTTTTTTTCCTGTTCCCCCCACGGGTCCCGCATGCACATGCCGAACAGGCGAAGATCCACGCCGCGCTCCCGGGCCTCTTCCTTGAGCCACTCGGCATATTCAAAGCCCTCGTCACCGGCCTCGTGGCAGATCACCAGCTTGCAGTGCGGGTTCCCCAAGTCTTCAATCAGTTCAATGGCACGCTCGATGCCCTTGCGCTGAACGACCCGAGTCGGCTGCAATATCACAATATCATTCTCGTTGAGGCCGATGGTTCGACTGAGTTTGAGTGTGTTTTTATCATCTACCACAGGTGGGTTGTCGAAATCCAGAATGTTGGGAATGATAATCGATGCAATCCCGGTTCGAAGGGCCAGCTCTTCCTGAGCCGCGGAATTGATGACCACATGCTCCATGTTGGGAAGATTGGGCGGAAAGGCCATGCGCAGGTAGTCTCCCACGGCATTGACGGAAAAACGCGTCCGCTCCCAGTAAAAATCATGGTGATGGGCAATGGTAGGAATCTGGGATTCGGCGATGATTTCGGTGATGGCAATTCCCAGGGGAACGTGCATCGGAATGGTCAATGCATTCTGGGACACCAAAAGGTCGATAGAAAACTTTTCAATGAATTCTTCTATGCGAGCCTTCAGAAACATTTTCCGGCTTTGGATGGCATCGGTAACCCCGGATGACCGCCCTTTTTTTCCCAAAATACGCTCGTTAATCCACTGATTTTTTTCGTCCTGAAAAAAGGCTTCGGGCACCAGCATGCTCCGGGACGGGTCTTTATCCAACTGGCCTGCAAACCAAAAACACTGGTGCCCCATCTGCCTGAGCACCTGAGCCCACTTGCTGGCTTCCAGGGTAACGCCGTCGATTCCGGCAAAGCGTGTGGAGATAAATCCGATGTTTTTTCCCATTCAATATGCTCCCGTATTCAGCTATTTATAAGCGTTTTTATGCCTTCTCCGTCGTTTTTCCTTTACCAACAGCAGCTTGGCGCCCTTTGTGAGCACATCTTTGCCACCGTTTAAAATTTCCTTATGATAACGGGTCATATTCCTCCACATCCATGCCCGAATCTAAATTTGAATAAGATTGTTCGAGATGATCTGAAACGTTCCCGTCATCGTCGAGACAAGCGATATTAAATATGGCCTCTCCTTCGTAAACCAGGGGCAGCAAGGTTCGGCCGATGACAATTCCTGAAACAGGGGCATTGACATCAACGACATCTTCACCAAGGGGATCGGTAATCATGCCCAATTCATCTCCGGACGAAACCTGGGACCCCAGGTTTCGGTGGACAAGAAGTGTGCCGCTTTCAGGAGCGCGCACCCACCGATTCGTCCGGGCAGTCACAGGAATGGTCGGTTTGGACGGAGACGGTATGTTCGGCAACATGTTTAGAGTCCGCATAACTGAAAGAACTCCGCGAAGGCCTGTTCGGATCACATGTTCGTTAAATCGAAGCGCCTCACCACCTTCATAAAGCAAAATGGGTATGTTCAGCTCGTTCGTCGCCTCCCGGAGGGACCCGTCGCGCAGATTGGAATGTAAGATGACAGGTGCGCGAAAAGCGCGTGCCAAACGCATGGAATCTTCACTGTCTATACAGGTGCGGACATGAGGAAGGTTCGACCGTTGAAATGAACCCGTATGAAGGTCGATACCGTGGGTGCATTTGGTAACGATTTCTTCCATTAACAGATGGGCCAGCCGTGAGGCCATGGACCCTTTCGGCGAACCGGGAAAAAAGCGGTTAAGGTCTCGACGATCCGGCAGATAACGCGTCCTTGCTGTGTAGCCGTAAATGTTGACAACGGGCACTGCAATCAGTGTTCCCCTTAACCGGGAAAGCTGTCTGGACATCAGCAACCGTCGAACAATCTCCACGCCGTTGATTTCATCACCATGAATGGCGGCACAAACAAAAAGTCGCGGCCCGTCTTTTTTTCCTCGAATCACACGAACCGGCATGTTCATTTCCGTTTGTGTATAAAGGGGAGCGGCCGGTAGATTGATGGTATGCGCGGTTCCGGGTTTGATCTCTATTTTGTTGATGCTCAGCGTTTCGCTCATTTCTTAAAAGACCCATAAAGTTTTGGATTGAGATTCCGGGGAAACAAATCAGCCGATGCCCCGGGTGCGGGTTTTATTCGGTCCGGCGTTTTTCTCAATAAACTTAATAATGGCTCCGGCGACGTCCACACCCGTGGTCTTTTCTATACCTTCCAGTCCAGGGGAAGAGTTGATTTCCATCACCAGCGGACCGTGGTTTGATCGCAAAAGATCCACACCCCCGATATTGAGGCCCATGATTTTGCAGGAACGAACGGCCATAGAGCGCTCTTCCGGTGTGATTTTAATCTTTACAGCTTCGCCGCCCAGATGAATATTGGAACGGAATTCTCCATCCTTTCCCGTTCGCATCATGGAAGCAATAACCTTATTCCCGACGACAAAACAGCGAATATCCGAACCCTTGGATTCCTTGATGAATTCCTGAACAAGAAACCGTGATTTCAGACTGCGAAAGGCTTCTATGGTACTTTCCGCCGCTTTCTGGGTTTCCGCGAGGACCACCCCTTTGCCCTGGGTGCTTTCCAATAGTTTGACCACCAGCGGCGCCCCGCCCACCATTTTAATAAGATCCAGGGTTGCACCGGTTGAGTGGGCAAATCCGGTGACAGGCAGGCCGACTCCTTTCCGGGCGAGCAGTTGGAGAGAACGCAGTTTGTCGCGTGACCGGGTGATGGCAACAGATTCATTCACGGAATAGACGCCCATCATTTCAAATTGGCGAACAACGGCTGTTCCGTAAAAGGTTACGGAAGCACCGATACGCGGGATGATCGCATCAAATCCAGAGAGCTCTTCACCACTGTAGTAAACCGACGGTCGATGAGAGGTAATATTCATATAACAGAGCAGGTGGTTGATTACCTTCGCTTCATGTCCGTGCTCTTTTGCCGTTTCGACAAGTCGGCTGGTCGAGTACAGTTCAGGTTTTCTCGAGAGGATGCCAATCTTCATGATGTATTATCCTCGCTTCCTTTTCATTTTTTTTCGCTTTTTGGGATAGGTACGTGAAAGGCTGCGTCCGAAGAGGTAGGATTCATTCGGGTCGACAATCAGACGGTTTCTCATCGCCGTTCGCCCCAGAAGCATTCGAAAGAGCATGGTATCTCTGCAGGTCAGTGTGATATCGACCGGCCAGATATGATCTCCCAATACCAGCGGCGTTCGAATGACATACCGCTCTTCACTGTGTCCTCCCGAATTTTTAACCATGCGGAAATCGATCAGGTCCGTGGTGCAAAAAATCTCTATATCGGATCGTTTGCTCAACGGGTGAATTCCAAAACGAATCCGGGAATGTCCATCTTCTTGATAGGTCTCGATCGCAAAAGCATGAAGGGCCGAAG
>JBHPCZ010000002.1:0-76767 GCA_042573625.1 Thermodesulfobacteriota bacterium
TTTTTTGAATATATCAGTAATAAAGAAATTGTTCGGGGTTTTTGGATCACATTTTAGCGGACTGTTTCCCGGATCAGAATTTCTTTGAGCGGTCATTAGACATAGCGAAAAGAGGTTCGGACAACAGCCCGTTAAGAACAGCATACGATTATCAGAAACGCCTTTGCAATAACCTCAAATCTGAAACGCTGACGTTGAACCCTTATGTTTATCCGCAAGGACAAACATCCTGTATTTAGAAAAGAAATCGTACACTGGTACGACTCCAACCCGGCATGCTATTTGCTAATTTTTATGATGTTTATTGTCTTTCTTTTCGGAGTTGCGGGTATTTCGGTATCACACGAAAATGCGGAATATCATGGATATGCCTGGATAACTATTCTTCTGGTGGTGATGAGTGTGGGAATCATCGTCTCTACCACAACCCGCCTGGCAAAAAGATATGCCGATCGATTTTCAAAAACAGACACCTTAAATTAGAAGCGGTTTCAAAGGCCCACCTGGCTTTACTTCCTTTCTAAAAAATTTTTGAATGACATTCTATTGTAACTTTCCGTATGAATATATTTGAGCAGCTTAATCAAGCTGTCCGATGAAACATACCCTGTCAGAAAACCGATGTTTTGTCTCTTTTCCGCGATAAACCAGGTGGCCGGCAAGTTTTCGACCTTATAGGTGGATGCGGTCTGTTTCTCCCGGTCAGCATCAACCTTGATGGGGATAAAGTTTTTATTCAGATAGGATACCACTGATTCGTCTTTAAATGTCTCTTTTGCCATCTTCATGCATGCCGCACACCAGTCCGCATAAAAATGGAGAAATATCTTCTTTCCCGTCGCCTCTCCAAGGGCGGCGCCCTTTTCAAACCCATACCAGTTGATGCGGTTTGAAGATGCAAATGCCCCTGGCATCCATAATAAATTATAAAGTAAAAACAGTGTTATAGAATAAATACACTTTTTTTTCAATTTCAACGACTCACTTCCCGGTCAGTTAAGGTTTAAATAAAAACGGTGTTTTCAAAGGTTTCAAATAGTTCGGCAGTCGGGGTGTTTTTCATAAAAAAGCTCCATGGATAATCTTTTTTAAAAACGTGGAAACTCCTGGTTAAGGGCTCGTAAAGAAAGGACAGAGGTCAAAACATCAAAAAGTATTTAGCATTACGATCGGATACGTAGTAACGAAATATCCGGCACAAGTCTGTTCTTTCTAACGATCCCTAAACCACTCAAACAGTCCACGCTTTTAAAAAATATCATCCATTCCGCTTTGAACAAGCACTTATAACAAGAACTCCCCGGCTGGCCGGATAATCAGCCCGAATATTTCACGCGCCTGATGCGTTCATTTGCAAGGCATTCCGGGGCGCTGCTGTAGTATGCTACCGCAAGCCCCTGATAACGCAGCAAATGGGCGCATCAGGCAGCGCCCAAAGGGTGAAAAATTTTTAGCTATAGAAAAAAACCAACGTAAAAAGGGTGCTTTAGGAAGAATATTTACTATTTGGCCTAATATCTTAATTTGATAATATATTATAGATTTGCTGAAAAATTTTCATGAAATATTCGGGTTAGCCTCCGGCAATCATAGGCAATAAAAATATCTCCGCATTGTCGGGGATCAGGGTTTTTTCAAAATTTGGACTTGAAACGTGTTTCGTATTGATGCGAACAACTGAATAGTGGTGGGAATCTTCTATATCCTTGAGCAGATCAGCAACAGTCATTCCCTCCTGCCATGCCCGTTTTTCTCCATTCACGATGATCACTGCTCAACCCCGTGAGACTTGAGCAGTTCCAAAACTTCAGGAAAGTCAATCCTGAGGCGCTTCACGGTTTCAACCGCCGGTATCCCGTTTTCGGTCCATCCTCTCCGGTGATACACCGCATCTTTTAGTTCTTCATAAAGATCCTCACGGAAACGCCGCAGCAGGGACAGCTTTTCTTCTGTAGATTTGTCCGTGATATCGACGTTGTGTTTCTCAACCAGCTGTTTGTCATACCGCTCGCGTCGTGACTCATATTCAACACTCTTCACCGGCCCGACTGCGCGGTAGGGAATGTTATCATGCTCGCGCTTCCCAAAGCCCATTTTCAGGTTGAAGATGCGCTGAAAATTGTAAACCGACTCACTCATTTGAATAATGCCGTCGGGGCTTGTTTGCTTTCCCGTAACAGCGGTATAATATTCTGCATACCACTCGACGTGCTTCATCACTTTTGCAGGTTCGGGCATGTCCTTGTTGTCTTCAGGGATGATATCGTTCCAGGGAAGTTTGCACAGTCCGCATAGTCCAAACCATGTTCGAAGCATGGGAAACCAGTGCAGTGCTTCGGCTTTCTGCTCAAACGTCGGCATAAAATTATGAACCATATCCAAAAAGATCAACCAGGCCTCATCATGCTGCGGCCCCTTGAGTGCCAGGCCATACCCGCCCTGCTGAGCAAGGGACTCTTTGGTCATGTACTCCGAAAACTCGAGCCCCTTTGCCTCCATTCCGATATCTTGCATTATTCCGGGGTCCGCCCCATAGTCTCTGGCGAAAATTCTTTTCATCTCGCGAACGCCCTGTCCCACAATCGTTCCAAAGCCTTCGCCGCTGCCCATCTGATGGACGAGGTCGAGTGCGGCCAGACGGTTACCAAAAGAAAGATCCATTCCATTGGTATGTGTTTCGTTAATCAAACCCATCTCAAAGCACTCCATGGCAAAAGCCGAACCCGTACCCACCGAAATCGTGTCGAGGCCATAGGTGTCGCAGTAAAAATTCATCTCAATAATGGTGTGCGGATCGAAAATGCCCAGATTTGTGCCACATCCCGCAATGGTTTCATACTCAGGCCCGTCGACAAAAACGCTTCGCCCTTTGTAAGGCCCGGTGAGGGGGACAAAGTCTTTGACGCCATGTGCACAAGCGACCGTGCATCCCATCCAGCATCCGTCAAAACCGACGTCAAATATGGGCCGGTAAACCTCCTGGCCGACATTGACAGCTTCAGGATGCCGGCCGTACTGAAAATTGTTGATGGGAAGCAGATCAAAGTCATTCATAATCGTAACAAGATGGGTTGTTCCTATCTTTGCCATTTCGTTTTGTTTTGGATCCAGCTTAACGATTTCCCGTGAGTGCTTTCTTCCGACGTCCTTTAGGGCCGCCGGGTCTGAAGGATGATTTGTCTCCACCGTAACCGGGTTCCACCGGGCCACGATGGCCTTAACACCTTTGTCTGCCAAAACGGTGCCGATTCCGCCGCGTCCGGCCTGCTTGTATCTGGCCCGTTTACGCTTCGAATCATACCAGGTAAAGTTCAGGCATCCAACCCGTGTATTTTTCGCACCAGGCCCCGTGGAAACCACTGAAATATGGCGGGGTTTACCCTTGCCAAAGTACTCGGTCAATTTTGCTGAAAGGTCATACGAGTCGTCCGGCAACCCGGATGCTTCTAAAATCTGAATCCTCTCGTCAATACCGTCAATAAAAATTACAACATCTTTTGATGCTTTTCCGGTGACTTCCATGGCGTCAAACCCGGAAAATTTTAGATAAGGGCCAAAATATCCCCCCGCATTGGAGTCGATTACGGATCCGGTTAAGGGAGAAATCGTGGTGACAATACTTTTCCCGGAACCCGGATATATGGGTGTCCCTCCCATGGGGCCCGAAGCAATGCATATTGCGTTTTCAGGGTCGTTCCATTTCGTCGTGCCTTTGACAGCATTCCACAGCAGCCAGAGGTCAAAGCCTTTTCCGCCGATAAAAACCGATTTCATATTTTCCGTAACCGGTTTTATTAAAATCTCTGAATTAGAGATGTCTACGCTTAGTGTCTGGTTGGCATAGCCCTTCTCAATGACAGGTCTGTCATAATCGGTTGTCTTTATCGCTTCCAGCTTAAATTCCTTCATAATATCAACCTGTTATTCCTTTGATTCAGTGGATTCGTTCGAAAAATTCTTGATCATAATCTCACCCAGTTCCTTGGATCGGTTTGTGGCAGCCTCTACCGCATTAATCAGGGTTGTTCGAAGCCCGCCCTTCTCCAACGTGTGAATCCCGGCAATGGCAGTTCCGCCGGGAGAGGTTACCATATCCTTCAATCTTCCGGGATGTTCCTTGGTCTCTATCAGCAGCTTGGCAGCACCCAGCACCGTCTGGGCTGACAGGAAAAGTGCATCTTCCCTGGAAATACCCACTTTTACACCGGCGTCAGCCAGCGCGTCAACAATCAGAAAGATATACGCGGGCCCGCTGCCGCTTAACCCGGTGATGGCATCCATGAGAATATTCTCCTTGATAAAAATGCTTTTTCCCATGGAGTTAAAAATGGCCATCGCCAGATCGACGTCATCCTTGGTGGCGTTTTGTCCTGCGGCAAGGACCGACGCGCTTTCCTTAACAAACGCGGCAATGTTGGGCATAACACGGATAAGACGCAAATCTTTCTTGATGCATCTCTCCATTGCGACCAGCGGGACGCCGGCTGCAATGGATATGACGAGTTTGGACATATCGAGGGCGGAAGCCGTTTCTCTCAGTACCGAAGCAATGATCTGAGGTTTTACCGCATAGATGACGATGTCCGACGCTTCTATGGCATCAACGTTACTTGCCGTCGTAAGAACCCCGTATTTCTCTTTAACGAATTCCAGCTTATCCTCCCGAACATCCGTACAGATAATATTTTCGGGTCTGGATGATTCTGATGAAATGAGCCCGCTGACAAGGGCTTCCCCCATGTTTCCTGTTCCAATGATGCTGATCTTTTTTTCCCTCAACATGAATTTAATCCCCCTTAACAAAATGGTCAATTTTATTCCACCGGCAACCGGATATTCGGCAGACTATCGATTTGAGCCGGATCAAATTAAAATGTACTTTTACCGTCCAAATATTTCATATGTCAATCATTTTACCTGAAATATCTTGACTTATCTCAAGAATATAATTAATTTTACGGAATAAAATTCGCTTTTCCCCGGAACAGAAGTTTCTTTATCATACTATTAGACAAGTAAGTTCTTTATATATGTTTATCATCGGCAATTTTTTAAGGGCTGTTGCAGTGGTTCTGCATTATGTTCTTACTTTTTACATGTGGATCGTTGTGGCGCGAGCGGTGCTGTCCTGGGTGAACCCTGATCCGTATAACCCCATTGTCCGTTTCATCCATAATGTTACCGAACCGGTCCTGTATCGCATTCGCACAAGAATCCCGTTCGATTTTGGCGGTATTGATTTTTCTCCAATTATTGTTATACTTTGCGTTGTTTTTCTAGAAAACTTCGTTGTCAACAGTCTTTTCGAACTGTCCAAAACATTTATGTAATATTTAAAGGTGGCATGCCATGAAATTTACATCCCTTGATATTCAACATCAGCAGTTTAAGACAAGATTCAGAGGTTTTGATATTCAGGAGGTGGACGTCTTTCTTGAACAGATGGCCGATGCTTTTGAATCATTGCAGACTGAAAACAACAGGTTGCTGGAAGAAATTCAGCGGCACAAGCTTGAAGTACAGGGATTTCATGAACGCGAAGAAACCTTTAAACGGGCCATGTTCCAATCCCAGAAAGTATTGGAGCAGATGAAGCAAAATGCTCAAAAATCGGCTGAACTCATCATTGCCGACGCGGAAGTAAAGGCGGAAAAAATCGTCAATCGGGCCCACAACAGGCTGGCTCAGCTTCATGAAGATATTTTAGAATTAAAACGCCAACGCATGCAGATCGAGGTCCAGATCCGCTCAGTTATCGAAAGCCATAGCAAGCTCCTTGAAATCGGAAAAGAGGAGATGGCGGCAATGGACGAGAAAGATGCCAAATTGAAACTGCTAAAACAATCTAAGTAAAATAGAGGAATCCAATGGCAAAAATTGACGCATTTTTCAAATTGATGAATGATCAGGGCGCTTCAGACCTTCATCTTGTTACAGGGCAACCGCCAGCGCTCAGAATTCGGGGTGAAATGGAAAGGATCAAATACCATGAGCTCGAGAATGATGAACTGAAAGGCATACTTTATGAAATCACACCCGAACACAAGGTCAAGGTCTTTGAAGAAACAGGAGACGTCGATTTCGGCTACGAAATACCGGGGCTTGCACGGTATCGGGCAAACTTTTTCATGCAGAAATACGGTGTGGCCGCCGTTTTCCGAGAGATTCCCGCTGAAATTATGACCGCCGAACAACTCGGCCTCCCACAAGTCATGTCCAAACTTGCCGGACTCCCCCGGGGACTGGTTGTGGTGACCGGACCCACGGGAAGCGGAAAATCGACCACTCTTGCCGCAATCATTGATGTGGCGAACAAAACCCGTAAGGATCATATCATCACCGTCGAAGACCCCATCGAATTTGTCCATGAAAGCAAGAGTTGCATTGTCAACCATCGGGAAGTCGGCCTCCATACCAAATCTTTCAGCGCAGCTTTAAAGGGCGCCCTCCGAGAGGACCCCGATATTATTCTGGTGGGCGAAATGAGGGACCTGGAGACCATATCTCTTGCCATTGAGGCAGCATCCACCGGACATCTTGTATTCGGAACGCTGCACACATCGAGCGCGCCGAAAACCATCGATCGTATTATCGAAGTCTTCCCGTCTACCGAACAGGCTCAGATCCGATCCACCCTGGCTGACGGCATCCGAGCCATTATCGCCCAGGTGCTGTTCAAGCGCGTTGATAAAATCGGGCGGGTTCCGGCCCTCGAGATATTAATTGCGGTACCGGCTGTTCGAAATCTCATCAGGGAAGGGAAGACCCACCAGATTCCATCAATGATTCAAACCGGGAAAAAATACGGTATGGTGCTTTTAGATGACTCGATTATGGAGCTGTATCAACAGGGCAAGATAAGCATCGATGATGCCTACTCCAAGGCAAACGAAAAGCAGAAGTTCAGACCCTTGCTCAGAACTCCGCCAACCGACTTCACCGAAGCCTAACAACGCTGTGAGGTGACAACATGAGGAAACAGGAAATAGACCACATATTGGCAAAGATGCTCGATTCCCACGATAATGTTTCCGATCTGAACATCACCGTAGGAAAACCGTTCCAAGTGGAGAGTTCCGGTCAGCTCGACCCCGTGGAAATGACCCCGGTTTTTAACGAGTTAACACCGTTTCAGACTGAAGTCTTTGCCCTCAATATCATCGACCAGAACCGGCGTCTCACCGAAAGCTTGCTGCTGCAAGGATCGTGCGATTCGTCTTATGAGCTTCTCGGCAAGGCTCGGTTTCGAGTGAACATCTTCTCCCAGCGAGGCAGCCTGTCTATCGTTTTGAGAAAACTCGAAACCAAAATTCCCACCTGCCAGGAGTTAAATCTTCCCAAAGCATTTCTAAAAATGGCCGAGGAGAAGAACGGAATTATCTTTGTTACCGGAGCTACCGGAAGCGGCAAAACAACCTCTTTGGCCGCAGTTTTGAACGAAATCAACGAAGCCAAATCGGTTCATGTGGTGACCCTTGAAGACCCGGTGGAATACCAGCATCCGCATAAAAAGTCCACCTTTAATCAGCGGGAGATGGGAAACGATTTCGATACCTTTGCGAGCGGTCTGAGGGCCGCACTTCGACAGGCACCCAAGGTGATCCTGGTGGGTGAAATGCGTGACCGTGAGACTGTGGAGATCGGTCTCAGCGCGGCAGAGACCGGCCATCTGGTTTTAAGTACGCTTCACACGGTCGACGCGGGATCGACCGTCAACCGTATCCTCGGCATGTTCAGCACTGAAGAAGAGAATCAAATCCGCATCCGATTATCGGATACCGTCCGGTGGATCGTATGTCAGCGACTCCTTCCCAAAGAAGGCGGCGGACGGGTGGCAGCCTTTGAAATTATGGGAACCAACCTCCGGGTAAAAGATTCGATTCTGACGGGGGAATCCGAGGGCAAAACTTTTTACGAAATCATAGATGCAGGGGGAGCATTCGGCTGGTCCACATTCGACAAATACATTGTGGATCTGTATGAAAAAGGCAGTATCTCCGAAGAGACGGCCATGGCCTACGCGTCACAGAAAGGTATTGTCGGCCGCGGAATCGATCAGGTCAAGAGCGGCCGCGGTGAGGCCACCACTGACATCGAAGACCTGAGCGTTGATCGCGATTACGGGAAAGTAAAGAAAACCCCCGGTATGCTTTAACCCCAGCCACTGAATACGTATATAGGAGAAAAACATGGACGTCGTATGCAATGAGTGCCAATCCGGTTTCAAAATCCCTGACGAAAAAGTGCCCAAGGGGAAGGTGTTCTCCATCGCCTGCCCCAAATGTAAAAATAAAATCTCCGTCGATCCAAGGCCGGCTGAATCTTTGACCGCCGAAGAGACTTTGCCTGATTTTGAGATGCCGAAATCAGCACCGTTAAAGTCCATGCTCGACGAAGTGGCCGACGGCACCTACGATGCTTCGGACAAGCCGTTTGATTTCGTGGAAGAAGGGACGGAAACCGCACTGCTGTGCGAATCGGATCCCGCAATCCGTGAAAAAATCAGCACCGCACTGAGTAATCTGGGATACCACGTCACAGAATCACCGTCCGCCAGAGATGTTCTCAAGCAGATGCGATTCCATGTTTTTGAGGTTATTATTCTCAACGAGCTGTTCGACACACGGGATCCTGACGAAAACAACATCCTCAGATATTTAGACCGGCTCGCCATAGCCACACGGCGCCAGATATTCGTTGCGCTCGTCACCAACCGCTTCCGCACCAATGATTACATGGCCGCCTTCCATAAAAGTGTCAACATGGTAATTAACCTGGACAATATTGATCAATTCGAAAAAATCCTCGAGGGCGGTATCGCTGAAAATACGGCTTTCTTCCGTGTTTTTAAAGAATCTATGGTAAAGGTCGGTCTGGCCTGAGTTGGCCTGCTTTTCCGCGCGAAGTCGACCGTATCTTCAGGGTATCTCTCAACAGACAAAACGTTCATTCCCGTACATTTACTTCGTTAATAGTGGTTGTTATAAATATTTTCCGATTGAGTCACTTGGATTCATATTTTTAGCAATCCGCCCGAAACGGAACGTTATTTTGACAACTGCTATAAAATTGAGGTAAGTTGAGAGGATACACCCATGCCGTATACCTGTGCCGACTACCGGGAAGAAATGATCCTGCTGGGGCTCAAAAAACGTCTGCGTCAGGAAGATCTGAGTGAAGAAGAAAAAAGCGCCATTCTTTACCAGATTCGAAAAATCGAAAAGGATATGGCGCTGGAATGAAACAGGTCTGTTTGCACCCGTGCAGGGTTAAACCCTAAATGAACGTAAACAAAATCGAGAGAATCTTTTGAGGGCTCTGACTAACGGCTTTTATTCTAAAGGTTGTTACTGATGATTCTTAATCCTTCAAGGATCAAGTTGGGTTCGACAGCTTCAATGGTCTCTGATACTTCATACATGAGTTCAGCAAGCCCTCCGGTCGCAATGACCTCTGGATTTGTACCCATCTCGACCCTCATCCGCCTTACCACGCCGTCCACAAGTCCTGCATACCCATAAATAATTCCCGATTTGATGCTGCTTGCGGTGTCCTTACCAATCACCTTTATAGGGGGAATGAAGATCTCCACTCGGGGAAGTTTTGATGCTTTCATGAACAGGGCCTCAGAAGCGATCATGATGCCGGGGCTAATTGCGCCGCCGAGATATTCCCCTTTTTCAGAGATAGCATCAAAAGTTGTTGCCGTTCCAAAATCGATGACAATGAGGCTGGTTTTATACTTGTCATAGGCGGCAACCGCGTTGACAATCCTGTCTGCGCCAACTTCCGATGGATTGCCGTAAAGTACCTGCATATTCGTTACAGACTCGGCATTGACCCAATGGGGCGAATGTCTCAGATATTTGCGGCAGAACGCGTCCAAAATCGTAACCATGGGCGGGACCACACAGGAAATTATGGTTTTATCAATCTCTTTTGATTGGATATCGCCCCCGGAGAAAAGTCCGGTGGCAAGAATGTTGAACTCATCTTCTGTGGTATTCCGTTCCGTACGTGTCCGCCAGTTTTGAACCAGACGGCTTCCGTCGTAAATACCCATCACAGTGTTTGTGTTGCCAACATCAATAACAAAAAGCATGCTTTTATTCCTTTTTTTGTCTTCCGATCTCTGAACCCTGAATTCGGTGATCCAACGTCACCGTAAAGATCTCGGGTTTTACGCTCACAAGTGTTGTGTTGACCGGCAGCGATATTACCGCTCGGCGAACATAGACACCGGGGGTTAAGCCTTTGAGATCAACATATACCTGTATTCCATTCTCTGCTTGAAGCTTGTCAATATCATTTACAGGCCCCTTTGCTTTAATATTTATTACAGGAGGCGTGATGCTGTAGGTGTACGGCGTCCCTTTCCCCGCCACGATAATGCCATCAAAACTTCTTGTGACGATCTTTTCTTCAATGAATATTTCCGCTATAATAATTTTTGAAGGAGAAACAATATCGAGATCTTCAGGAAGATCAAGGGCGATCTCTTTTTTAAATGATTCTGATAACCCTTTGACAATAATGGTTTTAGTCAGGCCCCTTTCAATGGGATCAAGAACGTGTTCAGGTCCCCGCAAGATTATGGACGATGGTTTTGCCACAGCATCCGCAACAAAAAAGCCCGGAGCGAGTTTTCCAGAAAAAGAAATGACAACCGGCACTTCCTTTTGCATTTCATTATCAATTTTTACTGTCAGAAAGGACGGATTAATCTTTATGATCGAAATCGCCTTGGGAAGCGAAATACGGTTCGGGTCTACGGGAATGGTGTTGACCCCGACATCTACGCCAGACAGGTCCAGCAGGTACCTCGGTTTCAGGTCGGAAAGTCTTTCGATAGCCGATTTCGAACCACGGACACGAACTTCCAAACCTTTCAACAGAGGACCGGTGATTGTCAATCCTTCAGAGATCTCGCCGGGATCAACAGGGATGAATATGTCGGTCTCTTCCACCGCTGAACAGGATATTAGAAAAAAAAATCCGGCACCAATGATAAAAAATAGAACAAACCGGATCAGATTCCTGTGGCTAAAAACAGATAGATCTCTATGACTGGTCATGGCAAACTGAAATAACAAGTCTTTTTATCGTCGTAGGAAAAAATTTACGATGAGCTGTTTCGTGCATTTTTAATGGCATCGATGATTCTAACCGTTGCTGACGTGTTGGCAACATTGTGGACCCTGACAATATGGGCACCGTTTAAAACTGAAGCGGCAATCGCGGCCTGAGTGCCGGTTTCCACCTCAGGAAGGTCCGGTCGTATATCTTCAACGGTTTTATCTTTCAGGATATTTCTGATAAACGCTTTTCTGGAAGGTCCGATCATAACAGGGACACCCAGCGATGTAAATTCTCGCAAACGCTGAATTATAAATAGATTGTGTTCAACTGTTTTTCCAAAACCGATCCCCGGATCGATGATAATTCTTTTGCGCGGAATTCCATGCTTTTCCGCACGGTCTCTGGCGTTTTCAAGAAATGCCTTAATGTCTCCAATAATATCATCATACACCGGTGAAACCTGCATGGTTTTGGGCGTTCCGAGCATATGCATCAGAATAACCGGCACTCCGTATTTTACTGCAACACCCGGCAAATCGGGATCAAGGCGGAGTGAACTGATATCATTTATTATGGAAGCCCCCGCTTCTATGGCCCGTCCGGCTACGACGGCCTTTGTTGTATCAATGGAAATGGGGATTGAAACCCGTTTTGCGAGACTTTCAATGACGGGTAAAACGCGCCGCGACTCCTCTTCCGCCGAAACGTCATCCGAAAACGGCCGTGTGGATTCACCGCCGATATCGATGATGTCCGCGCCTTCTTGAGCCAGTTTTTCGCCTTGAGCCACAGCAGCATCATACGAAAAAAACTTTCCCCCATCTGAAAACGAATCCGGTGTTACATTCACAACGCCCATAATACGGGGCCGTTCACCCAATTTCAGTGTGTGCGAACGCCATGAAATCGTGTACTTTTCCATATGCAGTCGTCATTTGCTCAATCGTGGTTTAGCTTGGAAGTATTGTTTTACGGCTCTGTATATAACACTCCGAGTGAAAAACAAAACCACGTCCCAGGGGGCGTGGATTCTTTATCAGTTTACCGAATACCAGACAAGGGGAAAAATTCAAGATACCGACTCTTGGGTCTCGGCGTCCTTGCCGTTTTCACTCTCTTCGGCACGTTTTAAAGGGAGCTCTATCCCGGGTCTCATGGAAAAAATGAGTTCATCGAGCTCAGCTCCTGAAACCGTCTCCTTTTCAAGAAGAAGTTCAGACAAATTGTGAAGAATATCTAAATTTTCTTTTAGAACCTGCTTCGCGCGTTGGTAACACCTGTCGATTAAATTGTTAATTTCTTCGTCGATTTTTCTTGCTGTATCTTCAGAGTAATCTCTGTGCTGGGCGATTTCACGCCCCAGGAAAACATGTTCTTCATTCTTGGCATAGGAAAGGGGCCCCAGTACTTCGCTCATACCCCAGCTTCGCACCATTTTTTGGGCTATATCCGTTGCCTGTTTGATATCGTTGGCCGCACCGGTGCTGATGCGGTTGAAAACAACCTCTTCCGCAGCTCTTCCTCCAAAAGCAACCGACAATTCGCTCTCGAGCTGGTCTTTGAATCTAAAATCCCTCTCTTCAGGCAAAAACCAGGTGATGCCCGCTGCACGCCCCCGGGGAATAATAGTGATCTTGTTGACGGCATCCGTTTCCGGAAGAAGGCGAGCAACAAGTGCGTGCCCTCCTTCGTGATATGCCGTGATCTTTCTGTCCTCATCCTTGACCACTTTCGATTTTCGCTCCAGTCCCATGTAAACCTTGTCTTTGGCATCCTCCATTTCGAGCATGCTGACTCTTTCTTTATTTCTCTTGGCGGCAAGGAGGGCTGCCTCGTTTACAAGATTTTCCAGATCAGCACCGGAGAAACCGGGTGTCCCTTTCGCCACGATAAGGGGATCAACATCGGCATCGGTGGGTGATTTTTTCAGGTGAACTTGAAGGATCCCTTCACGACCTTTGATATCCGGCAGCGGCACAACCACCTGACGGTCAAAACGCCCGGGACGCATCAGCGCCGGATCAAGGACATCGGGCCGGTTTGTTGCAGAAATAAGAATAACCCCCTCATTCGATTCAAATCCATCCATTTCGACCAGGAGCTGGTTTAACGTCTGTTCTCTTTCGTCATGTCCGCCACCAAGGCCCGCCCCCCGATGCCGGCCGACAGCGTCGATCTCATCGATAAAAATAATACAGGGCGCGTTCTTTTTTCCCTGGACAAACAGATCCCTCACACGGGACGCACCCACACCGACAAACATTTCAACAAAATCCGAGCCGCTGATACTAAAAAACGGCACATCAGCCTCTCCTGCAATCGCACGGGCCAAAAGGGTTTTTCCTGTTCCAGGCGATCCCATCAGGAGAACACCTTTGGGTATTCGACCACCCAGGCGGGTAAACTTCTTAGGTTCTCTGAGGAACTCTATAATCTCTCCCAGTTCTTCCTTGGCTTCATCGATTCCAGCCACGTCCTCAAAAGTAACTTTTGTCGATTTGTCGGATTGGAGGCGGGCGCGACTCTTTCCGAAGGACATGGCCTTGCCGCCACCGGATTGCATTTGTCGCATGAAAAATACCCATACGCCAATGAGCACGATCATCGGAAACCATGAAACGAGGACAGACATGTACCAGGGCGATTCAGACGGGGGTTTGGCGCTAATGGACACGCCCTTGTTCCTTAAAAACTTGATGAGATCACTGTCCTGGGGTGCATAAACCTTGAAATGATTTCGATTGGTATCCGTAACGAGAAGCTCCTGCCCCTGTATAACGACATCGGCAACACGTTCACTGTCGACCATGGCAAGAAATTCTGAATAACTGATACTTGTTTCAGAAAGCTGCTGTTGATTGAAAAGGTTGTAAAGCATGACCATCATCAGCGTAATGACGATCCACAAAGCCAGATTCTTATAAAACGGATTCAAAATATGTTATCCTCCTGAAAAGTACTTATAATGTAAATACATATTAATCATCATTGCCCGTTAGGCAAGAAAAAGTTCCACTCTCAATACATTTTGGGTTGAAGACCGCACCTTCGCCGACTCATCTATTCTATGATTGACAACCCAAATGATTTTCCCCTTGCTGAGCAGGATGAGACATTTTGAGCGTTCGGTTATGGGGACCTTATTATTAATAAAGTATTTTTTTACCTTTTGCGAACCCTTCATGCCCAGCGGTGTAAAACGATCCCCGGGTCGGAAATTCCTCAGGACCAGCGGAAAGGTTATCTCATTCATATCAAAATAAGCCGCATCCTGTCCAGTACGGAGAAAATCGGGCACGTTTTCTTTGGCCAATTCAGTAAAGTTCATATGGGCATTGATCTCTTTTATGAATACTATTCCGTGACTGACTATTTCGTATTCAAAAGGGGGGACAGCCGCGTTGCCGGATCTGACGATTGAATCACGTAGAGGGGTTCTTTCTTTTGAAAATCGAAGAATATCTCCTTCTAAACGTACTCTGATGCGCCCGGGTAAATCAAGGCTTTTATAGGCGGGTCCGTTTTTCAAAAGGCCAATGATGGATTCTATGTGGGATAAGGTGACAGACCTCAAATTTCCTTTGATCCTTGCAATTCCCTTCCTGATTAACCTTCTCTGGGCTGCAACATGTATTCCGTCAAGTCTTTGAACAGAAAGGAAAAGATTGTCATCTGACTCATTTACGATCAATTTTGCAAAGACTGGGGCGATTCTCTTTTCAGACCATTCCTCTTCAGATCTCAAAATTGAAGCAAGCCGGTTCAGTGTTTTGACTATACTTGGATTGTAATCGGCTTTTATGGCTGGAATTAACCGGTGTCGAATTCTGTTCCGAAGGTATCTCACCTCTCTGTTGGATTCGTCCGATACGTATTTCAATCCTTTATTATTCAAAAAATCAATAATATCAGGTCGCGTTAATCTTATCAGCGGGCGGACAATCCTTTCCTCCCTCACTGGCGGAATCCCTGACAGACCGACCGGGCCGCTTCCTCTCATAAGATTCATCAAAACGAGTTCTGCGTTATCATCACAATGATGCCCAAGGGCGATCCTGTTGAACCCGTTTCTTTGTGCCACACGGTCGTAGAATTTGTAGCGGACGCGTCGGGCCGCTTCAGCAAGGGAAATCCTCTTTTCAATCTGATATTTTCGGACATCCGCTTTCTCGATATAACAGGGCAAATTAACCTCGCTGGCGAGAGACGCAACAAATTCAGCTTCTTTATCTGAAACCTTCGGGCGGAGGCCGTGGTTTAGGTGGGCCACCCCGAGTCTGATAGAAAATCGGGGAGCCAGTACGAGAAGAATATGGAGGAGGGCCACGGAGTCCGGTCCGCCTGAAACACCGATAAGAACCGAATCTTCCAGCTCAAACATGCTGTAGGCTGTGACGGTCTCTTCTACAGTCTTTAGTATCTTCAAGTGAGTTCGCTCTGCTTATCCCGCCCCGGCGGGAAAATGATGGAACGATTATGCTAAGTGAGTTAATTCGTAATCGAATTTACGAATCGATGGACCCAGCTCCCCGCCGCAAACGGCAGGGTATCAAAATTGAATATTTTCAAAGGTCTAGTCGCGTTTGTTTGTATTGTGCAGAACGCTACCGGCGTTATTTCTCCAGGAAACTATCGAATGAGAGGTGCAGAATGTTTTCTCTGTTCAGCCTATGATAGACGCGGTGTAATGTCAATAAAAAACACTGGATATTGTGTCTAATCACTCTGTGCATGGCCTATCTTGTGTTTAAAACTAGGCTTTATTTTTATCTTGAAAAAAAACCGTGTAAATAATACTTTCATTATCGGTTGTGCTAGGCGGGGAGCTAGCGGTGCCCTTTTCCCGAAATCCGCTTATGCGGGGCTGAATTCCCTCTTGAGGGTTTTTATCCGTAAACGTGCAAGCTATCCTGACCGGCCGCCGCGCAACAGGCGGTCACGAACCTCGTCAGGTCCGGAAGGAAGCAGCGATAAGGGATGCGGTCTGTGTCGCGAATCGATCCCGGTCAAAGATATAGTTTGCTCAATCTCGGAATAAGACTCGATAGAGGGTGCACAACCCACCCGATTGTAAAGAATCCGAACCCGGAAAACCCGGCCTTGATTTGCCCCCTTGACGGAGACTATGAGTGTCAACAAACTCATGAGTGACCGGAGAGACTATAGCTTCGAGTTCTTAGATTTTTTGTTAATATTACAGACATTATTTGAACCGCAGAATTTCGAACAAGGAATGTCGAATTTTGAAGGAACACTTCATCATTCGACATTCCTTGTTGTATATTGGATATTCGGCAACTTGTAAAATCGCGACTGTTTTCAAAACCGGGGGCGATGCCCCCTTCGCGCGAACTGTGTGAACAAGCACTCATAATCCGGCACTTCTGAAAGAAGTTAAAATACCCCTTCATCCGTGCATTGATCCGATTCGACATCACAAAGGAGGATCAGTCTCGTTCCATTATAGCGGCTTTCATAGACATGTTCCTACTGATTCGCTTTTGTTCATATTATAGTGGGCTCTCGTTCAGCATAGCAAGAGACACCAGGAAGCCCATTATGAAAGCATCGCCACAGCCTTTGAAAACATTCTCTATTTTACAGCTATGGAATGTCCAACATCCATCAAGGAATATTGAATAACGAAGTCTTTTCGGCCTTGCAAAATAACAGCGCCTGATTTCAAGAAGAAGTGAACCCTAAAAAACCCTGTTTTCCTTCTGTATTCAGTATTGGATATTCGATATCCGATATTGAAAATATCGGTTTATATTTATCCTATCACCAAAAACCGACAACCCCGCCATTCATAACCCGAAATCGACAACAAGCAGGAGTCAAAAAAAACAGGCACTGTTTATGCCAAACCTCGCCGTTATCACCTTGACATTGTTTTATAGAGTATTATTTTTGAACATAATTTAATATGCAACAGCCGTTGCCTGAAGTTTTTAACGCGCTATATGAGACCGAATCTTATTTCGTTTTCAGAAAAACTTAAATCGATAATCATGAATGAACGAATTTTTAGATAGCAAAGGAGAAAACACCGGCCGATGGCTGCTAAAAAGAGAATCAAGATTCATACCGAAACCGACGATGCCGGCCCTGTAGATGAAACGCCACATGAAGTTGAAGCCGCTACAGAAGATACAACTCCCCCCAAAAGCGATTCAAATAAAAAAGAGGTTGAAGAGACCGGTGACCCATTAACGGTGATGGAAGAAAAGCTCGAATCTCTGAAGCAGGAGAACCAAGAGACCCATGATCGGTTTTTGAGGGTTTCCGCCGACTTCGAAAACTATAAGAAACGCGCTACGCGTGAAATGAATGATTTTCGGAAGTTTGCCACCGAAAGCTTCGCAAAGGCGATGCTCCCTGTAATCGACAACCTGGATCGCGCCATCGAGTCCTCAAATAATGACAAACATACCAACAATTCTGTTGTTGAAGGGGTCCATATGACCCTTAAGGAAATACTAAAAGTTTTTGACCAATTCAGTATAAAACCGTTTGAATCTCTGGGAAAAATTTTTGATCCTGGTTTTCATCAGGCTGTTATGCAAGAAGAGACTGAAGATCATCCTGATAACACTGTATCAAAGGAGCTTCAAAAAGGTTATATGATACATGACAGACTCCTCAGGCCTGCCATGGTTGTTGTCTCCAAGGCAAAAGAAAGCCCCGAAAATGAAGAAAAAGAAAATCAAAAATAAAGGTATTGGACGATATACATAAGGTAAGGAGGAATAGAAATGGGTAAAGTCATTGGAATAGATTTGGGCACCACAAATTCATGTGTGGCAATCATGGAGGGAGGCGATGCAAAAATCATCACCAACCCGGAAGGTGGTCGCACCACACCCTCTATCGTTGCTGTTTCAGATAACGGTGAGAGGATGGTGGGCCAAATCGCAAAACGGCAGGCAATTACAAACCCGGAACATACGGTATTCGCGGTAAAAAGGCTTATCGGTCGCAAATATGCATCAAAAGAAGTTCAGGATGATATAAAAATACTGCCCTACAAGATCGAACAGGCCAGCAATGGCGACCTCCGCATCAATATTCGGGGAAAACAGCACAGTCCCGCTGAAATTTCATCTTTTATATTAGCGGACATCAAGCATACGGCAGAAGAATATCTCGGAGAGAAAGTCACCGACGCGGTGGTAACCGTGCCCGCCTATTTTGATGACAACCAACGACAGGCAACCAAAGATGCCGGAAAAATCGCCGGTCTTAACGTGATGAGAATCATCAATGAACCCACAGCCGCATCACTGGCATACGGTCTTGACAAGAAAAGTGAAGAAAAAATAGCCGTTTTTGATCTGGGCGGTGGTACATTTGACATATCCATACTCGAGATCGGCGAAGGGGTTTTTGAAGTCAAGGCAACCCACGGGGACACACATCTCGGCGGCGAAGATTTTGACCTTCGACTGATTGATTATCTGGCGGATGAATTCAGAAAAGACCAGGGAATTGATATAAGAAATGACAAGATGGCCTTGCAGCGGCTTAAAGAGGCTGCTGAAAAGGCAAAAATGGAGCTGTCCACATCCATGGAAACAGATGTAAACCTCCCCTTCATAACAGCCGATGCCAGCGGTCCCAAGCACCTTAACATCAAAATAACCCGGGCCAAGCTGGAGGGGCTTATCGCTGACCTGCTCGACAGACTGGAAAAGCCCTGCCGGACCGCACTTCAAGATGCAGCCCTGACGCCCAATGACATCAATGAAGTTATTCTGGTTGGCGGCATGACACGCATGCCGGCAGTTCAAGAACGCGTCAAGAAAATTTTCAACAAAGAACCCCACAAAGGCGTTAACCCCGACGAGGTTGTGGCCATCGGTGCCGCCATTCAAGGCGGCGTCCTGAAAGGGGACGTTAAAGATGTTCTCCTGCTCGACGTTACGCCCCTTTCCCTGGGCATCGAAACCTTAGGTGGTGTCATGACACGGCTTATTGAAAAGAATACGACCATTCCAACCAAAAAAAGCCAGATTTTTTCAACCGCGGCGGACAGCCAACCTGCTGTCTCCATCCATGTTCTTCAAGGGGAACGGGAAATGGCCGGCGGCAATAAAACCCTGGGACGCTTCGAACTTGTGGGAATACCGCCCGCCCCTAGAGGGGTTCCGCAAATCGAAGTGGCGTTCGATATTGACGCCAATGGTATTGTGAACGTCTCTGCAAAGGATACGGCGACCGGCAAGGAGCAGTCGATCCAGATTACGGCCTCCAGCGGTCTGTCACAAGAGGAAATCGACAGACTGGTCAAAGACGCTGAGCTTCACGCTGAAGATGATAAAATAAAAAAAGAGCTGGTAGAAGCTCGAAATCACGCTGATACACTGATTTATTCAACGGAAAAATCGATAAAGGATCTCGGGGACAAAGTCGACGCTGAAACCAAAAGCAAGATCGAAATCGCTATTGAAAACCTGAAAAAAGTCATGGAAGGTGAAAATAAGAAAGAGATCAAACGACTGAGCGAAGAATTGACCAGTGCCTCCCACAAGCTGGCCGAAGCCATGTACCAGCAAGCTGCCCAGGACAATGAGAATCAGGCTGAAGCCGGCGCAGCAGGATCGGAGCAGTCGGGACCCTCCACAGCGCCGGATGAGGACGTGGTCGATGCCGATTTCGAGGAGGTGAAGGACGAGGTGAAGGACGAGGTGAAGGACGACGATAACAAATAGCTTTAAATTAAAACTTGCTTTATTAGCTGTCAGTATATAAAAAATCCCGCAAGCACTTCTTTGTTGCGGGATTTTTTATTGTATAGTGTCCCTCCAGAAATGAGGATTTTTGTTCTATTTCAAGGCATGCGAAAAAAATAACCGCAGGCGCCCCGCAGGAAATGCCCTTGGGGTGCATATGTGTAATATTCCGAGGATTATTTTTTGAGCATAACGCAGAGATTGGGCCCCGATTAAATATTAAATACGGATTTAACTGGGCAAGCAAAAAGACCATTTGTGGATGGACACTATCTATGAGGTAAACATGGTTACCGACCCCATGTTAAAGGCTTTGCGTTACCGCTGGATCATTTTCTGGATACTGGCGTTTGCGTATGTGCTTGTTTTCTTTCACCGGATGTGCCCGGCAGTGGTCGCTGTGGATATGATGAAGGATCTGAATGCCGGCGGCAGCCTCATCGGCTTTCTGGGATCCGCCTATTTTTATCCATATGCGCTCATGCAGCTTCCGGCAGGACTCCTGTCCGACTCCTGGGGCCCCCGCAAAACCATCACGCTCTTTTTTTTCGCGGCATTTGTCGGAAGCATTCTGCTGGGGCTGGCGCCTTCCACCTTTTGGGCTATTTTGGGGCGTACACTGGCCGGCTTGGGCGTCGCCATGCTTTTCGTCCCAACAATGAAAGTACTTTCTGAATGGTTTCGACCCCGGGAATTCGCCACCATGACGGGAATTTTCCTGGCAATGGGCGGGATCGGATCCCTCAGTGCCACTACACCCCTGGCCATTGTCAGCGCCTGGATAGGCTGGCGCCTGTCATTCGTCGCCGTGGGAATAATGACCCTGTTCCTGGCCGTCCTGGTATGGAGTTTCGTCCGCGACCGACCGGCGGATATGGGCTGGCCGTCCCCATCTGAAAATGTTGAAGATCATTCGATGTCTGTCAGTCTGAAACAGGGATTCAAAACAGTCATCACCCGTCTCTCATTCTGGCCCGTGGCCATTTGGTTCTTCTTTACCAGCGGCGTGTTTTTCTCCTTCGGGGGGCTTTGGGGCGGCCCCTATCTGATGCAGGTTTACGGACTCAGCAAGGCGCAAACCGGGCATGTCCTCTCAATGCTGGCCGTCGGTCTGATCGTTGGAAGTCCCCTTCTCAGCTACCTTTCCAACAGCGTATTTAAGGCCCGCAAGCCGGTTCTGATTCTGTCCAGTATCATCCTTCTCTGTTTAACAGCACTTTTGGCATTCTATACGGATCGCATCCCCTACACGGGTCTGTATCTGGTCTGTCTGGGGTTGGGGACCTTTTCCTGCGCCGTGGTGGTCATCGGATTCACCACAACCAAGGAACTCTTCCCTGTTCGGATTGCGGGAACCGCCACCGGGCTGGTCAACCTTTTCCCTTTTGCAGGTGGAGCGGTATTACAGGTCCTTCTGGGCTATGTTCTAGAAAAACACGCCCAGACCCAGGGGGTCTTTACTCTGGCCGGCTATCGGCAAGCATTCCTGCTCCTCTTTTTCTCCGGGATTATTGCATTGCTGGCCAGCCTCTTTTTAAAAGAAACCATGAAAATCCCGAATTCGATATAAGATAATAATTATGGAAGATAAATGGCTGCCTGAAGAGAAAAAGCCCTTAAACAGACAGCTTTGTGAGCACTCCTTCCGCATAGCGAGAGGCATCATAAAGTCCTCACGATGAAGGCCTCGTCCCTGATCCTAAAAATACTCGCCATTTTACAGTTACCGAATATCCAATATCGAACAAGGAATGTCGAACGATGAAGTGTTCTCTTCTCTACCTTAGGAATATGACAGCGCCAACTTTCAAGGAAAATTCAACCCGAAGGTAAATACTCTGTTTTCCTTCCAAATTCGACATCGGATATTCGATATTCAGTATTGAACACACTTGTTGCGTTATTTCTCTTTTGTTGAGGTACTTCGAAATCCTCCGCCAAAGATGGAGGGTTTAGGGTACAACTAAGGCGGCAATTAACTATCCGAGAATACATTTTGGACACTGAGGTGTTTCCAATTAAATTTTGAAGCTTTCAGACATCCCGGCATACTGCTTTCTCAATTTCGGCTTTTCAATTTTGCCTGTCGGGTTTCGCGGCACTTCTCCGAAAATAATCCTCCGGGGTCTTTTGTACCTGGGGAGATCCTGACAAAAATCATCAATCTCTTCCTTTGAAACCGTCTCTCCCGATCTTACCTGGACTACTGCCGTAGCAATTTCGCCCAGGCGAAGGCTGGGAAGACCGATAACCGCCACATCCTGTATTTTAGGATGCGCCTGAAGGAAATCTTCGATCTCCACCGGGTAAATATTTTCACCGCCCGTGATAATGACATCCTTTTTCCGGTCAACCAGCCAGATGAAACCGTCTTCGTCCTGTCGGGCAATGTCTCCTGTCAAAAGCCAGCCATCGACAAGCGCTTCCCGGGTGGCTCCCGAATTCTTGTAGTACTCTTTCATAACCCCCGGCCCCTTGACCAATAACTCTCCGGGGTCCCCCTGTGCGACGGGTTGCAGTTGATTGTCTACTATTTTAATCTCCCAATCGAAACCGGGTATGCCAATAGCGCCCACCTTGTGCATATTTTCCATACCCAGATGAACACATCCCGGACCGGTGCACTCGGTAAGACCGTAGTTGGTGTCATACTGGTGATTGGGAAAAGCTTTCTTCCATTCCTTAATGAGGCTGGGCGGCACAGGCTGTGCGCCAATATGCATCAACCGCCATTGGTCCAGTTTGTAGTCATTTATTTTCACCTCACCGCTTTGGATGATAAAAAGAATATCGAGCGCCCAGGGAACCAAAAGCCAAACCACCGTTATTTGTTCTTCTGAAATGGCTTCTAAGATCCACCGGGGCTCAATCCCTTTGAGAATGACGGCCTTGGCGCCCACGATAAAATTCCCGAACCAGTGCATCTTGGCACCGGTATGATATAGCGGAGGAATACAGAGAAAATTATCCTCGTGAGTCTGGCGATGGTGGTGATTTTCAATAAAACAGGAAAATTCCAGATTCCGATGGGTCAGCAGGGTTGCCTTGGGCCTGCCGGTAGTCCCGGAAGTAAAGTAGAGGGCTGCTTCATCCGAAATACTGATATCAACCTGGGGATCGATTGTCGGCTGGGAGGCCAAAAACTCATTGAAGGGCACAGCATAATCAGGGCAGAGGTCTTCCGGGCCAACAAAAATATAAATTATTACGGTCTTGTCCAGATCTTTCTTAATGGCATTGATCCGGTCAATGAATTCTTCACCAAAAATAAAGGCTTTTGCTTCTGCGGTTTCCGTACAATGTTTGATGGTCCTGGACATAAACCGAAAGTTAAGAGGAACCGCCCATGCACCTGTTCGCAGGATTCCAAAATAGACGGGAAGCCATTCAATACAGTTCATCATCAGGTGAACTACCCGGTCGCCTTTTTTGATTCCTCGGGAAATGAGGGCCTGGGCCACCTGATTGGCTTGATCGTCAAATTCCTTCCAGTTAATGACCACTCGCCTGTTCTTGGCCGGTTCCCGTTCCACGAGAGCTGTTTTTTTTGGGTACATACGGGCATTACGGGCAAGTATTTCGGTAATCAGCATAAGTATTCCTTTCGACCCATTCGTTTCCAGTCGCAAATAAGATATAAATAATGGTTTGACAGCGCATATCAAAGACGCCGCAAATGGTCAAGCCATGAAAAATCGCGCAGATTTATGAAATCCGTGGGAAATCATTTCTTTTCACGGAAGCCGGCGCGCCACATATTGCTGGAAGTCAAACCTAAAGGATTTGGGACACGTGGACCAGAGAAGTTTTAGAATACTCAAGGCCTTTGGAAAACCGTTCAATGGCCTTTGCCGTCTCCGGAAAAGGATGGCCGATTCCGATGGCGCATCCAAATTTCCGGGCATGGTTTTTAAGAGATTGAAGTTGAAAAAGGATGGCCGATTCGTCGGGGATATTATCCAAAAAGATGTTTCTTCGGGAAGTGGTCATCTGAAGTTCTCTCGCAATTTTAAAAGCCTTGGAACGCCATGATGTGACGCTGTCAACGAAAAAAAGGTCGCTTTTCTTAACAACCCTGAGGGTTTCACTGATTTCCTTCCGACTTTCCGTGAACTTTGAGCCCATATGATTATTAACGCCGATGACAAAAGGCACATCGGAGAGGTTTTTTTCCACAGTCCTCATGATCTTCCCCACCTTGTCTCCCACATAAAGGGCGCCGGGACCCGGGTCAAAACCGGCGTTATAAGGTTCCATGGGCTGGTGGAGCATAACTTCGTGTCCTCTGGTATGGGCTTCGACAGCCAGGTCTCTAGACTTGGGAAGTTGGGGCAAAATTGAAAAGGTAATAGGAACTTCCACATTAAAAAATCGTCTTGCAGCAGAAAAACTGAATCCAATATCATCGATAATCAGGGCGATGCGGGGTGGATAAAAAGACTTGCCTGTTTTAACCTCACCGGCAAGTACCCTTGAAAAACTGTTTAGGCTGAAAAGGCTCCCAGCCAACCAGGGCACGCTCTTCAATAAAAAGGTCCTTCTATCCATTTTCAATCGTATTTTTCTTGACTTGATTAGGAGGGGCTAATTTCGTATTCAGGAAAAGATCCGGTATCCGTTTATGTTCCGCCGTCCTCACAACATCCAAATCGAAAAATCTATTTGCTCATACAACCTATTGTGGTTAAAATCAAGCAAAAATACAATATATTGATAAAATTGTTTTAAACGCGCCGCAACCCCGGTTTCGTCGGGGCGGGGAATATGATCGCTATTTCGGTTTTAAGCCAGGATACCCCTTACAGGGGCATCAACCGTGTTGGGACTTGCAAAGCTGAATTGTGTGTGTGGAGAAAGGGGAGACAAGGAAAAGATATAATAAAAAGGGACTTATTTCTTTAAAAAAAGCCACCACATGAAGTAACAGAATGCGCCAACAGCAACAATAGCTGTTACATACGACATCCAATCTATAGGTCTTTCGGCTAAACCGGATTTGGTAACCTTCCCGACTTTCTGATTGCACGAGGTGCAACGATCGGCATTAACCGGGAGGTTGGTAAAGCACTCCGGACACCGCTTTGTTACCTGTTTTAATCCTGTAGGTTGTGCGCCCATTGGTGTCTCTCATATTTTGTTTTTTACATCTAAACAATACAATCGCTTCAAACTCTGGGTTGCCGGATAGGCCGCATTCGACCGAATGTCGCTCAAGCGCTTTGTTCATCGTAAAATGAACGCTTGAAACATGACGGAAAAATGTACTTGTGGCGGGAGTGACGAGACTTGAACTCGCGACCTCCGGCTTGACAGGCCGGCGCTCTAACCAAACTGAGCTACACCCCCTAAGCGAATGGATTGATCACTGGCATTTCTTGCCAACTTTATTTGGGTAAAATAGCGGCAACCCGGCCAGCGAGATGTAAATTTATTGGTGGGCGGAACAGGGCTTGAACCTGTGACCCTCGGCTTGTAAGGCCGATGCTCTCCCAACTGAGCTACCCGCCCGTTTATTATTTTACGACTTGAACTCGTTTATCCTCAAAGAGTGCTACAGCTAACAATTTAGTAAAATTTAGTCAAGATTAAAATCACACCCAAAAATTATATCAAATCGGACCGTTTTAAATTAACGCTGTCGGCTGTTCCGTCTCTTCGGGCATCATATCAAATGATATGTCACCCTTCTTGAAAAGTGAATCTTCCTTATCCAAGATTAATGCATGGGGCAGCACCTCATCCATGTGGTGCACCAGCACGATCTCGATCTGTTTTAACAGCCTGGCAGGTATCTCCCTTAAGTCCTTTTCGTTTTCCTTTGGGATAACAACCTTCTTAATTCCTCCCCTGTGAGCGGCCAGAATTTTTTCTTTCAACCCTCCGATGGTTAGAATTCGGCCCCTTAATGTGAGTTCGCCGGTCATGGCTATATCACGGTAAACAGGTCGCTTGGTTAGTGCGGAGATGATGGACGTGCACATTGAAATCCCTGCCGAAGGTCCGTCTTTTGGAATGGCGCCTTCAGGTATATGAATATGGATATCTGAATTTTTGTAAAAGTCCTTTTCAATCGACAGGCGCTCGGCTCGTGAACGGACATAGCTTACCGCTGCCTGGGCAGATTCCTGCATCACCTCTCCCAGTTTTCCGGTCATAATCAATTTTCCCTTTCCGGGTAGAATCAGCGTTTCAACATGAAGCAGGTCCCCGCCCACCTGTGTCCAGGCGAGTCCGGTAACAATACCGATCTGATCCGTTTCCTCGACTTGGCCATGCTTAAAGCGAGGCGGTCCCAGGTATTTTTGAATCGATTTTGCTGTGACTTTAAACGATTCTTTCTCTTTATGCTTTACGAGATCACGTGCAATTTTACGACAGACGGACGAAATTTCGCGTTCAAGGTTCCTTACCCCGGACTCACGGGTATAGCGTCGAGTAATGGTCAGAATCGCATTTTTAGAAAACTTCAGATCTTTTCCTTCCAGTCCGTTCATCTGAATCTGTTTGGGAATGAGAAAATCTTTGGCTATATTATATTTTTCATACTCAGCGTATCCGGGAAGGCGAATAATCTCCATCCTGTCCTGCAAGGGAAGCGGGATTTCCGGCAGTGTGTTGGCTGTTGTTATAAAAAGAATATCCGAAAGATCGTAGTCAACATCCAGATAATGGTCGTTAAAGCCGTAGTTCTGTTCCGGGTCAAGGACTTCTAAAAGTGCGGCCGAAGGATCGCCACGGAAATCCATGCTCATTTTATCCACTTCATCAAGGCAAAACACCGGATTATTCACCCCAACCTTTTTTAGGGACTGGATAATCTTACCGGGCATTGCACCGATATAGGTCCGCCGATGTCCTCGAATTTCAGCTTCATCCCTCACACCGCCAAGGGAAAGGCGAACAAATTTTCTTCCGGTAGCCCTGGACACAGATTTGGCCAAAGAGGTCTTTCCCACACCCGGGGGACCGACGAAACACAATATAGGACCTCTGATCTTCTTGACCAGAGACTGTACGGCAAGGTATTCCAGTATACGTTCCTTTGGTTTATCCAGTCCGTAGTGGTCCTCATTGAGTATCTTTTCGGCTTCTTCAAGATCCTTACGAACATGGGTTCTTTCAAACCAGGGCAAGCTGATCAACCATTCAATATAACCCCGCACAACTGTCGCCTCGGCAGACATGGGGGTCATCAACTTGAGTTTTCTGAATTCTTGCCGGGCCTTACCTCCTGCCTCCTTTGACATCCTTTTCCGCTTGATTCGCTTTTCTAGCTCTTTAAGTTCGTCGGCGGGATCATCATCAGGTCCCATCTCTTTCTTGATGGCCCGCATCTGTTCATTCAGATAATAGGCTTTCTGGGTCTTTTCCATCTGATCCTTGACGCGACCCTTTATTCGTTGATCCATCTTGAAAATATCGATCTCCATCCTTATCAAACGGAGAAGCAGAGAAAGCCGATCGTCCAGAGAACTGATCTCCAGCAAATTCTGTTTGTCCTTGATTTTAAAAGAAAAATGAGCTGCCGCCGTGTCACCCAGCTGCGAAAGATCAGAAATTTCGGAAAGGTTGTTCAGAAGATCTTTTGAAATATTCTTGTTCAGCTTGGCATACTCCTCGAAACTCTCAAGAATAGCCCTGCTGACCGCTGTCCCCTCTGCCTCCGACAACTCCGTCTCAACGACAGGTTCTAATTCAACCTGAAAAAAATCGTCATCCTGGATGAAACGGTCGATTCGAGCCCGGGCCTTTCCCTCAACCAGGGCTTTGACCGTACCGTCCGGGAGCCGAAGGAGCTGAAGCACACTTGCAATAGTTCCCACGGAGTTGATGTCTTTTTCGGTCGGGTTGTCAACGCCTGCCTTTTTTTGAGTGGCAAGAAATACGTTCTTGTCACTATTCATTGCTTCAGCAAGAGCGTTTACAGATTTAGAACGTCCCACAAATAGCGGGGCGACCATGTGGGGGAATACGACAATATCTCTGAGTGGCAAGAGTGGAAACATCGCCTTGGGCGATGCAGGATTACCGTCCTTGAAAAACTTTGGTAAAGCAATCATTGTTACCTTTTATTTGGATTAGAAGTTATTGGATAGATTTGCTTTTAAAACACCTATAATTCTTTACCTGTCATCAATCATTAAATTTTCAAGCCTGTTTTTTCTTCTGCTCATAAAGCAGGATCGGGGCCTCTTTATTCAAAACAACATCCTCACTGATAACACATTCCTTTACATCTTCGATCGACGGAATTTCATACATGATATCGATCATGCAGGTTTCCAGTATCGCCCGAAGCCCTCTGGCACCAGATTTTCTTTCCATGGCCTCTTTTGCAACCGCCGAAAGGGCGCTGTCTGTTAATCGCAGATTCACCCCTTCGATTTCAAAAAGCTTTTGAAACTGCTTAATTAAGGCGTTCTTCGGCTCTGTTAATATTCTGATCAAAGTGGGCTCACTCAGTTCAGAAAGGGTTGCGATCACGGGTAGACGACCCACAAATTCCGGGATCAAACCGAATTTAATCAGGTCTTCGGGTAGAACTTTTTTCAGGAGTTCACCGGTGCTTTTATCCTCTTGCTTGACGATATCCGCTCCAAAACCCATGACTTTTGATCCAAGGCGTCGCTTTATGACCTGCTCGAGGCCGTTAAAGGTTCCACCGCAAATAAAGAGTATATTGGCAGTATCCACCTTGACAAAATCCTGCTGCGGATGTTTTCTCCCGCCCTTGGGGGGTACACTGGCGGTGGTGCCTTCTATGATTTTTAATAACGCTTGCTGAACCCCTTCACCTGAAACATCGCGCGTAATTGAAGGGTTTTCAGATTTGCGTGCAATTTTATCAATCTCATCAATGTAGACAATGCCTCGCTTGGCCTTTTCCACATCATAATCGGCATTCTGGAGCAGGGCAAGGATAATGTTTTCAACATCTTCTCCTACATATCCAGCTTCCGTCAAGCTTGTGGCGTCTGCAATGGTAAAGGGGACATTCAGAAACCTGGCAAGCGTCTGCGCCAGGAGCGTCTTTCCGCAACCGGTCGGCCCAATGAGGAGGATATTGCTTTTTTGAATTTCCACATCCCCTGAGCTGATCGGAGAAGTGAGCCGCTTATAGTGGTTATACACTGCAACGGCAAGAATCTTCTTTGCCGGATCCTGCTCAATCACGTACTCGTCAAGCATTCCCTTTATTTCTTTTGGAATAAGGAGACTCTCGAGATCTCCTGCGTCTTTTCCACTTTCTTCTTCTATTATCTCGCTGCAGAGTTGAATGCATTCATCACATATGTATACTGCCGGGCCAGCAATCAGTTTTGTAACCTCTTTCTGATTTTTCCCGCAAAATGAGCAAAAGAGATTCTCATTCGCATCCTCTTTGTTGGCCATTTTATGCCTCCGTCTCTCTGGATATCTCCAGATCTTCTCGATTGATAATTACGCTATCTATGATCCCGTATTCCTTTGCCTCTTCGCCGGTCATGAAATAATCACGATCGGTATCAGTTTGGATCTGTTTTAAATCCCTGCCGGTATGGAATGCCAGTATATGGTTTAACGATTCTTTCATGCGCAGGATTTCCCTGGCCTGAATTTCAATATCAGACGCCTGCCCCTGAAATCCTCCCATGGGTTGATGGATCAGGATCCTCGCGTTGGGGAGGGAAAAGCGTTTTCCCTTTGTACCTGCGGTAAGTAATAGTGCCCCCATGCTGGCGGCCTGCCCGATACATACGGTGGATATATCCGGCTTAATGTACTGCATGGTATCATACACTGCCAACCCTGCTGTAACCAAACCACCAGGGGAATTGATGTAAAAATTGATATCTTTGTCAGGTTCTTCCGATTCTAAGAAAAGAAACTGCGCAATTAAAAGATTTGCAACCTCATCATTCATGGCTGATCCCAAAAAAACAATTCTGTCTTTGAGGAGCCTTGAATATATATCATAGGCACGCTCCCCTCTGCTGGTTTGCTCTACGACCATAGGTATTAGTGGCACAAAAAATCTCCTCTGGTTAAAATGTTATTTTATCGCCATCCAAACCCATTGGATCTGAGATATCATTCCCATGGGATTAAGTACGATGGTTTCTTAAAAAGTCAGGTTTTGCTCTCTCCGTGAGCAATTTTGGGATTCATAAATGGCCCGTCTAAATTTCAAAAACTCGAACTAACGCCCTAAAACAGTTTGAAATTTTTAACGCCGGGCTCATTCTGAATCTTTGTCTCCCGCCAAGGCGGGACTCAATGTCGCTTATAAAATGACCTTTTAAGAGTTTATCAAGTATTATTCGTCGTTGATTCGCTTTCAGGTTTCGCTTCTACTTCAGCTTCAATCTCTTCAACACTCCCATTTTCAATAATAAGCTTGATAGCCCGTTTTTCAAGTAGGGCATGTTTAAAAATTTCGAGCTTATCCTTATTTTCTCGGTAATAATTTTTTATTTCTTCAAGGGGATGATTATACGTTGCAGACATCTCCTCGATGCCCTTATCCACCTCTTCGTCGGAAAGGGTCAAGTTCTCCTGTTCGATGATCCTGTCTAAAATCAGGTGGCGTCTGAC
This sequence comes from Thermodesulfobacteriota bacterium, assembly GCA_042573625.1. Lineage (GTDB taxonomy): Bacteria > Desulfobacterota > Desulfobacteria > Desulfobacterales > UBA11574 > JBHPCZ01. The sequence continues at coordinate 30,387 of JBHPCZ010000002.1, forward strand.
CTGTTTTTCAGCGGTATCACGGTATTTTTCCGACATCTTTTCCTTGCTAAGCCCCAGATTTTCCATCGACATGTTATGCTGAGAAAAAGTTCTCTCCGCATCTGCAATAATACCTTCAAGTTCATAGTCAACCATTGAATCCGGTAGTTCGAAGTCGGTTTTGGCAATCACTGCCTGAAAAATCTGTTCATTCAGCTCCTGCTCCGACCGTTTGGCATAACCTTTCTCCAAGTTGTCTGTTATTGCACGCTTCAACTCGTCGAGTGTTTTATACGGACCCAGCTGCGTTGCAAACTCATCGTTGATCTCAGGAAGCATCTCCTTTCTGATTTCATGCAGGGACACCTGAAATGTTATTTCGAGGTTTGCCAAACGGTTGTTAAAATAGTCTTCAGGAAAATGCACAACAATTTTCCGGGTATCACCTGGCTTCATCCCGATCAATTTTTCGTCAAAATCCGCTGAAATATGGCCGTCACCAATTTTCAACGTAAAGTTTTCTGTTTTTTGAGTTTCGGCAAACGGTTTTCCGTCTATAAATCCTTCATAATCAATCAATACAAAATCGCCTTCCCGGACCGGGCGATCTTCGTCTATCCTGTTTTGCTTTGTCAGATTTCCCTGTAGCATTTTGAGTTGTGCATCTATCTCTTCATCACTCACCGAGTAAATATTCTTTTTCAATGCCAAGCCCTTAAATTCAACATCCCCGACCGCCGGTTTTATCTCAACGGTGGCGTCATACTTGTAAGGTCCCTTTTCATCGAGTTCAGGAGGATCGAGTTTGGGGTCTCCCACAATATTAAGATCGGTCTCCTTGAGGGCATCAACAAAAGAATTCTGAATCAACCTTGATATTACATCCGCATGTACATCCTTTTTGTAAAATCTTTCCAAGACGTTTCGAGGAGCCTTCCCGGGTCGGAATCCCTTTATTTTCACCTTTTTCTTTAACGTTTGATAAGCGGTGTCCAGTTCCCGGACAATCTCATCTTCTGGAATTTCAATGTGGAGTATCTTTTTTACACTGCTCAAATCTTCTACATCAACTTTCATACTATTCCTTTCCAATAAATCAAATGCCTGAAGTACCTCGAATTTCTCGTGAAGAATTTATTTTCGTTTGAATTAAACAAATCCAGAGCGACGCATCAGCCAAAATGTTATGAGTAATAAATTTGCAAAAGCAGGCTGCTGCTCATATTTTTAAAATAAATTTTTCACCTTGCGGCGAGCCCTGTAAATTTGAGCTCCATGACCCCTTCCAAGGGTTCCACAGGATGAGTCTATCTCGCCCTATTGCTCCGCCGGGGGGATATTTTTCCCGCCAAAGGGAAAAGGCCGCATATCTCGCGGGGCGAAACTTTACATCTGATCTCTTGCAGATGTGTTCCGCTTTAAGCGGGATGAGAAATCCGGTACAAATGGGATCTTCAAGCGCTGTTAATAGATTCGAATCTGGTGCGAGAGGGGAGAGTTGAACTCCCACTCTGTTCCCAGAGCTGGATCCTAAGTCCAGTGCGTCTACCAATTCCGCCACTCTCGCATATTCTCAAAATAAACGATTTCTGTGTTATGTCAACACAGCATCCGTTATCTTGCCACTTGACTTTATTCTTAAATACTATAATTTCCTGTATAAATCAATTTAAAAAGCTAAAATCAAACAAAACGACTTCAATTTAAAATGATGAAACTGACTGTTATTTTTGTATTTTATAAAATGCAACAAATGAGGTATCCCGACCCGACAAGTTCCAGAAAACCGTATCTCCCCTGGCTGTTCATCAGTCGCAACCCGGCGGTCTGGATTTCCAAACGTAAGTTTATCACCTGTATGACTGTCTTTCTGCTGATATCGATGCTCGCCGGGATAAAGAACGGAGAAGCGGAAACACTTTTTTTTGCCAGCGAGCAAAAAAAAATGATCGTTATAGATCCGGGACATGGTGGGTATGATACGGGAGCTCAAGGTCCGGAGGGAACGTTAGAAAAAACCACAACCCTTTCCTTTGGCCGGATGTTAGCAGATGAGTTGGGTGGAAAATACAGATTACATCTTACGCGAGCCGATGACTACCGCTTAGAAATTCCCAAAAGAACAGCCGTGGCCAACCACTTAAAGGCAGATCTGTTCATCAGCATACACGCCGGAGGAAGTTTTCTCCACAAGGCAAGCGGCATCTCCATATTTTATTATAACGAAATATCAGACCCCGCCATGGCAATTGAAACGGAATCAGCAGCACAAACTGAAGCCAGCGATACGAAGATATCCTGGAATCATATTCAAAACAGGCATAAAACAACCAGCAGCGTGGCGGCCCAACTTATACGGCGTCGTTTATTAGACCCTGTAAGAAGTAATAAAATCAGAATCCATGGCGCTCCTCTAATGGTTCTAAAGGGCGCGGATATGCCTGCAATACTTATAGAAGTTGGATACCTGACCAATCCTGCCGAAGAGAAAAAGCTTCAGGATTCGAAAGTTTTATCAGATTTGGCAAAATCGATCAGCAACGGCATCGACGATTTTTTCAAATCGACATTTCAGGGAAATTAGGGTTCCGAATTTCTCATCACAAGTTAAATCTATCGTCTACAAACCGATCATTGAATATTCAGGCATTTGATGGAGTTTTCGAATTCTGTCGCTTAATGTATCTGGAAGGTATCGGCCCCAAATCTTGATTGGAATTTCCTTAATATCAATTGTTGGACTCAAACCGACCGCGATTAAATATTCAATAATATATTCAATATTTATCGGGATATTGCCAAAAACCCTATTCTGCCTTCTTTGCTCAAAAATTCTGTTCTCATGCATGGATCTGCCGATTTCCGACTCGACTAGTTCTTCAAATGACGTAAAAATCAGATCAACGTGGATCGCATCCGCGCCGGTTACAACAAATTTTGAAAAATCTTCATGTAATCCTTCAGCGGGCAACCCTTTTTTTTCACAGTCTATATAGATGCTGCTATTTGTAAATTTTCGGACCAGATGATCGAAATCGACTTTCAATTCCACCACATAGTGAACCGCATTATACATGCCGGTGTGTCTCTCTTTTTCAATTATTCTTGATCCGATAGATCGGGTGAGTGCAGATTCAAGTCTATTTTCGCCAAAATCATTATCAATCACCTTTATACCCAATACATCCTTTATCGTCATCCTTTGAGCCGGAAGCTTCACCCCATTATCCTTCATATTTTCCATGATCCTCTTCTCGGCCGTGATAAGAATCTCATCCGGTATCTGCTTTGCAACAGGCGGGGTTTGGGTTCCGTCTTTGGACAATTCATGCGCTATCGTCTGTACCTTGTCGAAGATATACATCGACGCATATCGGCTCGCCTTCTCCGCGATTCTCTTTATCCGCTTAAATCTGCATATGCTCAATATCTGGGAATGCGAATTATGACAGATATAGGCCGCCAGAGGAGATCCGACATAATAGAATTCAGACATCTTGACATATTCGCGGATCAATGATTTCACCCGGTCAGATTTTTGATTTTTGGTATGACACAGGAAATCCTTCAAATCTTTCTTGTAGGATATTTTTTTTCTGAGGACAGGCGCATCCGTAAGGTTTTGCAACAGGTCGTCTGTAAACAGAAGCAATGTCTCCCACGCTGAAAAACTGTCATAGGTAATGATTTTTGTGATTTGCAGGGGGTCTTCAGGCTCAAGCTTATTCGAGAGCCAGCGGTTGGTGATGTCAAAAAGTTCATCCCTGTGTAAAAACGCGGTTAAATACATTGGATTATCAGGCCTGTAGATCGTAATCCTGTGGATACTCACACGTCAAGAAAAGACAGAATCCGAACTGGCATATAGCGGTTTTCATAATTTTCCTATTGATTCGATTTTGTTCATGTTTTATTAATCTTCGGCTGAAACGGAACGTTATTTTGACAACCGCTATAAACGAGATGATCCTGGTACGGCGACTATTCAAATCCGAAATTCGAATATCGAAACAACCCTGAATTGTGCAAATTTCGCGAACCGGAGATTTTAAACCTGCTTCTAGTCACCGTCGAGCAGGCTGCCCAGCCCTCCCAGAAGCGACCCTTCTCCTTTCGGGCTTACACTTCTTGAAGGAACGTTCTGCAGGATGCGATCCGCCAAACGAGAAAATGGAAGGCTCTGCAGAAGTACAGTTCCTTTTCCGCTCAAGGTGGCAAGGAATATCCCTTCTCCACCGAAGAACATCGATTTGAGGTTGCCTGCGCGCTCGATATCGTATTCGATGCCCGAAGTAAATGCCGCCAGGCAACCCGTATCCACCCGGATGGTTTCATTGTTCAGCTTTTTACTGATTACGGTGCCGCCGGCATGTATAAAGGCCATCCCATCGCCACTCAAACGCTGAAGTATAAATCCTTCCCCACCGAAAAAGCCGGCACCCAGTCGTTTTGTAAAGGCAATTCCCACCTCGGTGCCGTAGGCGGCACATAAAAATGCGTCTTTCTGACAGAAGAGCTCTCCTCTGGTTTTTGCCATGTCTATCGGAATGATCTTGCCCGGATATGGCGCGGCAAATGCCACATTGGCTTTCTTGAACCCTGTGTTCGTGAAATGCGTTAAAAAGATGGACTCACCGGTCAAAACCCTTTTGCCCACATTCAACAGCTTGCCGAAAATCCCTTCTTCCGGCTTGGACCCGTCTCCCATTTTTGCTTCGAAAGTCACACCTTCGCTCATGTAATTCATGGCTCCGGCCTCGGCAATCACCGTTTCTCCGGGGTCGAGCTCGACCTCTACGATTTGAATATCATCACCGAATAGCTTGTAGTCAACTTCATGGCACTGCATGGATTCGACCCTTTTTCTTCTTTCCTGAACCGCCTGATATTTTGAGAAGACAATCCCGCAATTTGAGCATCCATTGGCCGAAGCATCGCTGACATGGCTGCATTTGGGACATTTTGTTCCGCTCATGTTTATCCCTCCTTTGAAATTCAGTCCAGAATGATATTTATGCGCTTTTAATCTTACAAATATCCAAATTTCGATGTGCAATTCTACACCCTCAACCAATCAGGCGAGATCATGTAATTTGGACATCACCACTTAAAAAAGGGTCGCTTTTAAGAGTTACGTTTATTTAAAATTTCCCTCATTCTCTTTGACAGGCTATTTAAATCAAACGGTTTTTGGATAAATCCGTTGCAGCCCCGTGCCAAAATTTCCGTTGCCTGGCCATTGACGCTGTATCCGCTGGAAAGAAGTACCTTCAAGTCAGGATTGATCTTTTTAAGATTGTCAAAGGTATCTCCACCGCCCATATCCGGCATAACCATGTCCAGTATGACAAGATCTATCTCATCTCGATTTTCCGTGTACACGTCTATAGCTTCTTTCCCGCCTCTGGCCAGTAATACCTGGTAGCCCAATGTTTCTAAAATCTGTTGGCCGATTTCAATAATTAAATCCTCATCATCCACAAGAAGAACTGTTTCTGTACCTTTTAGCACTTCTTCATGGTGATTTTCTTCTTTAACAACCGCCTTCTCTGATGCCGGGAGAACAATTGAGAATGTCGCCCCTTCATCTACTTCACTGTATACTTCTATGAAGCCGCCGTGATTTTTAACGATCCCGTAGGCAGATGCAAGTCCCAATCCTGTACCCCTTCCCATTTCCTTGGTGGTAAAGAAGGGATCGAATATTCGTTGCTGTGTTGCCCCATCTATGCCCACGCCGGTGTCGATGACGGAGATCTTCACGTATTTACCCGGCTCGACTTGATACTGCCTGGCGTAACTCTCTTCAATTACAACGTTTTCCGTTTGGATAAAGATATCTCCACCCCCGGGCATCGACTGCCAGGCGTTTACGAAGAAATTCAACAATACCTGCTCTATCTGGCTCTGATCAACCTCCGCGGTCCAGAGGTTCTCATCATACCTTTCACGAATGACGATCTCTTTTTTTGTGCGGGCGAACATACGAGAACATTTTTTACTCAACTCGTTAAGGTCCGCCGGTTTAACCTCGTATCTGCCGCCTCTTGCAAAGCCTAAGAGCTGTTTGTTGAGATCTGCCGCACTTTTGACATGTTCTTCTATGCCTTTTAGATGTTCAAAATAGGGATGGGAGGTATTGGTATCCATCAACATTAAGGATACCCGCCCCTGTATCCCCATAAGCAGATTATTGAAATCATGGGCAATGCCGCCCGCCAATGTTCCGATGGCTTCCATCCGGTGGGCCTGCCTGAGTTGGGATTCCATGCGCTTCCGCTCGCTCACGTCATTAAGAATAACAATCGATGAAAAACCATTTTCATCAAGCGGCAGAACATCGAGCGTCAGTTGATATTCATTCAGATTAACGGGAGCGTCATCGGTTATTGACCTTGATTCTCCGGCATTTAGTTTCAAAAGATCAGAAACTCGCTGATGGGTGTCTCCGGAAAACATTTCTGAAAAATGGGACCCCAACAATTCGTTTTCAGGAATATCGATCAATGACAGGGCAAACGGATTGACATAAACAACTCTTCCTTCTGAATTGATTTCTAAAATCCCTTCAGTCATTCTATCCAAGATAATTTCGAAATGTCTCTTTGCCGAAAGCAACTCAACCGTGATACCCCGCGGGTGAATACTTTCTACTCCGAAAACCTTTTCCGACAAGATTTGCGAAGAATCCAGGACGGGTTGATCCAGAACACTTAGAATATGCCGGGTCATTCCGTCAAACGGTCCTTTAGCGATACATGCGTTTACTCCCAATGGTTTAATATCTATCTCTTTTTCTGCAGCGACAGCAGAAAGAATTACCAGATAAACATCTTTCAAGCGCTCTATGCTCCTGACCGTCCTGCACAGCGCCTTTCCGTCAACATTAGGCATGATGAGATCAACAAATATGATATCCGGTGTATAGGTTTTCAGAATATCCAGCGCGCCAAGTCCATCTCTAGACGTTAAGACCTGATGGCCCTCCTTTTCAAGCAGTCTTGTCACGATTCCCAGGGTAATTCTGTCGTTGTCCACTACTAAAATTTTCTTCATGTTGTCGTTCCTTTGTGTGTAGGCTGAGTCACGGGATCGTCCGTCTTTATCCTGCTCCAATCCATCTGCCGGGTCAGATCCATCCATTTGTCTGCCCGGGTAATACTCCATCTGTGAAAAGCTTTGAGGCGAAACAGCCCCGCCCCGATGCGTCGGAATGCGCAATTAGAGCCGACTGGCAAACCCTACAGCGTCGGAACCATCGGGCATTAGCGAAAGTTTTGAAGCTGCTTCTACTAAGAAATCCCCTTTTAATCAAGGAAATATAGAACCGCTGACCTTTTCTTAGGACAAATCATTTTAATAAGGAATTTTGGGGAGATGCTTTGTTTTCTGGTAGGAACATGTTTTTTGTGGGCCAACCTAACCCGTTTGAAGTGCGAGTACCGGGGGCCAATTTTCGCCGGAATCGATGGATACGGCTACCGGCGTTGCTGAACGCAAACGGTATTTATGTGTAACCCAAAATGCACATGAATTCAATTAATACAATTTATAACAGGATAAATGTATTGCGTATTTACTGTTTCGCCAGCAATTGTATAGCATCACTGCCATTGAACTGTTGTTGATTCAGGAAACCTCAGGAATACGTTTTAAAAGTCCTTAAAATCGTCATCATCCAACGGTATAACTTGATCAGGACTCACTTGCCTTGCCTTGTAAACTGCAACCCCTTTACCTTCTTTCGTAATCGCCGAAAACCGATCTTGTTGAACCGGCGTTCTGGTTAACCGGGTGACTCTTTTTTTAGCTTCAGACTTTATTATTTCAGTCTCACCGACAAGGTTTACCAAACCCTCCACGACAGATTTCATGTGTCCTGCCTGCGCGTTCAATTCTTCAGAGGCAGATGCCGACTGTTCGGCATTGGCTGCATTCTGCTGGACCACCCTGTCCATTTCAGCGACCGCTTTATTAACTTGCTCAATTCCCCGGGTCTGTTCCTCGCTGGCCACACTGATCTCGCTGAACAGCTCGGATACCTTTTTGGCGTCATCACCCATCTGATAAAATTCACCCAAGGTGTTGGCGATCAGTTCGGTTCCTTCCTGGATATTCTTCAACGTCGAACCGATAAGAATCTCTGTATCCTTCGCCGCCGCTGCCGCCCGCATGGCAAGGTTGCGAACCTCATCCGCCACCACGGCAAATCCGGCGCCAGCCTCTCCCGCCCTGGCCGACTCCACCGCGGCATTCAACGCCAGCAGATTGGTCTGAAAGGCAATCTCGTCAATACTTTTGATGATCTTTGCAGTTTTCTCTCCATCATCAGAAATCCTCCCCATGCACTCACTGGTGCTCTTCAGGGACTTATGGCTCTTTGACATGCTTTGTCTGGAAATATCCACCAACCTCGCTGCTTCTTTGGTATTGTTCGCGTTCTGCCGGGTCATGGCTGAAATCTCTTCCAGCGAAGATGAGGATTCTTCCAATGAAGCCGCCTGCTCAGATGACCCTTCAGCCAATGTCTGGCTGGCAGACGCAATCTGACCCGAGGCTGAGGCAATGTGGTCAGCCGTCTCACCTAAAACATATGACGACGCTTTGATAGGCCGAATGACGAATCTGGATATCAATACAATAATAAAAATAAGGGAAACCAAAGTTCCGAAAATGCAGATAATTATGTTTTTATTCCGAGACTTTCCCAAAGACGTATACATTCTCTCTACATTCTGCCTCACCATCAAGCCTCCGAGAACGGAACGACTGGAATCATGACACTCAAAACAGCGTTGATTGTTTAAAATGGGCCGTAAAACGGTCAGATACGGCTTTTTTCCGATAACCTCTTTGTAGCCCATTTGACGGAATTTCCCATCTATTATCAACTGGTTAAGCGCATTTTTCAAGTCAGCGGATTTAACCAGGTTGTCCAAATTCTTCCCGGCCTTACTTCTCTCAGAGGCAAAGGTTACACCCTTATCAAAATCAAAGATAAAGACCTCCACCTTCTCCATATTTTGCTTAAAATCTGCCATTTGTTTCCGGATGGTATCTGAATCGCCGACAGACATGGGCTGGAGCATACCGTTGTAAACTGAACCTGACAGGGTATTTGTTGAATGAAGAGCCTCGGTCTTCAGTTGATTACGTTGATCTAAAACATTCATATAAGCCATGCAGCCAAAAACCAAAAAAAAGAAAACCGCAAGGCTACCGATTACAAACCGCATTCCTTTGGTTTTATCATCCATCAGCGGGGCCCCCTTAGATTCGTCGTTTTATAATAAAATCCTTCCCATCGTCCTGAGTGTTGACTTTCGTTTTCGCTCCCGGCATATCTTTATCATATCATCTTTCAAAATATTCATTTAGTATTTGAATTATATATGAAAAACCCTAAAACAGCAAGTCTGACAAGAAAAATAGCGATTTCACTCTTTTATTCCGAACAAAACAGATCAACATATCCCCAAAATAACTCACGCCCAATGAAAGGACCGCCTGTTTTGTCGCATTCCGCATCTCTGTTTCGCTGTTTAATTTATTAAAACCGATTCGCCTGAATGCGGAACCATCGCTGAAAAACCTTCTTTTTCAAGGACCCTTTCAAAAGCAACGGATTGCGCCTCCTCACCATGGACAACGGCAATCTTTTTTATTCGCAAATTAGAAGATTTTAGAAATCGAATCATCTCCGTTTGATCACCATGCGCACTAAAACCGCCCAACTTTACAACATGCGCCTTTAGTGGATATTCTTTGTTTAAAAATTTCAGCATCGGCGCTGAACCTTTTCTGCCGGACCGCTCATATTCCATTCCCTGATCCAGCATACGACGGCCGAGGGTATTTTCAGCCATATAGCCGACGATGAGAATCGTATGTCGCGGATTGTGGATTTTGTGACGCAGATGGTGCAAAACGCGCCCGGCTTCGCACATCCCTGAAGCCGAAATGACAACATGCGGTGTCTCATCGCGATTCAGCGCCATGGACTCCTCAACCGACCCGACAAAATGAACCTGGTCAAATGAAAACGGATTTTGACCGCGCTCGAGAAAAACCTCATGTGTTTCCCGGTCGTAAACTTCGGGATGCTCCCCAAAAACCTTGGTGATTCGCGTCGCCAGGGGACTGTCCACATATACCGGAACCCGCGGCACCTCGCCGGCATTATAGAGTTCGTGAAGCACATATAAAAGTTCTTGTGTTCGCCCGTAGGCAAATGCCGGTATGATCACACTTCCTCCCCTGTCTACCGTATCGTTGATTACCCTTTTCAATTCCGGCTTCATTTCCTGAACCGGCTCATGAAACCGATTCCCGTATGTGCTTTCCATAATCATCAAGTCGATGTCCCGATCTTCTTCTCTGAAGACCATCGCCGGGTCTCTGATAATCGGTTTGTTAAACCGGCCGATATCTCCGGTGTAGCAAATATTGTATGACCGGCCGTTTTTACTGATTTTAATAATGGAGATCGCTGAACCCAGGATATGTCCGGCTTCATAAAACACGCAGGTAGCGCCGGTTCCAATGGTTGCGGGGTGCCGGTACGGATAGCCGTCAAAGCAATCGAGTGCGGCCTGTGCGTCAGCCGTCGTATACAGCGGCTGAATCCCTTCCAGGTGATGTTCTTCAACCAGCTCGCTGATCCTCTCTGTATTGAGTCTATGCTTGCCCAGTTTTAGGCTTTCCTTTATTTTGGTGTTTGTTCCTTTTCCCGATCTTTTTTTCCGCGAAGATGTCTTCAAGTTTGACAGGTAAGAACGCACGGTCTTGTAATTGAGATAATCCGCGTCTGACTCCTGGATATGGGCACTGTCGTTCAAAAGATATTCGCACGCATCTTTTGTGGCGCGCGTGCAGATAACACGCCCGATAAAGTTGTTTTTGGTCAGCAACGGTATGCGACCTGAATGATCGATATGGGCGTGAGAAAGTACAAGATTCGTAATGTTTTGCGGATCGAAAGGCAACACCTTGTTTTTTTGGGCGGTCTCTTTCCGGCGGCCCTGAAACAGGCCACAGTCGAGCAGTATCTGATCATTTTCATTACTCAATAGATGCATGGATCCGGTAACTTCTCGGACCGCGCCATAAAAGGTAATCTTCATTTCAGGACTCCTTCATTCGATTTCAAGTTTCGGTTAAACAAAAGTGTCGGATATCAGCCCATAAAAAGACCTACAGCCAACATTACCGGCGTCAAGATATTGATGACAACGTTTTTACCCATATACGGTATCAGGCTGGGTATGTCATCCGCATATCTTGCAACACCTTTCACTGTGGGCACGGCAATAACCACGGAAACAAGAGCCAACATGCCATGGGGTGGAAAAAGACCGAACAGGCAACCCATGACAATAGATGTATATGCACCTGCAAGGAATAATCCGTAAATGCTTACACAGCTCTTTCTCCCCTTTGTGATGGGAAGGTGTCGCCTTCCGATTCCTTTATCTGCTTCAACGTCCGGAAACTGATTGAGAAGCAGCAGATTGCTCACTAAAAAGAAGGGGACAAGGGATGCGACAAAGGAAGTCCATGAATATGAACCGGTAAGAACAAAATCAGTCCCCATCACCATTAACGGGCCAAACCCGAGTCCGGGAGCGATCAGACAGAGGAACGGGCTTCTGGTTAAGTACTTGGTATAGGCGACGATGGTAACCAGCCCCAGCAATCCCAGTGGCAGGAGCCACAGCCCCCTGATACACAGAAAGTATATGCCGATCAGGGAAGTAACCGCCAGGGTGAGAAGGCCGGAAACCCGTGCGATATGGGCCTGGTCAGGGTATTTGGGAAGCGTACCACTCCCTCCGCTGAATGGGGTCCGCTCTGTATGAAAGTCGAGACCGCTTTTAAAGTCATCGTATTCGTTGAGGGCATTCACGCTGACATGCGCGGATACTGCGCCAACAAAAGCGAGCATCATGTAAAACAGGCTGATTTCACTGCCTGACCATACGGCCGTAGCTGTTCCCAGTAAGACACAGGCCGGTGTCAATACAAGAAATGGCAAGCGCATAGGGCCCCAGATTACTTTTCGGTCTTTACCATGCATCATATTTTGTTCCCCTGTTTTATAAGGATATCATGGGATTTGGGTCCGCAATTGAAAACAAGATCAAAGGCGGAAAGATTGGGAATAAACCCTCCCCAAAGTTGTGGATAGACCAAGGAGGGAGGGGTGAAATATTCAATTTGGATCTCTGCCGCCTGAAACAGGTCTGTGTCAAGATATTTTCCGGCAGCCTTCTGAGCCAGGAAACGGGACGCCCCCAGTTTCCGGCATATCTCGACAAGAAGCGGATTCCCTCTGGCGTGAGTCCTCAATTCAGACAGCAATATGACCTGGGTGTCAATACCCAAGGTCTTCATCAAGTATTCAACAATCTCCAGGTTCAAATCGATAAGCTTTTCAAATCCTGATGAAAACAGCGCCTCAACAAAGCTGACGTGATCCGAAAAGTATGGCGCGTTGGCATAGGCGTTCTTTAAGCTGTCAAGATGTTTCGTTGCCCAGCGGCCTTCACGACATATTCTGACTTCATTGATTTTTTGGAGCCCAAGACCCTTTTTCCAGACCGGAACCGTCATCAAGAGGGTCCCATGATCGTTTTTAAAACGGTTTCGGGTTATCCATGTTGTACCCCGTGGAAACTGAACTTCGTCAAGGAGTACAAGAACGTCCGAGCGAAGGGCTTTGTAAAAAAAACCCGGAAATGGTGAAAAATAGGGTTGATTGGCAGATATTATCATTATCTAAAAATAAAGGCTCTTCTCCAGATGAGTTGTAGAACATCCTGCCTACAAGGCATACAAGTCTGTCTGGGGCAGGCAAGGGTTCGAGGGTTCAAGGATTCAAGGGGCCAAGTGTTTTTTTCTAACGATTTTATCAATATTTGAAGGCACAGAAACGGCGGATCTCTTATTTGAGATGTCAGACCATGCCTTTCTAATTTCTAAGCATTTCACTCGAATCCTTGAATCCTTGACCCCTTGTATCCTTAGGATCACTCCAATTCTTTTGGAGATGATCCAATATAAACAATCTTGTGACCGTCTGATTCGAGAGTTTCGACAGCTCGTTTGAGATCCTGTTCTTTTACGAGCAAATAATCCGTTTCATAGGTTGACAGGGCGAAAATTGGAATTTTGGCTTCTGCAAGGGGCCGGGACAATGCCGAGAGAATTCCGGTTTCAGATAAGTCCAATGGGCCTTTTACCTGAAGACATCGCCATCCGCTGCTGCAGCGATGTGCTTTTGGAATATGCATTTCGTTACAAACAATGGATAACTCATCCGGTGTACGGGTGATGGAGAAAAAAGATGATTGATATACCCGCTCCGGAACCGAAGCCAAGGGATCGAGCCGGCAGATGCCGAATTTTTCATCCAAAACGGTCAAGCTAAAGGTTCTGTTTTGCATTGCCGTCTATTTTCCTGTCTTCTTTTTCGTTCTTATCTACTAATGTCCAATCGACTTGGAATCCATCTTTAACGACTGAAGCGATATGCCCGTCAAAATAGAAATGTTCAATATGCCACTTTTTCTCCCTGTAGTCGATGATTAGATTATAATCGTCCTTAACCTTCGCTATGCGGCATTTTGAAAGGTCCCTGATTCCTATTCCCGAAGCTTTTAGCACCGATTCCTTGGATGTCCAGTATCGAAAAAAGAGCTGAGTCGGTTCCGTGTCTGAGAGACGCCATTCACGGTCATCGACCGTTTTTCTTAAAAGCGCTTCTGAGCAGGGGCGAATCTTTTCGATATCGATACCGATCCGTGTTGTCGCGATGACACCGCCCACATAATCGGGTTTATGTGTAAGAGACCAGTAATTCCCGTTAAAGGGGACGGGAACCCCGTTTTCGTCCTTTAAAAGATCACCTAAAGGAATACGCTGCTTTCGGGCAGATATTTCAAGAGCGTTTCTGGCATGTTTGCTCAGAAATATGACGCTCTCCTTAACAGGAAGACACCTCTCTTTCTCGGGAACGGCAAGGATAACCGGATAAATAACCGGGGGTCGGGGTTTTTCCATATTACACATTTTCTTTAACGGGATAATCCTTTTGAGACGAAACTTCGGCAGATTAATTTGAAAATCTGATCTGCTCCCTTTCAGCCTTGAGCTTAGAACTCCTCTCTACTATACCTTTCGCATACTCCCTGCTCTATGCTCCCTGCTCCATGCACTCTGCGCCTTACGCTCTGCTATGCCTTGCGCGATGGACCCTGCATATTGCGCTTTAACTTTAAGGCCTCATCATATACCGTTTTTTTTGAGAGGCCATATTTTTTTGCGATTATTTTTGCAATATCGGAAAGCCTGCTTCCGGGTGTTTCAAGTTCCTTTTTTATCTCTTTTCTAATGCTTTCCACGGCAACGGCTTCTTCTTGAAAGCCCGTTACAAGCAAGGTACACTCACCTTTTACCGAAGGGCGTTCCTTTAGTGCATGAAGTATTTCCGTCAAAGAACCCCTGATAAATTCTTCGTGCAGTTTTGTCATCTCCCGGGACAACACGCCGTACCGGTCTCCCATGATCGATATCATTTCATCCAAAAGGGTTAGAATACGACGCGGCGATTCATAAAATACAAGGGTCTTTTCTTCATTGGCCAGACGCTTTAATTGAGACAACCGCTTTTGCTTTTTTCTTGGCGGAAAACCGACAAAGACAAATGAATCCGTGGGCAGCCCGGCAACGCTGAGGGCAGCAATCGCGGCAGACACTCCCGGGACAGGTATAACCGGAATGCCGTTGTCGATGGCTGATTTTATAAGGGTATAGCCGGGATCGGACACAGACGGTGTCCCTGCATTGGACACCAGTGCAACCGATGATCCTGAATGGAGTCGTTTGATCAGGCTCGATGTGCGCTCTTTCTCGTTGTGCTCGTGATAGGAAACAAGATTGGCTTTGATGCTGTGATATGAAAGAAATCTTCCGGTATGCCGTGTATCTTCTGCTGCAACAATATCGACTTCCCCCAGGATTCTTACGGCCCGCAGGGTGATGTCTTCCCGGTTCCCTATGGGGGTGGCCACAACGTAAAGTGTGCCGGGCTTGTTGCTGGTGTTTGACGGCAAAGTAGGTTACCTTATTGCTCCGGATAATTTATATTATCTTACGTATACGCGAGTTCAAAAGCATTTTTAACGATTTCTATTATTGAGTTGTCCTGGGTCAAGCTGATCGCCACAACGTCAAATCGAGCTTTGACATGATTCTGGTTTGTGGCTTTAAGATATTGCAGGGCGACTTTGGAAATTTTCCGCTGTTTTTTCGGCGTCACCGCTTCTTTGGGGTTGCCAAAACGATCAGAGCGTTTGGCTTTTACTTCCACAAAAACAAGCGTTCCTTTGTCCTTGGCAATGATGTCAATTTCCCCCAGCTTTGTGCGAAAATTCCGTTCAAGAATTTTATATCCATTCTTTTTAAGATGCATGACGGCCATCGATTCGCTTTCTTTTCCAAATTGCTGTCGCTTGGTTGCCATTTATTATCGAATCCACTCAATTGTAACTAAAATATGGGTTAAAGATTTTCTTTGACCCCTTTGAAGGTTTTTCTGTGAATGGGACAGCATCCAAATTGTTGAATCGCCGCTTTGTGGGCTCGGGTTGGATACCCTTTGTGCCGGGAAAATCCAAACTGCGGATAGTCCTGGTCGTATCTCTCCATCAGCCGATCTCGGGTCACTTTTGCGACAATAGAGGCAGCTGCGATGGAAATACTGAGCGTATCGCCCTTGGGTATCGCTTCTTGTGGAATGTTTGAGGAAATCTTGAAGGTACCGTCGATGAGAAGACAATCCGGCTGCGGAACAAGATTTTCAACCGATATGGCCATGGAGAGAAGTGAGGCCTTAAGGATATTGATGCGATCGATTTCCGCCGGGTCTATGATTCCGATGCCGATGGACACAGCATGTTCATAAATCTTTTCGTAAAAGTCAGCTCTCTTTTTAGGCGTTAGTTTTTTCGAATCGACACATCCGATAACCGGAAAAGAAGCTGGCAATATGACTGCCGCAGAAACAACCGGACCGGCCAGGGGGCCCCGACCGGCCTCATCAATGCCTGAAATTCTTGAAAAGCCTTTTTCAAAGGCTTTATTTTCAAATGCCCACAGGTCCGGTCCCATGGAATCACTTTGGATAAAGTTTTAAAACCATTTCTTGTTTAGAAGCGACGTTCCTTTATCCTCGCGGCCTTGCCTCTGAGTTTTCGCAGATAGTAGATTTTTGAACGACGCACACGCCCCCTGCTGACAACTTCGATCTTGTCGATAATGGGTGAATGAAGCGGAAAAATACGCTCAACCCCTATACCGTATGAAACCTTCCGTACGGTAAACGTGGCATTCGTTGTCCCCTTGCGCTTGCTAATGACGACGCCCTGAAAAGCCTGAATACGTTCTTTTTCACCCTCTTTGATTTTGACGTGAACCTTAACCGTATCGCCAGCAGCAAAATCCGGCAGATCAAGCCGCATCATCTCTCTTTCCATTTGTTTAATCGTTTCCATAAAAATCACCCTGTTAATTTAGCAAAACAACCATTTTATCTTAAATGATTTTGCCAGAAAAATGTTCTTATCTTTCTCTACCCAATAATCTGTCCAGAATAATGGCTGAAGCAGATCTGACCGAAAGGTGGTTGTAATCTCCATTTCCCATGATCGGTTCAAGCAAATAATCGGCCCCGCGAATGAAACTTTCCGACAGTCCCCATGCCGTACCAAAAACCAGAAGGTATGATTTGCCTTCTTCCAGCATTTCACGAAACCGACCAAAGCTCAGGTTCCGGGAATCGTGATATGCGCTAGTAACAACAATCTTTAGCGATCTTTTTCCGTTTCTGCAGATATGATCAACAACTTCATCCAATGAACTTTTTATGCGAATTAGCTCTAATGCCTCACGCCTCTTTGGATTGTAGATTGAGCCTTTTCCGCTCGTCCAATGGTTAACAATCCTGTCCACCAGCACTTTCTGATCCACAAGAGGGGTAACCACATAGAATGCGGGTATCCCGTATGTTTTTGCGACCCTGGACATATCGTGTAGATCGAGGTTCGTCACGGCAGATGCGACAATGTCGCCGTTCTTATTGATCACCGGATAATGCGTCAGAGCCACGTAAAGATTGGGTGTGTATGATCTTTTCAATATCGAGACACCACTTTTTCAGAACTTCAATCTCCTGACTGCTCAAATGCCTGTTTTCGAGCAAATCCCTTCTTTTCAGAAAGGTGCGTATTAACGACGACTCAAGCCGCCATTTTTCAATTTCACCATGGTTTCCTGACAGCAGGATTTCAGGAACCTCTTCATCTTCAAAAATTCGAGGTCTTGTATAGTGTGCATGTTCTAAAAGGCTGTCTGAGAACGAGTCCTTCTCAGCCGAATCCACACCGCCAAGTGCGCCGGGGATCAACCGGGTAACGGTATCGATGATGACCATGGCGGCCAGTTCACCCCCTGTCAAGACATAATCACCTATAGAAACTTCATAATCTATTAAGTCGTGACAAATACGTTCATCAACACCTTCGTAGCGGCCACAAACCAGATTGAGCCCGGCAAATGACGCCAGTTCACCGGCCATATCCTGGTCGAATCTTTGTCCCTGAGGTGTCAGCAGGATCGTTTTTGACAAAGGCGACCCGTTTGCCGCGGTCCGAATTGCCCTTGCCAGAGGCTCCGGCTTCATAACCATTCCACATCCGCCGCCATAAGGCCTGTCATCGGTAACCCGGTGCTTGCCTTTGGCAAAGGTTCTGATATTGACGGCTGAAGCGGTTATTTTATTTTGGCCGATCGCCCTTCTGATAATCCCGTGCTCCCAAAATGGTTCAAACATTT
The DNA here is from genome assembly GCA_042573625.1 of Thermodesulfobacteriota bacterium. GTDB lineage: Bacteria > Desulfobacterota > Desulfobacteria > Desulfobacterales > UBA11574 > JBHPCZ01. Next base: position 48,258 of record JBHPCZ010000002.1, read on the forward strand.
CCGGGAATATGGTCAGGACAACAAAGTTCATATAACGACTCTGAAATTCTATCCTATCAAATCAAACCGGTTCACAACCCATCCGGCAAATCCACCCGCATGGTTTTATCCTTGAGGTCAATTTCGAGAACCACCGATTCAAGTACCGGAATCAGTACCTCATTATCCTTATCTCTGTTCGGGTCTTTCACAACCAGAACGTCGTTGCTCCCTGTGGAAATTATCGATTTCACGCGACCGACGTACTGATCATCTGTCGTGAAAACAGAAATGCCGATAATATCGTACCAGTAGTATGACCCCTCTTCCAGCTCGGGAAGATTCCTCTTTTCAATAAAAAGCTCCGAACCAACAAGCGTTTCAGCAAAACTAAGAGATGTTATCCCTTTCAGGGACATGAGCGTAATCTGCTTGTGGGGCTTTGCCCATTTTATCGTATATGCCTTCTCCCGTCCTTTTGTACTTCTCACCAGAATCAAGCTGTCTGTTCTGAATACCGAAGCTGATTCAGCATAGGAATAGACCTTGACATATCCTTTTAAGCCGTGGGTGCCAACAATCTTACCAATGAGAAGCAAATCATTTTTCTTCACGAAACTATTCTATAATCTCAAGGACCGTCCGTTTTTTTAACTTCGCAGAAGATGCGCTGAGTATGGTCCGCATGGATCGTGCAGTTCGACCCTGTTTGCCGATAACCTTCCCCAGATCCTCTTTAGCCACTTTAAGTTCTAATACCGAAGTCTGGTTACCCTCCACCTCTGTTACTTTTACCTGCTCCGGATGGTCAACAAGTGCCTGGGCAATGTAAGTAATCAGATCTTTCATAGCTCCATCTCCTTTGTTGGCTGTTGAACCTCGGGGTAAAGATGCTAGGCAAAGTTAGCAAAAAAATTTTCTTTTTTCAAAAGGCTTTTTACAGTATCCGTAGGAATGGCGCCTTGATCCATCCAGTACTTGATCCGCTCTCCCTTCAGCGAAACTTCGGCGGGCTCCTTCAAGGGGTTGTATGTACCGACTGCCTCCAGAAATTTTCCGTCCCTAGGGGATTCAAGGTCGGCGACAACAATTCGATAAAAAGGTTTTTTCTTTGCACCATGCCTGGCTAATCTGATTTTTACTGACATATACGGTCTCCTTCAAAATGGCAGCATGCCCCGGCCCATCCCGCGCATACCGCCTTTGTTTATTTGTTTGATCATTTTCAAAACCTGCGAGTAATTTTTCAGCAGCTTGTTTATATCCCGTACACTAGTGCCGCTGCCTTTTGCAATCCTTTTCCGGCGGCTTCCGTTTATCATGGTATGTTGGCGCCGTTCCTGGGGCGTCATAGAATTGATGATGGCTTCGATTCTGACCAGTTCTTTTTCGTCTATGGTGAAATTTTTCAGATGATTACTTGTTCCAACACCGGGAATCATCTTGATCAGATCCGACAGAGATCCCATTTTTCGGACCTGAACCATCTGATCACGGAAATCTTCCAGTGTGAATTGACTCTTTCTAAGCTTTTTCTCAAGCTCTACCGCCTTTTTCTCGTCAACAGCCTCCTGGGCCTTTTCGATCATGGTCAGGACATCCCCCATGCCCAGTATCCTGGAGGACATCCGATCCGGATGAAAAGGTTCCAGCTCGTTCAGTTTTTCACCGACACCGACAAACTTGATCGGTTTGCCGGTTATCGACTTGATGGATATGGCCGCTCCGCCGCGGGCATCCCCATCCATCTTGGTGAGAACAACACCGCCGATATCCAACGCCTCATCAAATGATTCGGCAATGTTTACAGCGTCCTGACCCGTCATGGCGTCGGCCACAAGAAGGATGTCAGAGGGGCGAACAACATCCTTGATCTGGCAGAGCTCGGCCATCAAACCCTCATCAACATGCAGGCGCCCTGCAGTATCAAGAATCAGTACGTCACACCCTTCCTTGGGTGCCATCGCTCTGGCATCCTGGCAAATCCGGACCGGATCATTTTCCACGCTGGATGGAAAAACAGGGACGGATAGCTGCTCCCCCAGCTTCTGCAACTGTTCAATGGCAGCAGGGCGATAGACATCGGCCGGGACAAGATATGGCTTTCTTCCCTTCTTTCTCAAAAAAACAGCAAGCTTCCCTGCCGTGGTTGTTTTACCGGAGCCCTGCAAGCCAACCAGCATTACCGATACCGGCGTTGAACCCGAAAGATCCAAGTCGGTATGGTGCCCCCCCATGAGTTCGGTAAGCTCATCGTTGACGATTTTAACAATCTGTTGACCGGGGGTCAGGCTCGCCATGACTTCCTGCCCAAGAGCCCGCTCTTTTATGTCAGTGACAAGCTTTTTAACAACCCTGAAGTGGACATCGGCTTCAAGAAGCGCCATCCTTACCGCCCTTAAACCCTCTTCAACATTCTTTTCCGTTAATTTGCCGTGCCCCTTGAGTTTTTTGAATATAATGTTAAGTTTATCACTTAAATTGTCGAACATAAATTCCCCGAGAAAAATTGCGATTTAAAACCATTTAGATTAATGATAAAAACAAAATATGTCAACAAAAATAAAATCTTCGAACAATTCTGCCCATGCCGGTTTGGGTGCTGATTTGTTCAAATTTTCGGATTAAAAAATGGCTCCGATATTAGAAAAAAAAGACATTAAAGATCTTACAATTGAGCAGCTCGTTTCCTGGCTTGAAGAACGCGACATTCAAGCCTTTCGTGCCAAGCAAATCCTGAAATGGATTTACCATCGCCAGGCCGATGCATTTGGCGTCATGACCGATTTAGGAAAAGAAATGAGACAGCAGCTTTCAAGTCATTTCAGTATTAACCGTCTGGAAAAAACTCGAATCGAAACATCTAAAGACGGCTCTAAAAAATACCTTTTTAAGCTCGAAGATGGAACATACATTGAAAGTGTGCTCATACCGGAGAAAAAGCACGATACACTCTGCCTGTCCAGCCAAGTGGGCTGTGCCCAAGGGTGCAGATTTTGTCTGACCGCCAGAGGCAGTTTCGCTCGAAACCTTTCACAAGGCGAAATTATCGCCCAGGTGCGAGACATTGCCAACGATATGGAAGATCCTTCCCGATTAACCAACATTGTCTTTATGGGAATGGGTGAGCCCCTGGCCAATTATCGCAACGTCGTCAACGCGATTCAGATCATTGCCGACAGTGAAATCGGGCTGGGATTTTCCAGCCGCAGGATTACCGTCTCCACGGCAGGCCTGATTCCCAGGATTGCTGACCTGGGTCGCGATACAGCGGCCAATCTGGCCATTTCCCTAAACGCTGCGGATAACACGACGCGAAACAGGCTGATGCCCATTAACCGAAAATATCCGATCGAAAAGCTGATTGACGCATGTCGCTCATATCCGTTGCAGCAGCGCCGACGGATTACTTTTGAATATATTCTTTTAAAGGGAATCAACGATTCTCCACAAGACGCGAAACGCCTCGCCAAGCTGCTCAGACCGGTCAAGGCAAAAATAAACCTCATCCCTTTTAATGACTTCGAAGACAGCGAATTCCAGCGCCCTGAAGACTCCGTAATACAAAACTTCAGGGAAATCCTGCATAACGCCAATTACACGGCCATCATCCGTCACAGTAAAGGGCAGGATATCTCCGCGGCGTGCGGGCAGTTAAGTGCGAAAATATTAGATGATGGTTAAAGATAACGGTTAAGTTATTTATAGATGGTTCTTTTCCAGTTTAGTTGGAGAAGAGGGTTCGAGGATTCAAGGGGGCAAGGGTTCAAGTGTTTGTACTCCAACAATTTTATCAGCGCTTTGAGCATCCCTTCAACTTCTTCTGTATCATCCTTGAGAGCATTTAAATTTTCTTTATTTACATAATTTAATTCACCTGAAAGCAGGAGCTGGGGCTCCAATTCGCAAAAAGAACAATAGGCAATATATAATGACCCAGGTCGTCAGCAGCTGAATTTCTGCCATACTTTTTAACTCTTTATAATTTTTAAGTATTTCCCTCGAACCCTTGAACCCTCTGCGCCTTAAATCCTTTCAAAATCATCAATTTTTTTTGGAGATGATTCTTCTATATCAAGAGATGCCGGATCTCCCTTGGCGGCGTTCCGATCACCTTAACAACCGCCTGATCTTGAGGCGTAATAATCGTCACATCGATCTCTTTATTATCCGGCGCCTTGCTGTAGCCGACACAAATCGAGGCAGCCCGGGCCAAGCTGTCTTTCCCGCCGCCATTTGGCACCAGAACGGTCGGCCCCGGAAAACCACTGACTTTGATCAGGGTGTCCTGCTCTGGAATATAATACTTTTTTACATTTTCATTGTCCTTTTGCGTGCGGCCGACGACAATTTTTGTTTTTTGATCCAAACGAAGATGGCGGCCATGGCTCAAAAGATAAAGTTCTTCTACGGAATAATCGTTCTGGTGTTTAAAAAGATCTTTCAGGCGGTCGGAATACCCCTTGTCCGTCAGCAGACAGCCGCCGGCAGGGGAAGGATAGTCGGAAATACCGAATTCTTCGGCCAGTTCAATCTGGGGCTTTCGGGATCTTCCTGAAATATCGAGGAGCATTTCCCTGTCCACCAGACCCTCTTGCTCCGGAAGGGTAACCGGGAGTCTTTGGGCGCTCAAAGGGCGCACAATGAGGCCGTCAAACCCGGATGCTTTTTCCACATATCGAAGCGACGGTTTGGTCTGGGACATCGGACGCTGGCCCACCACTTCTCCGCTGAAGAGAAAATCAAACCCCTTCTCTTTCATTCTCTCACCGGCCAGCCTGAACATCAAGGCATGACAATCCAGGCACGGGTTCATATGCTTTCCATATCCGCAAGGGGGATTTTTCAGCATCTCGAGATAAACCGTTGTTATATCCCGAACAGTGATCGGTATCCCGGTCGAGCGCGCGGCTTGCCGGGCTTTAGTCGATGAAAAAAACGGCGTTTCAAAGGTTATCCACGCCACTTCTATGCCCTGTCGTTTCAGAACCAGGGCAGACAAAATGCTGTCGAGACCGCCGGAACAAAGACCCAAGCCTCGAACTTTTCCTCGATGCGAATTCATGATATACGAGTAATTCCTAACTTATATTTTTTTAGACAGGATTCACCTGATTAGCTGGATTAAAATATCCTGAACATCCTGTTGATCGTGTCAAAAATGTGCTCAAAGGATTTAAATCATGGTGAAGCGTAAATCACGTACAGATAAGATTCTTAAAATTCTAAGGACAACCTACCCGAATGTCAAGACGCAGCTGAGGCACAAAAACCCCTTTCAACTCCTCGTGGCGACCATACTCTCGGCCCAGTGCACCGACCGGCAGGTAAACGCCGTAACACCGGGGCTATTTAAAAAGTTGAAAACCCCCGATGATTTTGCCGGCGCATCCATTGAGACAATTGAAACACTCATCCACTCAACCGGTTTCTATCGAAACAAGGCTAAAAATATTCAAAACTGTTCGAAAACCCTTCTTGAAAAATTCAACGGTAAGGTTCCTGATAAATTGGAGGAACTCATACAGCTTCCAGGCGTGGGGCGTAAAACCGCCAATGTTGTCCTGGGCGCGGCTTTCGGCGTTCCGGGGATTGTTGTGGATACCCATGTGGCGCGGATTTCGAAAAGGCTGGGGCTAACAAAACAAAAAGATCCGGTTAAGATTGAATTCGATCTTATGGAAATAATACCCGAAGCATCGTGGAATGCCTTTTCCCTGCAACTTATTTATTTTGGAAGGGCCATTTGCAAGGCAAGAAAACCCGATTGTCCGGTTTGTCCCCTCTACGATCTATGCGACTATCCGGCCAAAGTTTCTACTTAGTACTATAATTCGTAAATTTGGGGGCGTATTATAATGAACTTTACCGCCCGCTTCGCTCGAGACAAAGAGAGCGCAGAATTAGATGTTTTTTTCCTTTTCTGTTGCCCCCTGTTAAATGGCTTTCAGGCTATCGTTTGGTGATAAGGTATGGAGGTATCTCAAAAAATTCAGACCATTGACAAGTTGTTTCTATTGCAGAGTACCAGATATCACCACCTCAACAAATAATTCCAGAACAATAAATAAGAGATTTCTCGGTTCTTATATGAGCCTAAATTCCGCCGCTCAGTTTATACTACACCCTAATAGCCGGATATGCCCAGTTATACATCCTTACAATTTTGATAGCATTTTCACCTTTGATATTGTCTGCTGTTAGGTGCACCGCATATTCTTGAAGAATTTAAAGCAGCATATGTGCGTGTTTCCATCAGATGTCCTTCAATACTTTTATCTCCCCTTTTGTACTGTGAAATCTCTCAAAACATTGCCATATTATTTTTATCTTCTGGACCAATAAAAACTTTTTTCAGATCTTTTGGAATCTACATAAAGTGATACTTGCAATACCATTTTGAATAACTTAAACTTTGAAAAAATTACATCAAAATCCTCTCCTCGTAAAGGCTGGGCGGTTTATATTTAGGGGGTTTTAATATGTCCACGAATAATTTATTCTGAAATCCAAAGATTTCTATACTCTTATCGACTATACGTATCGACCCAAATGAAACGAACAAACAACCCCTTGCAAGATCTTTCAGAAGAATTCAAAATTAAATGGGATGCATTCTGCCATTCAGCTTCAGATGCCGGCCTAACACCCCCCGATGATCCAGCAATCATTGCTGCTGCAAAGCGAATTTTTCCCTTTAGTGATTTTGTATCAAAAAGCTGCATCCGCGATCCTGAGATGTTTGAAGATCTGCTGCAAAGCGGAAACCTTCAAAGACGGTTCATGCCAGGTGAATACATTACAATGCTTGAATCGTTTCTTTCTGAGGCCAGAGACGATGAACAGCTTTCCTTCCTGCTACGCCGATTTCGACGCCGTGAAATGGTTCGGATTGCCTGGCGTGACCTTTCAGGCTGGTCCGATCTTTCAGAGACCATGGCCGGTCTATCAGCTCTTGCCGATGCCTGTTTGGATCGAGCTGTGTCTCTATTACATGAGTGGCATTGCTCAGAGCATGGTATCCCGACAGGACAAGACGGCTTGCCACAAAAACTGGTTGTGTTGGGAATGGGAAAGCTTGGCGGCCGGGAGTTAAACTTTTCCTCTGACATCGACCTGATTTTCGCCTATCCTGAGCCGGGTGAAACACGCGGCGGCAAAGAATCGATGCGGAATGATGAATTTTTCATTCGCCTGTGCCGCCGACTCATAAAAGTCATCGGCGCGAACACTTCAGAGGGAATCGTTTTTCGAGTCGATATGGACCTCCGGCCGCATGGCGAAACCGGCCCCCTGGTCATGAGTTTCGATGCCATGGAGGAATATTACCAGGAACAGGGGCGGGAGTGGGAACGATACGCGTGGGTCAAGGCAAGGGTGGTTGCGGGTGACATGCAGGCCGGCGCTCGACTCCTGGAAAGGCTTAAACCGTTTATCTATAGAAGATACCTGGATTTTGGCGCTTTTGAATCATTGCGGAACATGAAGCAGATGATCGCCCTTGAAGTGAAACGTAAAGGAATGACAAGCAACATCAAACTCGGTCCCGGGGGGATACGTGAAATTGAATTCTTCGGCCAGGTATTTCAGCTCATCCGCGGCGGTGTATCACCTTCACTTCAGGAGTGCAGCATCTTAAAGGCGCTGAAGGTTCTGGCCCTTGAGAATTACATTCCATTGAACGTATGTGATAAACTCACAAACGCGTACGAATTTCTGCGCGAAGTAGAGCATCGACTTCAGGAATTTTCCGACCAGCAGACCCATGAACTTCCTGCGGACCCTGCTGCAAAAATGCGGCTGGCCGCATCCATGGGCTTTGAGGATCCCGAAGCGTTTGCCCATTGTCTTGAAGGGCACAGGGAACGGGTTCACCGCTATTTTAATGAATTGCTCGAGGTCAATGATGCAGCGGACACGGACGGGCAAGTTGAAGTAGTGGATATCGGCTTAAAAGCCGTGTGGAATGACCCGGTGAAAGATGATAAAAATCGATATGTGCTGGAAGGAATCGGTTTTGAAGACGCCGACGAAGCGATACGTCTTCTGAATTACCTGCGAAACGATCCGGCAACCCGTTCACTCAGCAGAGAAGGCCGGAACCGCCTCGACAGGCTGATTCCGCGCCTGTTGAAAACCATCGGCCGGTCCGAACACCCGCGTCCTGTCCTGGGTCGGATCATCGACCTGGTAAAGACCATCCAGCAGCGTACCAATTATCTGGCCCTCCTTCTTGAGGAATCCACGGCGATTACCCACCTGGTAAAACTTGCAAATGCCAGCCCATGGATTATCTCATATCTGTCCCGACATCCCGTACTTCTGGATGAACTTCTCGATCCCCGTTCCCTTTATCTGCCTCCTGAAAAACCGGATCTCATAAAAGAACTACGCAAAAGACTCAAGGGTATAGATCTACACAACCTTGAACATCAGATTGAAGAATTGTGCATTTTTAAACAGGTGAACACCTTGCGAGTGTCTGCAGCAGATATCAGCGGCGCCCTTCCACTGATGCGGACCAGCGACCACCTTACCTATATTGCAGAGACAATCCTGGATGAAGTCCTTGACCTTTCGTGGAACCATCTGATTGAGAAACACGGAATTCCAACCTGTCAAATGAATGGAAAGAGAATCGACAGAGGGTTTGCGGTGGTTGCATACGGGAAGCTCGGCGGTATTGAGCTCGGTTACGGGTCTGACCTCGACCTGGTTTTTCTCCATGCCGGTACCCAGCGGGAGACCCGTGGCGGAAGGACCCCCGTGGACAGTACCCAGTTTTTTGCCCGCCTCGGACAGAGAGTCGTCCACATTTTATCTGCCCACACGTCCGCCGGGGTGCTTTATGAACCGGATATGCGATTGCGGCCCAGCGGCGGTTCCGGTCCCCTGGTCAGCCACATCCAAGGATTTGGGGAATATCAGATGAATAAAGCCTGGACCTGGGAGCATCAGGCCCTTGTCAGAGCAAGGCCGATGAGCGGTGATATTCAGGTGATGAAACGCTTTGAGCAGATCCGAAAAGCGGTGCTCGCCCGCCCTAGAAGCAAAGCCAAACTTCAAAAGGAAATTACGGAGATGCGCGAACGGATACGCAGAGAACTCTTAAGACCTGAACCGGGTGTTTTTGATCTCAAGCAGGATAGCGGTGGAATTGTTGACATCGAATTTTTGGTTCAATATCTGGTGCTTTTAAAGTCCAATGAATTCAGTGATCTCCTGAGGTGGACCGACAATGTCCGCGTCCTCGAAACCCTGATCGAAACGGAGGTACTTGAGAAAGACGCAGCCGCTATTCTCAAAGAGGCTTATCTCGCCTATCGGGCAGCGGTTCACAGGCTAAACCTCCAGGAAAAACCCGCCACGGTGCCCGATGAACAGTTCGGCGGTCTGCGAAAAAACATCCTGGAGATCTGGAAAGCGTTTATGGAATCAGATTAGCTCGAATCTTCCGTAAGAGAATCGGGTTCGTCGCCGGCATTCTCCATCATTCTCCACGGATTGTAAAAAATATCCGCGATGATTACCTGCACAGGAAATTATTCCCCGTACGCCACCAACCGCACTTTTAGATTTCAATGTTACATTTTTGCAATTTGCAGGGCCTAAATATTACAAAAATGCAACATCGCTTTTCATCTTCTGTTTCCCGCTCTAAACAAAACCTGTTGAAATCATACATAATAAAGTTTAAATGACCGGCTTGGCACATCTGTTGCTATGTTATGGGGAATTGTTTGGGGTGAATACAAAAGTACCGGATTCCAACGATCCAATTCTATCAGGCCGACATGACACCGAAAGAAGCGAACATAATAAACGACCAGGGACTTGTTTCCGGGAGACTGCAGAAAAGGGCAACACAGCTCATTTCGCGTTTTTTAAAGGGCGATGAACCTGCTTTTTTGCATCGGCACACACAGATTATAGACAGCTATTTTCGTGAAAGCTTTGAAACAAGTCTGGTAGGCCCACGGATGGGCATAAGCGAGAATCCTTACGCCATCATTGCGCTGGGCGGTTACGGCCGAGGAGAGCAATGTATCCATTCAGACATCGATCTGCTTTTTCTTTTCGGGAAAAAAATACCGGGTGAAGCTGAAGAACTCATCCGTGAAATGATTTACCCGCTATGGGATCTCGGTCTTGAGGTCGGGTATGCCACCCGTTCGATGAAAGAATGTACCCGCATGGCGGGCAAGGATTTTGAGATACTGATTCCGCTTCTGGACGCCCGTTTCGTCTGCGGCATGTCTCATTTGTATACAGACCTTTTGGCAAGGCTTCGACAGGGAATCATTCGCAAACGTTCCAAGAAAATAATTACATGGCTTCTTGACGGCAACCGGGCACGTTATGTTCATTTCGGGGACTCATCCTATCTTCTCGAACCCAACCTCAAGGAAGGCCAGGGCGGATTGAGAGATTACCACACCATGTTGTGGATCGCACGCATCGAGTTTGACCTGAAGCAGCCGCGGGACCTTGAATATCACGGCTGCCTTTCACACGACGAGTTTAAGGAGTTGGTTGAATCACTTTCATTTATCTGGAATGTCCGAAACCGCCTGCACTATTTGGCCGGCAGGAAGTGCGACCAGCTTTACTTTGAATATCAGGAAAAGCTGGCCGATACCCTGCAATTTAAAAAGCTGAACGGTCAGCAGCCGGTGGAGAGATTCCTGGGTGAGCTGCACGGTCGAATGGAATACATTAAAGAGCGTCAACAGATGTTTCTTTATGAACGCGGTTATTTGGAAAAGACAAAACCCGGACGGAAACCTTTAAAAAAGACGAATGTCAGTGGTTTGAAGGTTGAAAAAGACATGTTGGGCTTTGAGTCTCCGGAAGCGATTCTGCGCACACCAGGCCTTTTGATTGATATTTTTAATGAGCGAATTCGGCTGAAAATCCCCTTGAGCGCGGAGGCCAAACGGCTGGTCAGGGAATTTGCCTATCTGATCGGCGAGGATTTTTCAAATTCAGTTTCCGCGGTTCAGTCGTTTGAAAAAATTTTGGCGGCAAGAACGCCAGACTTTAATGTGTTGGACGAGATGCTGAGCACCGGCCTTCTGGTGCGCCTTGTCCCTGAGATGGGCGGCATCGTCAATCGGATCCAGTATGATGAATATCATTTTTACCCGGTGGACAAGCATCTGCTTCAGACGGTTCAGACCGTAAAAACATTCGATACAGGCGAGGATACCGGTGACGACCCATTGTGCGGGAATCTTTATAAAGAACTCAAAAACAAAGCATTGCTTCTTTGGGCGACGCTTTTGCACGATATCGGGAAATCAGAGCCGGGCGGGGGGCATTCCGAAAAGGGTGCTGAAATTGTTCGGGCTGTGCTTCAGAGAAAAGGGTTTGAAATTGAAGATGTTGAAACGATTTCCTTCCTGATCGAAGAGCATTTGCTTTTGGCCAAAACCGCTACTCGAAGAGATGTTTATGATGAGGAAACCGCTATCATCTGTGCCCGAAGAATAAAAGATGTTGAGCGTCTGAAAATGCTCTACCTGCTGACGGTGGCAGACGCAATATCCACCGGTCCGAAAGCATGGAACGAGTGGGTTTCGACCCTTTTGCGGGATCTGTTTCTTAAAGTCCTCAGCATCCTGGAAAAAGGGGAGCTGGCAACCCGTGAAGCTGTCGAAACCGTTGAGAGAAAAAGAGATGCGGTATTAAGTTCTGCACCCTCACAACCAGACAGACAGGAATTGGAAGCCCTTTTGAACGTCATGTCGCCGCGGTACCTCCTGTACACGCCGGAACACGAAATGCTGGAACATTTCGAGCTGTACAAAGATATGGGTTTCGATGAATTTGTCTGGAAAATAACCGAAACCGCTGATTCGAACACGCGGAAGGTCACCATCTGCGCCAAGGATCGTCCCGGACTCTTCTCCAAGATCTCAGGAGTATTCACTTTAAATGGTCTCGATATTCTCGATGCCCAAGTGTTCACTTGGCGGAATAATATTGCGCTGGATATTTTTGAAGTCAAACCGCCGCCGGATCAGATTTTTGAAACAGAGATATGGAATCGCGCGGAGAAACATTTGAATTCCGCGTTGTCAGGCAATTTGGATCTTGAATCTGCATTGAGCGAAAAAGTGTCTGCGTATCGTTCTTCCCGGCGCCTTGCCGGGGAAAGACCGCATCGCGTGGTTGTGGATAACAGCAGTTCGAGCTTTTTTACGATCATTGAAGTTTTTACTTATGATTTTCCGGGCCTTTTATACAGCATCACAAATGCTTTGTTCAGGTGCAGACTGGACATATGGGTGGCCAAAATCGCCACCAAGGTCGACCAGGTGGTCGATGTTTTTTATGTGAGGGATTTTGACGGGCAAAAGGTGGATCTGCCGGATCAGGTGGAAGCCATCAAATCAGCCGTTGAAGCGGTACTGCTGGATGTCAATTCATCGGAAACCGGTAACAGATGACGATTAACTTTTATTTTTTCACCTAAGAGTAAAACAGATCAAGGAGGAATTACTTTTTATGAAACGGATCAGTTTAATAACAGCCGCAATCTGTCTACTTCTCCCATTTTCATCAGCATTTGCTGCGGATGTTTTAGATACCGGTGATACAGCCTGGATGATCGTGGCCACCGCGCTGGTCATGATGATGACGCCGGCAGGTCTGGCGCTGTTCTACGGCGGCATGTCTCGGTACAAAAATCTTCTCAACACCTATGCCATGACGTTTGTCTCTTACTGCCTGGGCAGTGTCATCTGGATGATGTGGGGCTATACCATCGCTTTTGGTCCGGACAAGGCCGGCATCATCGGCGGTTTGGATCATCTGTTTATGAACGGAATCGGTGTCAACAGCCTGTCCGGAACCATTCCGACATTCGTCTTCGTGCTTTTTCAAATGACCTTTGCAGGAATTACCGTTGCCTTGGTGCTCGGCTCCATCGTTGACCGGATGAAATTTTCTTCATGGATTGTTTTTGCAATTTTATGGCTGACGTTCATCTATTCGCCCCTTTGCCACTGGGTGTGGGGCGGCGGATGGATGGCGAACATGGGCGCCCTTGATTTTGCCGGCGGCACCGTCGTGCATATCAATGCCGGGGTTGCCGGTCTGGTCCTTTCGTTTTTCGTTGGTAAAAGAATCGGATACGGAAAGGAAGCCATGTTTCCGTCAAGCATCTCTTTAACTGCGCTGGGCGCCGCCTTGCTGTGGTTCGGATGGTTTGGTTTCAACGCCGGAAGCCAGCTAGCCGCGGACGGCATCGCCGCTTCGGCATTTTTGGTGACCAACACGTCGGCGGCCATGGGGGCGCTTTCGTGGATGTTTGTTGAGTGGGTGGTCAATAAGAAACCGACCGTGCTGGGAATTGCATCCGGTGTCGTTGCCGGGCTGGTGGCGATTACGCCGGCCGCCGGGTTTGTCAATTTTCCTGCTTCTCTGATTATCGGATCGGTGGCGGGGATTCTGGGTTTTTACAGTGTCGCAGTATTCAAACAGAAAATCGGGTATGACGATTCTCTGGATGCGTTTGGGGTGCACGGCATGTGCGGGATCTGGGGTGCCCTGGCAACCGGAATCCTGGCGAACCCGGCAATAAACGAAGCCGGCAAGGGATTGCTTTATGGAAATCCAAAGCAGCTCTACATCCAGGTCGTTTCAATTGTCGGCACCGCCGTATTTACCGCAATCGGAACCGTCGTGGTGGTTTATCTGACAAAGCTGATTACCGGTGGACTCAGAGTGGATGAAGAGAGTGAGATTGAAGGACTGGACAATGCCCTGCACGGCGAAAGAGCATTTGAAATCACCGGATAAACAATGCATTTCAAATTTCGAACAGCATTGCCGGGTTATATAAAATCGAGCAACGGAGTCATTACAAGGAGGAAGCTTAATGAAAAAAATCGAAGCGATCATCAAGCCTTTTAAACTCGATGATGTGAAAGAGGCACTCAACGAAATCGGGATCCAGGGCATGACGATTTCGGAGGTCAAGGGATACGGCCGGCAGAAAGGACACAAGGAGATATACCGTGGCGCCGAATATGTGGTTGATTTTATCCCTAAAGTCAAAATCGAAATTGTTGTCGAGTCCACGCGGGTTGACGAGGTAATAGAAAAGATCCAGGATGCTGCAAATACGGGCAAAATTGGCGACGGCAAGATTTTTGTGTTTCCTGTTGAGCAGGCAATTCGTGTTCGTACAGGAGAGAAGGGTAAGGATGCGATATAGTCTGAAGCGGAAAGCGCCGAGTGCATTGCGCAGAGCGTAAAAAGAAAAAGGAAGGTAATTTTAAAGCTATAAAACTAAGTATTTAAAAACAAAGACGGAGGTAATCTATTATGACACCCAAAGACGTATTGGAAATGGCAAAGGAAAAAGGCGCAAGGGTTGTTGATTTGCGCTTTATGGACTTTCCGGGCGTGTGGCAGCATTTTACCGTCCCTTTGAGCGAGCTTGAGGAATCGAGCTTTGAAGACGGGTACGGTTTCGACGGCTCGAGCATCCGGGGATGGCAGCCGATCCACGCCAGTGACATGTTGGTGGTCCCGGATGCGACAACACCCAAAATGGATCCTTTTTTCGAAGTGCCGACTCTGGTTCTGATTGGAAACATCGTCGACCCGATCACCCGGGAACCGTATACCCGTGACCCGAGGCATATCGCGAAGAAAGCGGAAGCATATCTCAAGAGCACCGGCATCGGTGATGTGGCTTATTTTGGTCCGGAAGCTGAATTTTTCATTTTTGATGATATCCGGTTCGAATCTTCAAATCACCGGGCATTCTATGAAATCGACTCCAAGGAAGGCATCTGGAATACCGGCAGGGATGAAGAGCCGAATCTCGGTTACAAACCGCGACACAAAGAAGGCTATTTTCCTGTGCCGCCCATGGACAAGTATCAGGACATGCGGACGGAAATGCTCCTCACCCTTGAGGATCTGGGGATTGATGTCGAGTGCCAGCACCATGAAGTGGCCACCGCCGGCCAGGCTGAAATCGACATGGTGTTTAAGCCTTTGCTGGAAATGGGTGATCAACTCGTGTGGTTCAAGTATGTACTGAAAAACGTGGCAAACAAATACAACCACACCGTGACGTTTATGCCCAAACCGCTCTATAACGACAACGGCACCGGCATGCACACCCATATCAGCATCTGGAAAGACGACAAGCCGCTCTTTGCCGGTGACAAGTATGCCGGCGTGTCACAGGAGGCGCTGTATGCCATCGGCGGGATTCTGAAACACTGCCGGGCGCTGTGTGCGATTACCAATCCGACCACCAATTCATACAAGCGTTTGGTTCCGGGGTTTGAGGCGCCGGTTAACCTGGCATACTCCAGCCGGAACCGGAGTTCGGCCATCCGGATTCCCATGTATTCAGCGTCACCCAAAGCCAAACGGATCGAGTTCAGAACGCCGGATCCGTCATGCAACGGGTACATCGCTTTTGCTGCCATGCTCATGGCGGCCATTGATGGTATCGAAAATAAGATCGATCCGGGCGACCCGCTGGACAAAGATATTTACGGTCTGCCGCCCGAAGAACTGGCGGAGATTCCGTCCGCACCGGGCGCTCTGGATGAAGCCCTTGAGGCGTTGGAAGCAGATCATGACTTCCTGCTCAAAGGAGATGTCTTTACCAAAGATGTTATAGACACCTGGATCGAATATAAGATCGAAAACGAGGTCAATGCGGTCAAGCTTCGGCCGCATCCGCACGAATTCTTCCTTTACTACGACATATAACCTCCCTGCACACACAACAGCCCGCTGAATTTCAGGGGGCTGTTGTTATTTTCCGATTTAAATGAAACTCCCCGCCGCAATCGGACGGGGTATTAAAAATCATAATCAAACACCAAAAACTTAATTGCCATTTTTCATGAGCAATTCGGGTTAGCGATAATGCCGGTAATCAACACCATATCTCTGGGCCTTGTAGGAAAACTTTCGAACAGTCGTTTTCAGGAGCTTTGCCGCCAGGGAGATATTGCCCCGGGTATTTTTCAGGGCGTCGATGATCATCTCCCTTTCCAGGTTTGCCAAGGCATCATCCAGCGATAAAACGGGCAGAGTGTCCGATTCCGTACCGGTCTGTAATGTGGGGGGAAGGTGATAGCTGTGAAGCACGTGTTCTTCGCAAAGAAGTACCGCGCGCTCGATACAATTTTCCAGCTCTCTCACATTCCCGGGCCAATGATATTCCATGAGCATATCGATGGCAGGTGTGGAAAGCCGTCGAATGTCTTTGTGATTTTCCTTGGCATACTTTTCGAGAAAGTGATCGGCCAGCAAAAGAATGTCTGTCTTTCGTTCTCGTAAGGGCGGCATGTAAATGGGGAATACATTCAGACGATAATAGAGATCATCTCTGAAGTTTTCCGTTTCCACGGCTTCTTCCAGGTTCTTGTTGGTGGCGGTGATGATGCGGACATCTGTTTTCAATGTCTTATGGCCGCCCACCCGTTCAAATTCTTTTTCCTGCAAGATACGGAGCAGGTTGGCCTGCACATCCAGTCCGATGGAGCCGATCTCGTCGAGAAAAATGGTCCCTTTATTGGCCAGTTCAAATTTGCCCGGTTTTTGTTTGATGGCACCGGTAAAGGCACCCTTTTCATGTCCGAACAGCTCACTTTCAATAAGATTGACCGGGAGCGCGGCGCAATTGACTTTGACAAACGGGCCTTTAACCCTGAGGCTGTTGTAGTGTATGGAGTTGGCAACCAGTTCCTTGCCGGTACCGCTTTCTCCGCGAATCAGTACCGTGGCGTTACTCTTGGAGACCTGAGATATCATCTGATACACTTCGCGCATCTTGTTGCTGTTGCCGATGATATCTGTAATTCGGTAACGACTTTCCAGTTCGCCTCTCAGCCGAATATTTTCTTCCCTTAAATGCTCTTTTTCCAGGCGGATCGTTTCCAGGTTGACAACTTGTCTGGCAACCATGGTTGCGATAACAGACATGAGCTTTTTCCCTTCCTTCAGGGAATAGGACTCGTCATAAGGCAGGTCGACGCTGAAAGCGCCGATAACCTGGTTCCCTTTTTTGACGGGCACACAGATAAAAGAGAGCTCCTGATCCGGCTTGGATTTTCGGGACGCCGTACGATCCAGAAAGAGCGGTTCTTCGCTGATTTTGGGAATGGCCACGGCCTTGCCGGTTTGAAAAACCCGCCCGGTAATTCCTTCACCCAGTTTATACTTTCCTTTTGCCATGGCACTTCTGGAAAGACCGTGGGCGACTTCGATACTGATCTCGTCGCGCAGGGGGTCCAGGAGGGTTATGGTACCCCGCAACATGCCCATCGAGTTTGAGAGAATGTCCAGAACTTTGTAAAGCACTTTCTTAAGGTCCAGGTGCTCATTAAGCGCCTTGCTGATTTCATAAAGCAAGGTAACCTCTTCGATTCTTTTCATGATGAAAACCTTCCACAGCTGTTCAGAGTTGGTTCGTCAGCCATGCCTTACACCGACTGTCTTGCTGTCTTGACTTCATTTACCGGTTGTTATTTTGGCTTGTCGGGTTAAAAGAACATCTGTATTAATAAATGTTTTTTACGTATATTTAGTATCGGTTAAATATAACAAATTTGTAATAAATAACAAATGTTTTCTCCTTGATACTCAGATTTCTCTGCCATCATCCACCAAGCAGGCATTTATATTTAGTATTTCTAATTGTAAGGGCTGAGAATTTAACTGCCGGGAATATTATCGAATCTGTGTGATTACTTAATTTTGATCCAGAGCAACCTATCCGTACCCGGCCCCCGGATTTTTCCATTGGGAGGGATCTTCTGAGGTCAGATATATCCCATTCCAGCCACAGGATGCCCATACTTTCCAATGCAGAGACAACAGATTGTGGTCCATTGTCAAATCATTCTCGTTTGCCGGCAGGAGGAGTAAGCGCATATTCAACGGCGGCGATGGCATGAATTTTCGCGGTATCAAATACGGGAACGGGGCTGTCCTCTTTTTTAACCAGCAACCCGATCTCCGTGCAGCCGAGGATAACGCCTTCAGCGCCCTCCCTGACCATACGCTCGATGATGCTCATATAGGCTTTTTTTGAAGCCGGTTTGATCGTACCCATGCACAATTCATTATATATTACGCCATGCACGATTTCTCTTTCTTCGGCGGGTGGTATGATCACTTCCAGGCCGTAGTTACGCTCGAGTCTGCCCCTGTAAAAATCTTCTTCCATTGTGAATTGGGTTCCTAAGAGCAAAACCGATTTTATCCCCCGCACTTTTATCTTTTTAGCCGTAGCGTCGGCAATATGTAACAAGGGGATCTCTATGTGGATTTGAATCTGATCTGCCAGTTTGTGCATGGTATTTGTACAAATCAGGATGAAATCCGCGCCGCATTTCTCCAGGTTTTTTGCTGCTGCCGTCAATACTTGAGCAATCTGGTCCCATTTCCCCTCATGCTGAAGGTGCTCGATTTCAGCAAAATCGACAGAATACATGATGCTCTTAGCGGAATGAAGCCCGCCACATTTTGCTCGGGTCTCTTCATTGATGATCCGGTAGTACTCGATGGAAGACGCCCAGCTCATCCCGCCGATGAGGCCGATTGTTTTCATATAGTTTCTCTTTCTTGGTTCAAACTGTGACAACCGTAACACTTGGTATATTTTGTTTCGGGTCGCTGCTGAATCCGCGTACAACAAGAATATGATGCCCCTCATCCGCCAGGTCAAGTTTCTTAACGGTACGCCTGGCAAGCGACCGGAAGTCGTCAAAGTCGGTCTCATTGGCCGTGACGGGTATGACGCCCCAGAGAAGATTTTCGATGTTGCTGGTTTTGTCATCAGTAGAAATCCCGACGATAGGCGCAGCCGGTCTCGACGAACTCATGACCGCCACGGACCGGTCATTTTGGGAAATAACCAAAATTGCGCGGACCAGCAGATCACGCGATAGTTGAGCGGTTGACTCTGCAAGGGCATCCTCAATGGGGATCGGCCGGATACATTCTTCTTCCCGGATCAGGGAACCAAACGCCCCCTGCCGCCAGAGGTATCCTTCTGCCTGACGCGAAACCACATCCATCATTTTAACGGATTCGATTGGATAGTCACCGGAAGCCGTCTCGGCGGAAAGCATCACCGCATCTGCACCGCTGCGAACCGCATTGGACACGTCTGTAACTTCCGCCCGCGTGGGTCGCGGATGGTCGATCATGGATTCGAGCATTTGCGTTGCGACAATCACGGGCTTTCTGTATGACCGGGCCATATCGATAAGCTGATCCTGTGCTATGGGGACGGACTGTGGCGGCAATTCAACACCCAGGTCACCTCGCGCCACCATGATCGCATCCGAGCTCTCCATAATTTCTGAAATATTTTCGAGCGCTTCCGGCTTTTCTATTTTCGAAACAATAGCGACACGCGCGCCTGATTTCGATACCAGAGCACGGAGATCTTCAATATCCGATCGACGGCGAACGAATGAAAGTGCGAGAAAATCAACGCCTAAATCGAGAGCAAACCGTGCATCAACTCGGTCTTCATCGGTAAGTGAAGGGGCTGAGACATTGACCCCCGGCAGATTCATCCCTTTGCGATCTCGAAGCACGCCGCCGTTAACCACGCGGCATAAAATTTCGGTTCCATCCACGGATTCCACGCGAAGTTCAAGATGGCCGTCGTCCAGAAGAACGCGGCTGCCTTTATCCACGTCACCTGAAAGGCCTTTGTACTGGGAAGGGATCAGGCCGGGCCCCCCTTCCACACTCCGGGTCGTCACCGTTACGGAATCACCCTCCTCCAATTCTATCTCGCCGTTCATGAAGTTGCCGACCCGTATTTTCGGGCCGCATAAGTCGGCAAGAACCGCAATAGGTTTTCCAAGTTTTTCGGATGCGGCACGTACGCGATGATATATTTCTTGATGGCTGTCGTGTGTGCCATGGGACATATTGAGTCTGAATACGTCTGCCCCGGCCGTGATAAGGCGTTCGATGGTTTTAGCGTCCCTTGAGCTGGGGCCGAGTGTTGCAACGATTTTTGTGCGACGATACTTGAGTTGTTTATAATCGATATGGATTCGCATATTGAGTTATAGCCTCTAATTTAATGCTGTTTTTTTCGATATTCTGTTATTTCCGTGGCAAACACATATTTCAGCTGTTATTTTCCTTTTTTTTCATCCCCCCATAAAGTCCTATAACCAAAACGTTCAACCCACCACTCCTGATCTGAAATATAGTTTCTGATCTCTTCTGTGGAAAAGGAGAACTTGTAATGGTTACAGTATTCATAAATGGTCCGGTAGGCAGCGATGATTTTTGTCGTCATTTCTGTGCATTCTTCCTTGGGCTTTTTACATCGGTCCGGGTGCCATTTTCTGATCAGGCTTCTATAGCTGGTCTTAATTTCCTCCATGGTGGCCTTTTCAGGCAGCTCCAGAAGTATCCTCGCCTCAATAATTTTTTGATAGGTGTTTATCATCACACACTCCCAGTCTGAACTAACAGATGAGTTTATGTCTCCGCCAAGTTGATTTCGCCGATTCACAGCTGTTTACGGCAAAACACAAAACAAAAATAAAACGTCTATGAAAAAAGCTGTAAACTAACCCGAAAAACAGTTATACAAAGGGAGGCGAATGGTCAAGCAATAAAATCGCTTTGCGATCTTATATAACGCCCGCCTTAGAGGCGGACTTAATAAAATTATTAAAGGATTGTCATATGGTTTCCATGGATAAGATTAAAGAAGCGGAAAGGCTTATCAGCGGGAAGATTCTCAAAACACCCCTTGTTTATTCCCCCACATTCAGTCGTATGTTTGGTTGTAGCATATATCTCAAACTTGAAAACCTCCAGAAAACGGGATCGTTTAAAATAAGAGGCGCGACCTATAAAGTGCTGACCCATCTAAAGCAAATCGGTCCGGGGGGCGTGGTGGCGGCCTCTGCAGGAAATCACGCGCAGGGGGTTGCTTTAGCGGCAAAACAGGCGGGAATCCCGGCAACCATTGTAATGCCTGAATGGGCTTCAATTTCCAAGCAGGAAGCAACGCGCGACTATGGCGGCAAAGTGATTATTTCGGGGCAGAACGTTGGGGAATGCCTTGAAAAAGCCCGGGAACTTGCCGGAGAAGGAAAGACCTTCATCCACCCCTTCGATGATACGGACATCATCATCGGCCAGGGAACCATTGCGCTGGAAATTTTTAAGGACCTGCCGGACACGGATATGATCATCGTCCCCATTGGGGGGGGCGGACTTGTCTCCGGGATTGCGACTGCTGCAAAATCGATAAAACCGGCAGTTAAAGTTATTGGCGTTCAGGCCGCTGTCTGTCCGTCCGCTTTTGAATCATTAAAAACGGGCAAAATCCGCAAAGTCGATTTAAAACCGTCCATCGCCGATGGCATCAGTATTAAACAGATGGGTGAAGTGAATTTCGAAATCATCCGTAAAAAAGTAGACGAAATCGTTCTGGTGGAAGAAGAGCAGATCGCCGCGGCAATTTTAATGCTTCTTGAACGGAAAAAAATCCTGGCCGAAGGTTCAGGAGCGGTACCACTGGCTGCGCTCATGAATGGATCGGTTACCCCTCCTCCGAGCAAAAAGATTGTTCTTGTAATCAGTGGTGGCAACGTGGACAGCCCCTTATTGGATCGTATCATCAATAAGGGCTTGATAAAAAACGGTCGCATTGTCCGCTTGCGGCTTCAACTGGATGATACACCGGGTTCTCTGGCCCGTCTGCTGACCCGGGTCGCCCAACTGAATGCAAACGTGCTTCACATTACCCACGAGCGTAACGTGAAAGATTTTCCCATTTACGTAACACGCGTTGAACTGGAACTGGAAACTCGCGGCACGACCCACATAGAAAAGATTACCCATGAACTGCAGAAGGAGGGGTATGTTTTAAGCTAACCCGAACATTTCATTATCAATAACAAAAAAAGTTTCATTATTTTCTATGAACACCGGCGTCAGCAGGGTGTTTCACAATAAATATTCGGATCAACCCTCATCATCAATATCAACGGATTCATCCTCTGCGACTTTGATGGAAGAGGAAATCTTTTTCATTTCCACCTCATCATCATACTCTGCGTTTGAAACATCTTCCTCCAGCAATTCATCGATATCCGCAGACTCGTTTTCATCATCTTTCACAACTGTCGAGGCTCTACGACCCTTGGTTAGCATGTCGGTATCATCAAACAATAACTCGACGGACTGGTCCTTTTGGGAAGCAATCAGATCCATGACCGCTTCGGCCATTTTTTCAGCAAATCTGCCAATCGGATACATGTTATCCCTTCTCAATGCTGAAATAAGAATCTCCTTGCCTTCTGCTATGGCAGATTTAATCTCCTTCTGCTCATAGGTATGCTCGCAGAGCAGTGAAAAGGTTTCTTTATCCAGCTCGGCATATTCTTTGACGACAAGCTCTTTCTTTGCGTTGTTATTCAAAATCACATATTTCTGCTTCATGTCATATCTCCCTTGAAATACGATCAATTACCGCTTCAAACAACCTCTGACATTTCAAGTTGTCTTGTGGTCTTTTACATAATTTTGTCTGGAAACCATAAAATAATAATCCTGTCAACAGGCAATAGTCGTACAACAAAAAAAGATCGTATTTTTTCTATCGCACTTTAAAAATTAAAGCGCATATCTACTTTCTCCGCGATGAATTGAAAATGTCTTTCTTTGTCTTTATAAGATATTCGTATAACCGGCAGAGATCAATAAAAGCATTGACCTGTAATTTTCAAGATGGTAATTTGCGTTGTTTAAGTTGGGCGATTTAGGTATTAATACGGAGGGATGGCTGAGTGGTTGAAAGCGGCGGTCTTGAAAACCGTTGAGTGTAACAGCTCCGTGGGTTCGAATCCTACTCCCTCCGCCATTTTCCACAGCACGTTAAATGGCTGATTGGTAAAATGTAAGGATGTTAGTCAACAAAAACGGATTCATCGATCAACCCAATCACAATTTAACTAGTGTCCATCCATAAATGATGATTTTTGTTCAAGATCAAGGCATGCAAAAAAAATAACCGGAGGCATATGTGTTATATTCCGAGGATTATTTTTTGAGCATAACGCAGAGATTGGGCAAAAAGACCATTTATGGGTGGACACTAACCAAAAATGGAGAGATGGCCGAGTTGGCTGAAGGCGCTCGCCTGCTAAGCGAGTGAGGGGTGAAAACTCCTCCGAGGGTTCGAATCCCTCTCTCTCCGCCATAAAAACAATAAAAAGCCCGACCATAATGGTCGGGCTTTTTATATTTGATCCATTTTTAATGTACGGCACTGCGCTACTTTACCAATTTTCCCTTACTTCGCATTGATTTTACAGGCAGGAAATGCGTATTGAAGGTTTTTATTAGAGGAATGTGGTTGGTCGATATCACAACTTTTGAATAATCCTCAAAACAGGTGTTATATTGCAGTAAGCACAAGTTCCGTTAAATTGGATATTTGGAGGTATCGCAAGTTTTTAAACAATTAGGGGACCTGTGGTACATAGAAGGTATTTAAAGTCTCTTTAGAGTATAATATATCTGATTGATAAAAAGGTAGCGCTAAAATAACTCTGCCCTCAAGATTTTAATATTAACCATTTCAGCGTAGTCTTTTACAGAATAGAATTATTATTTGTATCTACTAAAATCAACTCCGCGCTCGGTTGCACGTTTTTCATACCAGTCCATCTCGTCCTTGGGCGGTGGGGCAATCTCCTCCGGCTGTTTCCGTACCAGCGATATAGCTTCCGATGGACAGGTATCAACACAAAGGCCGCAGCCAATACATTTCTCGCGGATTATCTTGTAAGCATCATCTCCCTCTTCGATAGCGTTTACTTGACAGCGGTCATCCTTGCAAATTCCGCAGACATCACACTCATCAGAATTGATTACCGCGAAATAGTATGAATTAATTACATCAGATGCATTTATT
This sequence comes from Thermodesulfobacteriota bacterium, assembly GCA_042573625.1. Lineage (GTDB taxonomy): Bacteria > Desulfobacterota > Desulfobacteria > Desulfobacterales > UBA11574 > JBHPCZ01. The sequence goes on from JBHPCZ010000002.1 coordinate 72,193, forward strand.
CCCAGTTCATTGATTGCCCGCAAGACTCCACAGCAGCACCCACAGCAATTGCAAATAAAAAAATGACCGCTTTCAACATTCCAGGTCAGATGGACTAATCCGGCTTCCTCGGCTTTATTAAGTACGGCATAGGCATCGGTTTTTGAGATTGAACGGTAACGATCTGAATCATCGAAAACACCAGGAATTGGCGCATAAGCCGTGCAGATTTCCAATGGTTTATCACAACCATCGTCCAATAGTTGCTTTTCTTTTTTGCATATACAATCAAATACAGCAAAAGACTGGCTGTTTTCGATGATATTTGAAACTTGCTCATGAGACAGTGCTTGCTGCTTATTGGGGATTTCTTTTTCAATGGGGATTGCTTGCATTAGTTGAGGTTTTATTTTGAAGAACTGTTCACTGTAAACCTTCCCGAACTCTTCACACATCTCGGCTAATTCTCGATCCATATGGGGGAGTTGAAATTCATAAATTCCAAAGACCCAAGGTACCATTTTGAATATCTTGACATCACCAAGATCAACCCCAAAAATTTGTCCCCGCTTCCTCATATCAGACAGATGTCCCTCCAGGCCTTCCAGTGTGCGCCCTGTTCGCTCTGAAATTTGTTGTGCTGTTTCAAACTCTAATCGTAAATCACAAAAAAGCTCAGCATCTTCCGGCTGGAATATTCTCTTCAACAGTTTGATCTCTACGCCCGAATCGGTTGTTGGAAAGCCATTAGGAAGCGTATCGAGGACTTTAGCCAGATTGTGAAAAATTTCTTCACTCATGATTTATAGCCTCCTTTAAGTATTCAAAAACAGTTAGAATTTGATAGATAGAACGAATCGTCCGAGAATGAGGTCATCACAATTTGAGGTGTTTCACAATGGGAACGGGTTCAAGATAGAGGCCAAACTTCACAGAAGATTCAGCATTCAGTACGGTATTATATGGCCGTTTTTATGTCAAATGATTATGCAGATACCTTACATCACAAATAAGTTACAATTGCAGATATCATCAATCGGTTCGGTCGGGCTTGTTTTTTCTTTGCTAAATTAAATTTGCTACCTCTACAGCTCAGTTGTTGCAAACAACCCGGTTTCTTCAATGAAATAGATTCTCTTGTTAAACAAAAATATTTCATTCGAAAAATCGAAACAAAAAAAAGGAGATGCCTAATGACATCTCCCTTGTTTGATCAACAAATTATATTTTCGCACCTATTGCTATTCTCTGCCGATATATTCATTATACGCCATGGCCACCGTTCGATAGACCAGATGGGCCAGTTTTGAAAACGGCAGATATGCGAACAGGTTAAATACAAAAATCAGATGTACGAAATACAAAAAGTAAGACAGGCCGCCTATTCCTGCCAGCCGTGTCATTTCGGTCAGCATACCGGTGAGCCCGAGTCCGAGAACCAGACCCAGCAGGTACCAATCCTTGTAGGTCGTCGGCTGGTCTGTTTTGGACAGGCGGTTCTTAATCATCAGGATACTGCCGATAATCAGGGCCAAACCCCCAATATTCGCCAGCCATTTGGCAGGATGCCACTGTGGATAGGGGCCATGCCATTGCAGTACATAAAGATGAACAAAAAATATGTTGGTGACGATAAAGAGCGCGATAAACGACCAGAATACCATCAGATGGGCGGTGTCACGATCTTTGTTTTCATCGCACTCGGCAAATTTGTCCTGCTTTAATATGGTGGGGATCACGAAAATCAATGCCTTGATAAAACCGCCGAATTCGATCTCCGCCTTGTCCGTCTTTCCATCACGGAGCGCGGTTGCGTGGATGTCTTTAATAAATCGGTTCAGTCCAATAGCGAAAATGACCGGAATCCAGCCCATGGCAAGCGGCACGAAAACCATATCGACCAACCATGAAGAAAAGAAATGTGAATGGACGATCTCATCACCGCCCGGCGTGAAATCGAGCAGTCCCGTAATCAGGCCCAGAACGATAAAAATCACCGTCGGTATGAGGAGACCGATAACCGGGAGCATCTTGGGATCATTGACCCATTTCCCCAACGCTTTGGGTACCGCATAATCCGCAATGGCGTATGAGCGGATCGCGCTCAGCACTTCACCCGGCTTTGCACCGCGCGGACACTTGGTCGTACAATCCCCGCAATGGTGGCAGAGCCATATGTCATGATTGGCAACCAGCCTGTCCTTTAATCCCCATGATGCGGCGATCATTTCCTTTCTGGGAAAGGGTTTGGTGTCCGGAGAAATCGGGCAGACCACCGAGCAGGTAGCGCACTGAAAGCACTTTTTCAGGGTGTCGCCCCCAAGCCCGACAACCTCTCTAACAAAGTTCACATCAGGCTCGATCAGGTATTTATCCGTCATGTGAATAACCTCCTGCTTTTGAATATTGACGATTGAAGATTTGTATACATATTCAATCTCCAATCGTCAATCAAAAATCATCCGTCATTAGAATCCCTTGAACGGGTTCGGACCCAGCGCTTCAACCACTTCCACAAAGTCATTAATCATTTTGGGAAGCTTGTCATATTCGTCGATGGCAACCTGGAACTGGGCGACCCGTTCATTTTCCAGGGCCAGACTCGCCAGGGCGTCGCCGATTTTCTGGATTCTGACGTCCGAAAGTTCGCTTCCTTTTATAAAGTGGCACTGGTAGTCGTCGCCGTGCTTGCATCCCAGCAGGAAAGCGCCGTCCATACCCTGAGCCATGGCATCCTTGATCCATATCACGTTCATGGATCCCAGGCATCTGACCGGAATGAAACGGACGTCAGCCGAATAAGAAAGCCTGTTCAGACCCGCGATATCCAGCGCCGGATAGGCATCGTTTTCACACACCAGCCCCAGAATCCGCATCGGCGGCTCCTCGTAATCGTCTTCAGAAGGAACACCGATGATTTTAACCATCGATCCGATGCTGTCGATGTTATAGTCGGCAAAGCCGATAATCCTCTCGGGGCATGCCCCCATGCAGGTGCCGCAGCGCCGGCATCGCGCCGGATTCGGCTTCGGGGTTCCCTTTTCATCATCGTCCAGGGCGCCAAAAGGACACTCCTCGGTGCACCGCTTGCACTGGGTGCATCTCTGGAAAAAGAAATCCGGAAATGTCATGTCTCCGGACCTCGGATGTACGGCAACACCCCTGTTGACCGATTCAATGCACTGGATGGCCTTAAGGGCTGCACCGGTGGCGTCTTCAATCGATTCTTCCATGGTCATGCTTCGGCGAATCGCGCCCGCAGCATAAATCCCGGTTCGCTGGGTTTCATAGGGAAAGCAGATATAATTTGAATCGCAAAATCCATCGAAAAGACCGATATCACGGAATGCCGGGCCCTGCCGGTATGCCAGGTTCACCACCGGGTCATCCACTGTAACCGGGACCATGCCGGTCGCCAGCACCACCATATCGGCATTGACCTTAACCTTTTCACCCAGCAGCGTATTATCGGCCTCAACAACCATTCCGTCGCCGTTTTTAGACACACCGATCACTTCACCTTTGGTCATAAAGATACCTTCATCCTGTTGAAGGCTCTTGTAAAAGTTTTCCAGAAGTCCGGGGGTCCGCATATGCTGGTAAAAAATAAAGGCTTTGCCGTCATCATAATCTTCGCGGACATATTTGGCCTGCTTGAGAGACACAAGGCTGGTGACCGAACCACAGTAGTCAAAGTCCGCGTCATCATCGCCCTTTCCGGGACTCTGGATAAACACGACCGATTTGGCCTCTTTTCCATCAGACGGACGGGTCACCTTTCCCTTGGCGGCGATCTGTTCGAACTGGTGGTTGGTAACCACATCCGGCAGCTGGCCAAAACCGAGATGGGCAAATTCCTCGCCCTCAGGTTCATCGGGCCGCCATCCGGCAGCAAGGACGACAGCGCCGAACTTTTCGCCATCCGGATCAAACTGCAGAATGTCAAGCTTGCCTTCGTTGAATTCCAGATAACGCTTATGCTGCGCTTCAACATCCAGTTCTTTTCCGTTCTCATCCAGTTTCATCTCTTCGGGCAGCGGGAACGGGACATCAAACTCCAACTTTTCACCGGGATTTTTAAGTGTCACGATGAAATCTCCCGGTTCGCCGGCGAGACGGGCAACAACAGTTTCCGTTTTAACGGTAATGTTGCCGTAGCTTTCCAGTTCTTTGATTTTACCCTCGATGACCGGCGGTACAAGATTCTCATAAGGGTCTTCATTGGGCAGCTGTTTGCGGAGTTTTGCCGCATACCCGCCCAGTGCCGCTTCCTTTTCAACCACGGTGACCTCATACCCGGCCTTGGCCGCATCTACGGCCGCCGAAATGCCGGTGATACCGCCGCCGATAACCAGAATTCTTTTGCTCATGGTCTCCGGTATATACGGTTCCGGAAGGTCGATTTTCTCTACCTTGATCATGCCCATTTTCATATAATCTTCGGCCAGCATCTGGACACGGTCAAAATGGATTCCGTCATCGATTTGATCTTCAGTGAGTGCCGGAAATTCAGATCTGGGATGAGACCAGACCACCTGTTCTCTCAAATTGACCCGGTCAACGATACAGCCGTCGAAATTGAAAATATCATAGTTG